>DATEJU010000065.1:0-15194 GCA_035277805.1 Paraburkholderia sp. | reverse complement strand
AACAAGCAGATGGGCTGGGACACGTCGAAGATCAACGTGAACGGCGGGGCGATTGCGATCGGTCACCCGATCGGCGCATCGGGTTGCCGGATTCTGGTGACGCTGCTGCACGAAATGCAGCGCCGCGACGCGAAGCGGGGTTTGGCCTCGCTGTGCATCGGCGGCGGCATGGGCGTGGCGCTTGCGGTCGAGCGCGACTGAGCGCCGGACGCTCGCCAGGCGGCGAACCGTACGCAGTTCGCGCTGGCGACGGCACACGAGGCCACTCGACCTGATGCGACGTCATGCGCCTCGCGCTCAGGCGGCGCATGGCGGCATGCAGTAAAGAGAGCAACAGGCAGAGGCGAGGCCGGGGCCGTCGGTTGGCGCTCCGGAAAACGATAATGGAGTGTGGTTTATGTCACAGCGTATTGCGTATGTAACGGGCGGTATGGGCGGCATCGGAACGGCAATCTGCCAGCGCCTCGAGAAGCAGGGCTTCAAGGTGGTCGCAGGCTGTGGCCCGAACTCGCCGCGTCGTGTCAAATGGCTCGAAGACCAGAAAGCACTGGGCTTCGACTTCGTCGCATCGGAAGGCAACGTTGGCGACTGGGATTCGACGAAGCAGGCGTTCGACAAGGTCAAGGCCGAAGTCGGCGAGATCGACGTGCTCGTCAACAACGCGGGCATCACGCGCGACGTGGTGTTCCGCAAAATGACGCGCGAAGACTGGACCGCGGTGATCGATACCAACCTGACGAGCCTCTTCAACGTCACGAAGCAGGTAATCGACGGCATGGTCGAGCGCGGCTTTGGCCGCATCATCAACATCTCGTCGGTGAATGGCCAGAAGGGCCAGTTCGGGCAAACGAACTACTCGACGGCCAAGGCCGGCATTCACGGCTTCACGATGGCGCTTGCGCAGGAAGTGGCCACCAAGGGCGTGACGGTCAACACCGTTTCGCCGGGCTACATCGGCACGGACATGGTGAAGTCGATCCGTCCCGACGTGCTGGAAAAGATCGTCGCGACCATTCCGGTGCGGCGCCTCGGCGCTCCCGAGGAAATCGCGTCGATCGTCGCGTGGCTCGCCTCGGAAGAGTCGGGCTTCTCAACCGGTGCTGACTTCTCGCTGAACGGCGGGTTGCACATGGGCTGATTCCGCGCGCCGCGCGTGTAACAGGGGCGCGCGGCAACGCAGGGATCGACGGCGGGGGCGGACCTGTTTGCACGCCGGGGCAGGCACCGTTTCCGCAGCTGGAAGGCAGCGCGCGATGGCAATGGCCGTCGCGCGTTGGCGCTTACAAGGGCGACACATGACGACTACAAAGAAAACCGCCGAACGACTGATCAAAAAATATCCGAACCGTCGGCTCTACGACACGGAAACGAGCACCTACATCACGTTGACCGACGTGAAGCAGCTCGTGCTCGATCAGGAGGAGTTCAAGGTCATCGACGCGAAGAGCAACGAGGATCTGACGCGCAGCATCCTGCTACAGATCATTCTCGAAGAGGAGAGCGGCGGCTTGCCGATGTTCTCGTCGTCGATGCTGTCGCAGATCATCCGGTTCTACGGCCATGCGATGCAGGGCATGATGGGCACCTACCTGGAAAAAAACATCCAGGCGTTCATCGACATCCAGAACAAGCTCGCGGATCAGTCGAAGAGCCTCTATGAAGGCAACGCGATGAACCCCGAGGTCTGGTCGCAGTTCATGAACATGCAGGCGCCGATGATGCAGGGCATGATGACCAGCTACATCGAGCAGTCGAAGAACATGTTCGTGCAGATGCAGGAGCAGATGCAAAACCAGGCCAAGAACATGTTCAGCAGCTTCCCGTTCAAGCCGGTGCCGCCCGTGCCGCCGGTTGCACCCGCACAAGGCGCGAACGAAGGCGGCAGCAGCGGCGACGAGAAGAAGTAAGGGCGGCCGGTAAGAAATGTCCGGCAGTCTGAATGCCTGACCGTATGGCAGTGACCGCTGCGAACCGCGGCTCGCAGCGGTGAGCCGCGCGCCGGCGTATTTGAAGACCGGGCTCTGGATGGGGCCCGGGCAGCGCTCAAGCGGTTTTCAGATCGCGCAATGCTTCCGGATGGCGCTCGGCTACGCGCAGCAGGGTCTGCGCCGCGCCGGTTGGTTGGCGCCGACCTTGTTCCCAGTCCTGCAACGTACGCGTGGACACGCCGAGCAGTGCCGCAAAGGCACTCTGCGAAAGCCCGACCTTGGCACGCGCGAGCGCGGCGGCAGTGGGCGCGACCCGCGTGGTGCGCGCTGCGCGCCCGCTTTTCATTTCGCGGGCCGACTTCAGCAGGTCCGCCTGAAACTGTTCTATTTCCTTATCCACGTTCCACCTCTTCGCGCAGCCGGTTGAGAAAGGCCACCGGCAGGTTGTCGAATTTCGCCTTCGTGTAGACGATCAAGAGCCAGATGCAGCCGTGTCCCGGCACGTTGCAGTAAATAACGCGCGTGCCACCACGTTTGCCGAACCCGAAGCGGCGCCAGCGCACTTTGCGCAGACCTCCTGTGCCCGGGATCACGTCGCCGGCAAGGGGGGTGTCGGCAAGCCATGTGATGAACGCTTCGCGTTCGGAGTCTCGTCAGACTTCGGCCGCATAACGCTGGAACGTTTCCGTTTCGATGATCGTGAGCATGGAGCGCGTCGAGATGGATTATACGGCAGTGCCGTAATCTATTGGAGAACGAGTCGCAGAAGGTTGATCGAAGTCGATACTTCTTCCGACCCTGACTCCACTCGATGCTAGCCAGCCAGGGCGCGCCGCTCGATACGTCAAACGGGTAAAATGGCCGACCTGCTTGATCTCGCGCGGCGCATTCTTCGCCCTGCGCCCCACATCCGGACGTACACGTGAAAAACCCTGTTGAATCAACGACCTCCCGTAATCCTGCACCGCGTGTAGGCATGGTCTCGCTCGGGTGCCCCAAGGCCCTGGTCGACTCCGAGCAGATCCTTACCCAACTGCGTGCCGAGGGTTACGAAATTTCGGGATCCTATGACGGCGCCGATCTGGTCGTGGTCAACACCTGCGGCTTCATCGACGAAGCCGTGCAGGAGAGCCTCGACGCCATCGGCGAGGCGCTCAACGAAAACGGCAAGGTGATCGTCACCGGGTGCCTGGGCGCAAAGGCCAGCGCGAGCGGCACGAATCTCATCGAGGAAGTGCATCCCAAGGTGCTGGCCGTGACCGGGCCGCACGCCGTAGGCGAAGTCATGCAGGCGGTGCATAGCCATCTGCCCAAGCCACATGATCCGTTCGTCGATCTCGTGCCGCCGGCCGGTGTGAAGCTCACGCCGCGCCATTACGCCTATCTCAAGATTTCCGAAGGCTGCAATCACCGCTGCACCTTCTGCATCATTCCGTCGATGCGCGGCGATCTCGTCTCGCGTCCGGTTGCGGAAGTCATGCTCGAAGCGGAGAACCTCTTCAAGTCGGGCGTGAAAGAGCTGCTCGTCATTTCGCAGGACACGAGCGCCTATGGCGTCGACGTGAAATACCGCACCGGCTTCTGGAACGGCAAGCCCATCAAGACGCGCATGACCGATCTGGTCGCGGCGCTCGGCGAACTGGCCGCGCAGTATGGCGCCTGGGTGCGTCTGCACTACGTCTACCCGTACCCGAGCGTGGATGAAGTCATTCCGCTCATGGCGCAAGGCCCGTTCAAGGGCCACGTGCTGCCGTACCTCGACGTGCCGTTCCAGCACGCGCACCCCGAGGTGCTCAAGCGCATGAAGCGTCCCGCGAATGCGGAGAAGGTGATGGAGCGCGTCAAGGCGTGGCGCGAGATATGCCCGGACCTCACGATCCGCAGCACCTTTATCGCCGGCTTCCCCGGCGAGACCGAAGAGCAGTTCGAGACCCTGCTCGACTTCATCCGCGCAGCCGAACTCGACCGCGTGGGCTGCTTCGCCTATTCGCCGGTCGAAGGCGCGAGCGCAAACGAGCTCGACGGCGCGCTGCCCGACGACGTGCGCGAAGAGCGCCGCGCGCGTTTCATGGAAGTGGCCGAAGAAGTGTCGGCCAGGCGCATCCAGCGCAAGGTCGGCAAGACGCTCAAGGTGCTGATCGACGAGATCAACCCCGACGGCGGCATCGGCCGTACGGCGGCGGATGCGCCCGAGATCGATGGGGTGGTCTACGTCGCGCCTGCCGCCAAGGCGTCGAAGCGCTACAAGGTCGGCGACTTCGTTTCGGTGAAGATCACCGGCGCGGACGGCCACGATCTCTGGGGCGAGGTCTGATCGGCATGGCATCAGCGACGCCGGAAATCCTCGCATACGGCGAGGCGATGATCGAATTCAATCAGGCCGGGAAAGGCAAGCCGGAGTACCTGCAGGGCTTCGGTGGCGACACCTCGAACTTCGCCATCGCGGCGGCGCGCCAGGGCGCGCACACGGGCTTTGTTTCGGCAGTGGGCGACGATCAGTTCGGACGTCTGCTGCTCGACCTGTGGACGCGGGAGGGCGTCGACACATCGATGGTGCGAGTCGACACCGGTGCGCCGACCGGCGTGTACTTCGTCTCGCACGGCCCCGACGGCCATGCCTTCGATTACCTGCGCAAGGGCTCGGCGGCGAGCCGCTACGCGGCGGGCGATCTGCCGCTCGCCACGCTGGCCGCTGCGCGCGTGCTGCACCTGTCCGGCATCAGCGTCGCGATCGGCGAAGCCACCTGCGACGCCGCGTTCGCAGCCATTGAGCATGCGCGCGCGAATGGCGTGCAGGTGAGTTTCGACACCAACCTGCGCCTGAAGCTCTGGCCACTCGCTCGCGCCCGTGCGGTCATGACCGAGGTGCTGCGTGCCACCGACATCTGCCTGCCCAGTTGGGACGACGTCGCGGTGCTGACCGGTCTGGACGATCGCGACGCGATCGTCGACCGCCTGCTCTCGCTGGGTTCGCGCGTCGTCGCGCTGAAGCTCGGGAAGGAGGGCGCCTACGTGGCCACGCCGCATGAGCGCCGTCTCGTGCCGGGCCGCGTCGTGGCCGCCGTCGACGCTACTGGCGCCGGCGACTGCTTTGGCGGCGCTTTCGTCGCCCGGCTCGTGGCCGGCGACGATCCGTTCGCTGCGGCGCATTATGCGAACGCGGCCGCGGCGCTTTCGACACTCGGTTATGGCGCCGTCGCGCCGATTCCGCATCGCGACGATGTCGAGCGCATGCTCGCCGCGCAGGAATGAATCTGATGGAAGCTTCGAACTCGAAAGTCTCAAACATGGCTCGACGGTACGGTGCGGCGTCGCACGGCCTCGCGTGGCTCGCAGCGGCAGCGATTGCGTTGCCGCTCGCGGCATGCGCCGTGGGCGCTAACGTCACGGCCGGCGCTGCCCATGCCCCGGGCGCACCTGCGCCTGTGCATTCGTCGCTCAAGCCGAATCCCGAATTCGCCAGGCTCCCGCAATACGTGGGCACGCTCGGCAAGCGGCCGATCGTGATGCGGCTCGGCGCAAAGACCGACGACCCCGACGACAAGTCAGGCGTGCACGGCGAATATCAATTCACCGACACGGGTGAGGTGATCCTGATCGCTGGCGATCGCACCGGCTCCACGCTCGAGGGCGAGGAGTCGAACGACGGCACGCACATCACGGGCAACTGGGTCGGCACGTTCGCGGCCGACGGCTCGATTTCCGGCGATCGCATGGAAGTCGACGACTCGAATCCGCAGCCGTTCGACCTGAAGCCACTTGCGGCGGGGGTGTCGGCGCCCGCGGTGGGTGGTGCGCATGCCGCCAGTGCGGTTACGATGGCCGCGCCCGCCGCCGCATCCGCACCGCAAGGCGGCCAGGCCGTGAACGGCGTAGGCAATCTCGTGACCGGCGAGTAACACGCGAGACGAACGGCGCGCCGCTAGCGATAAGCGTTCTGTACGAGACCGCCGGTGTTGGACTGTCACGGTGATCCGTCTCGCCGCTGGTGTTAATCTTGCGCATGCGGCGCGCGTTGCGGCTCCTGTTTCGCTTCGTTGCCGGCCTCGCTCAGTGGTCTGCTCAGGGGCACGCTCAGCAGTCCCGCGCCACCTAACCCTCAGCGCCTTTATCGCTTGCCTTCCACCATGACGAAATCCGAATCCAGCCGCGCGCTGCAGACGCGCATCGTTCATCCCGAAGAAGAAATCACACCCGGCTTCGAATCGTTTGCCGCGCCCGTCACGCGCGCTTCGACGGTCGTGTTCCCCGACCTCAAGGCGGTGCGCTCGCTCGACTGGCGCAACGACGCGCAATGGCGCTATGGCTTGCATGCCACGCCAACGTCCGCGCTGCTCATGCAGCGCCTCGCCGCCATCGAGGGCGGCGAGCATGCGCTCTTGCAGCCCTCCGGTCTCTCGGCCATCTCGAACGTGTACTTCGGTCTCCTGAAGGCTGGCGATGACGTGCTGATTCCCGATAACGTCTATTCGCCGAATCGCGATCACGGCGACTGGCTCGCGCGCGATTTCGGCCTGACGGCGCGCTATTACGATCCGATGATCGGCGCGGGCATCGCGGAGATGATCCGCCCCGAGACGAAGCTGATCTGGCTGGAAGCGCCCGGTTCGGTGACGATGGAGGTGCCCGACGTGCGCGCGATCACTGCCGCCGCGCGCGCACGCAATGTCGTCACGGCGATCGACAATACCTGGTCGGCGGGTCTCGCGTTCAAGCCGTTCGAGCATGGCATCGACATCTCGGTGCAGGCGCTCACGAAGTATCAGTCGGGCGGCAGCGACGTCCTGATGGGTGCAACGATCACGCAGGACCGCGATCTGTACCTGAAGCTGAAGGCGGCACGCATGCGGCTGGGCATCGGCGTCTCGTCGGATGACTGCTCGTTCGTCCTGCGCGGGCTGCCGAGCATGAAGGCGCGCTTCGAGACGCACGACCGCACGGCGCTCGCGCTCGCGACGTGGCTGAAGACGCGCGGTGAGATCGCTGCGATGCTGCATCCCGCATTCGCCGATTGTCCGGGCCACGAGTTCTACAAGCGCGATTTCACCGGTGCGGGCGGCCTGTTCTCGGTGGTGTTCGACGAACGCTATAGCCCCGCGCAGATCGACACGTTCTGCGAATCGCTCGAGCTCTTTGCGCTCGGCTGGAGCTGGGGCGGGGCGCATAGCCTCGCGATGCCGTACGACATCGCGTCGATGCGCACCGCCGGGCAGTGGCCGCATCGCGGCACGCTGGTGCGCTTCTACATCGGTCTCGAGGACGAAGCCGATTTGCGCGCCGACCTCGAACGCGCGCTCGCGACACTGGAGGGCGGGGCATCGCAGCGAGGCCCGCAAGAATAAGGCAAGAGAACGAACGGCCGCGCCTGTCGCCGGACAGGCGCGGCCGTTGTCTTTTCAGCGGCGCGCGTGCCGCCTGCGCGGCACCTGTTTCAGCCGGCTCAGAAGAGCCGCAGCAAGCCGTCGAGCCCGACGAAGTTGAACGCGACGCTGGCCGCCTCGCGCACCACGGGCTTCGCGCGGAACGCCACCGAAAGGCCTGCCTCGGCCATCATCTTCAGGTCGTTCGAGCCGTCACCCATGGCAATCGCGCGGCGCGGCTCGATGCCGATCTGTGCGCAAGTTTCCAGCAGCGTGCGCGCTTTCACATCCGCGTTCACGATTTCGCCCACGACGCGGCCGGTGAGTTTGCCGTCCACGATTTCGAGCGTGTTCGCGTTGGTGAAGTCGAGGCCGAGGCGCGCCTTCAGCCGCTCGGTGAAGAACGTGAAGCCACCCGAGACGAGCAGCGTCTTCAGGCCCGCGGCCTTCGCGCCGGCGAGCATTTTCCCGGCGCCCGGCGAAAGCTGCAGGCGCTCTTCGTAGACCCGCTCAAGCGCGCTCGCGTCGAGGCCCTTGAGCAGCGCGACGCGGCGCGTGAGGCTTTCGTTGAAATCCTTGATCTCGCCGCGCATCGATGCTTCCGTGATCGCGGCGACTTCGGCCTTCAGGCCGCAGAAGTCGGCGATTTCGTCGATGCATTCGATCGTGATGAGCGTCGAGTCCATGTCCATGGCGACAAGCCCGAAGCCGGCGAGCGTGCGGCCCGGCTCGACGAACGCGTAGTCGAGCTGATGCGTCCCGCAATAGACGTCGAGATCGGCGCGCTGCGCGGGCGCGGCGTCTTCGATACGGATTGCGTGTGCGTCTATCGGCACGAGGCGGCTGCCGCGCGCGAGTGCGAGCAGCGGCTTGTGGTGGACGGCTTGCAGCGGGGCGGGACTCTGGATGACGAGATTCATGACGTGAGCGGCGCTGACGATCCCGGGATGGCGCCCGGTAAGCGGCGGATCGGACGGGTATCGAGAAAAAGGGCGCAAAGACCGGTCATGCCGGCCGATGCACGCGGCGAAAGGCGAATTGTACCGTTTCGACGTGCGCGCGCGGCTCCGCTTCAGAGCCCGTTTCAGAGCACGCTTCGCAGCCTCTGTCACAGGCTGTGTCACAGCCCACATCGCAGCTTACAGAGACGAAAGCTGTCTTTTTAGGCACAATGAAAGCTCGTGCGGCGCCTGACGGGGGACGGTCGCCGCGTGCCGTCAACCGTACGTGTCGCGACTCGCGTCGCGCGACGCGTCGCATGCGCCCAGTGAGGCCGCAAGGGGAACCGGTATGCAGGACGCTCACAATGCCCAGACGGGCACCGCCCGAACGCCGACCGGCGCGCGGGCCGAGGCTCCGGACGCCGCGGCGCAAACCGCGTCCAGCGCGTCCGCCCAGCGCGCACCGCGCGCCTCCACTCCCCGGGCGCCTCGGTCTCATCGAGCCTCTTCGGGCCGCCATGGCACCACCGGCGAAGTCGCCGGCATACGCATCACTAGCGCGCGCCGCGTCATCGACGTCGACAGCGGCACCCGCAAGCTCGATCTCGTGCGCTATTACGCGCGTGCCGCGCCGTGGCTGCTGCCGCACTTGCGCGATCGCCCCGTTTCGCTCGTGCGCGCGCCGCAAGGCCTCGACGGCGAACTCTTCTTCCAGCGCCACAGCGCACGCTCGCCGATTCCCGAAGTCGCGCAGCACGAAGGTCTCGATCCCGGCCATCCGCCGCTCCTCACCATCGACTCGCTCGAAGCGCTCGTGCACGTCGTGCAGATGGACGCGATCGAGCTGCACACCTGGAATGCCGTCGCCGCCGATATCGAAGCGCCCGACCGCATCGTGTTCGATCTCGATCCCGATCCCGCGCTCGGCTGGGACCGCATGATCGAGGCCGCGCAGCTCACGCGCACGGTGCTCGCCGATCTCGGCCTCGAGGCGTTCTGCAAGACGAGCGGCGGCAAGGGACTGCACATCGTCGTGCCGCTCGTGCCTGGCACAGGCTGGGACGAAGCCAGGGCCTTCGCGCGCGCCGTGGCGCAGCGCCTCGCCTCGGGCTGGCCCACGCAGTTCGCGGCGACCATGGGCCCCGAGCATCGCAAGAAAAAAATCTTCGTCGATTATCTGCGCAACGTGCGCGGCGCCAGTACGGCAGTCGCCTACGGCGTGCGTGCGCGGCCCGGCATGGGCGTCTCTGTGCCGATTGCGTGGGACGAGCTCGCCGATACGACGGGCGGCGCGCAATGGACGCTCGCGAATATCGACGCGCGTCTTGCGCACGTCAAACGCACGGACCCGTGGGCGCGCTATGCGCGAGTGCGCCAGTCGATCAGCAGCGAATTGACGCTGCGGCTGGAGGAGGGCGGCGCGTAGGTGTCGACCGGCGGCGCTGGAACGCACTTCGCCGCGTACCAGCGAGTGCGCGGCGCGTCGGCGATCATGAGCCGTTCATGCGGCGCGCATGTCCGCCGGGGGTGTGCAGTAGGCGGCAGGCACGCGGCAGGGCGAGCCTGGAGACACGTTGCGCATTGCTAACAAAATGCGCCGCGTGGCAAGCCGGATAAAACCTGGTCGAGCCGACGTCATCGTCCGGCGCAAGGCAGCGCGCGGCGCGCTAGACTGACAGTAGAAGTTCCGCCACGTGCTGCCCGCACCGCGTCGATCGCGGCCGCGACAGCTCCCGCCAGGAGGTGACGCATGCCTTGCAGCAGCTCCAGCCGCCCCCGCCGCACTCGCGCGGCGCTTGTCCATGTCGCCGTTGCCCTGTCTTGCGCGATCGCGCTGCCGGCGCTCGCCTCGACGCCGATCAACGTGACATCGAAGACCCCGACTGACGGCCCGATCCGTTATACGGTGAAAGTCACGTCGAAGCTCTACGGCGACTCTCAGGAAACCCGCACGCTGCGCTCGGGTGACACCGATGACTTCACCTGGCGCACCACGCCGCCAGGCGGCGCGGTGCCGGCCGCGCAAAGCTGTCCTGACTATAGTTCGCTGCCGCTCGACGCGAACGGTGCGATGGTGCGTCAGACCCAGGTGCGGCTCGCGCCCATCGTCGCCAAGGACGGTACGGCGAATGTGCAGGTGAGCTTCCGGGCCCAGGCGCCGCGTACCGGCAAGGCGGCGGCCGGCGCGCAGTGCCCCGAGGTGGTCGCGCATAGCGAGGTGCTGCACTTCTCGATGCCGACCAACGGTACTGCCAAGACGCTCAAGCTCAGCGACGGCACGCAGTTGAGCATTTCGGCGCAACGCTAGCTGGCTGCGGCTGCGGCTGCGGCGAGCGGTCCTTTGCGTACTTGCGGTGCCTGCGCGCCACGGCGAGCGGCTTGATGACGTGAGCGGCGCGTACTGCGAGTGCGGCCCAGCGGCAATGGCACGTCGGGCGCGTCAGGCGCGCGCTTTGATGCGCGCTTCGCGCTCGACGAGCCGCGTGGCCAGAAAGCAATGCTCGGCCGAAAAGAGCTTGCGATAGGCGAGCACCACGGCGCCCACGGTGCCAAGCGCCGACGAAGCCGCAATCAGGAACATGATGACGATCTGATAGCGCACCGCCTGCAGCGGCGACTGTCCCGCCAGCACTTGGCCCGTCATCATGCCGGGCAGGCTCACCACGCCCACCACGGCCATCTGATTGAGCGTCGGGATCATGCCCGCGCGCACGGCTTCGCGCGCGCTCGCCTGGGCCGCCTCCCAGCGAGTGGCGCCGAGCGCCAGGGCGCTCTCCACGCGGTCGCGCCGCGCCGTGAGCTCCTGCATCATGCGCTCGACGCCGAGCGAGACGCCCGTGAGCGTATTGCCGAGAATCATGCCGAGGATCGGTATCGCGTATTGCGGCTCGTACCACGGCCGAATGCGGATCACGACGAACAGGCCCACCGCCGCAACGAGCCACGCGCTGATCCAGATCGACACGATGCTGTCCACGCGCTGGCCCGAGTAGGTGCGTGCGCCGCGCTGCGAGCCCGCGATGCCGGCGATGAGCGTCATCAGCGCCATGAGTGGCAGCACCGCGTACCAGCGGTTGAACGCGAACACCCAGCCGAGCACGTAGCCAATCGCGAGCAGCTGCACGACGGTGCGCGCGGCGGCCCATGCGAGCCGGCGTTCGAGATCGAGCTTGAGCAGCACCGAAACGGCGCCGTTGACGAACACCAGCAGCGCCGCGATGGCGACGTCGCCGATGCCGAGGTTCTGCAGCACGCCGGGGCTCATCGCAGCGCTCCCATGGCCGCATGCGCAAAGGCGGGCTCTTCGAGCACGCCCGCGCGCATCGTGATGTGGCGCTCGCCCACGCGTTGCGCCTGCGCGGGATCGTGCGAGACCCAGACAGTCGCGCGCGCGGCGCGCTCGCTCTCGAACCATTGTGCGATCAGGGTTTCGACCGCGCGCGCCGATTCGGGATCGAGCGAGGCAGTGGGCTCGTCGAGCAGCAGTGCTTCAGGATCGAGTTGAAGCACGCGCACCAGTGCGACGATCTGCGCTTCGCCGCCGGAAAGCTCGGCACTGTCACGCGCAAGGAAGCCGGACCCGCGGCCCGCCGCGTCGAAGAGCGCACGCACGCGCGCGGCATCGAAGGCGGTGTCGCGATAGACCGCAAGCGAATAGGGGTAGCGCAAGTTGTCTTCCACCGTGCCGTCGATCAGCGCGGGCCGCTGGCGCACATAGGCGATGTGGCGCCGGTAGCGCGGAACCTGCGCGTGCGTGACAGCGCGGCCGTGCCAGTGAACGGTGCCGCCGTCGAGCGGATCGAGCAGCGCGAGCGCGCGCAGCAACACGCTCTTGCCCGAGCCGGACGGCCCCGTGAGCACGACGCGTTGACCCGCCTGCAGCGCGAAATCGGTGGGGTGCAGCAAGATCTGGCCGCGCTGGGCGTCGCGGCGCGTGATGCGCTTTGCTTCGATGAGCGGCGCGCTGGCCGCCGCGTCAACGCCGGAGCGGCTCAAATCGTTCTGATGAGTCATCGGAGAATGGTAAACAAAGTAGGCTGCGAGGCGGCGCGTGCGCCGTGATGCAGTGCATCGCAGGTGCAATCGGATACAACCGGGCACGCAGGCTGCTGCGCTTATCGTTGGCGAAACAACAATGCATAACATGGAGTGGAGTGCGCATGACGTCACCGCAACCCAAGGCCCACAGTTTCGGTCGCACGCTCGCCAAGATCTTCGCATGGCTCGTGGCGGTTGTCGTCCTGCTCGTTGCTGCGCTTGGCGTCTTCATCTACACCTTCGACTGGAATCGCGCCAGACCCTTTGTCAACGAAAAAGTGACGGAAGCCATCGGGCGGCCGTTTGCCATTGTCGGCGACCTCAAGGTGGGCTGGCGCAAGCCACCGAACGAAACGGGCTGGCGCGCCTGGGTGCCCTGGCCACGCTTCTCGGCCACGCAGATCGAAGTGGCGAATCCCGACTGGACGAAGACGCCGCACTTCGCCACGCTCGACGAGGTCGATTTCGAGGTGGCCGTGCTGCCGCTGCTCGCGCACGACATCGTGATTCCGGCGATCAATCTCGTGAATCCGGCCATCGACATCGAGCGGCTCGCCGACGGCCGCAATAACTGGACCTTCAAGCTGGCTTCGTCGGGCGGCCCCTCGGCGTGGAAGCTCGATCTGCACGACATCACGTTCTCCGACGGCAACGTCGTGGTGAACGACGAGCAGACGAAAACCGCTGTGAAGATCGTGGTGAGCCTGCTCGGCCATGGGATTCCGATCGGCACGGTGATGGAGCAGCAGGAGGCGGCATCGCGCCAGGGCTCCGCGCAGGTGATCGGGCGCGCGGGGGCGAGCCGGCTCGCGCAGCAGGCGGAGCAGGAGCAGGCGTCCGAGGCGGCGGCCAGCGGCGCGAGTGGCGCCAGCGGCGCGTCTGGAGCGATTGCCGCCGCTTCCGGTGCCTCGGCTGCGAGCGGCGCTGTGGCTTCCCAAGGGACCGGATCGAAGCTCGCCGCGAGCGGCACGAGCGCGGCCAGTGGCGCAAGTGCGGCAAGCGCCTCTTCGGCCCGCAAGCCGAACGAACCGTTCTATGCGATCGGCTGGACGATCAAGGGCACGTACAACAAGACGCCGCTCTCGGGCGACGGCAAGTTTGGCGGCGTGCTCGCGCTGCAAGACGCGAAGCGGCCGTTCCCGATTCAGGCCGACGTGCGCGCCGGCGACATGCATATCGCGCTCGTCGGCACGCTCACGGATCCCACGCACCTCGCCGCCGTCGATCTGCGCCTCTGGCTGCAAGGTCAGAGCATGGCGCATCTCTACAAGCTGACCGGCGTGACGCTGCCCGAAACGCCGCCTTACGCGACCGAAGGGCGCTTTGTCGGCCAGTTTCACCGCGGCGCGAGCCTGTTCCGCTACGAGAATTTCACGGGCCGCGTGGGCGGCAGCGACCTGAACGGCACGCTCGTCTACGAGCAGCGTCAGCCGCGCCCGCTGCTCTCCGGGGAGCTCGTTTCGAACCTGCTGCAGTTTTCCGATCTGGCGCCGATCATTGGCGCGGACAGCAAGGCGAGCAAGGCTAAACGCGGCGACACCGTCAAGCAGCCCGCCGACCGCGTGATTCCCGTCGAGCCGTTCAAGACCGACCGCTGGACCTCCATCGACGCCGACGTGAAGTTCACCGGCAAGCGCATCGTCAAGCAGGGCAGCCTGCCGATCCAGGACCTCTACACGCACGTGACGCTGACCAACGGCGTGCTCGCCTTCGAACCGCTGCAGTTCGGCGTGGCGGGCGGCACGTTCGCCGCGCGGCTTTCGCTCGACGGCAGCGGCACGCCGCTCAAGGCGCGCGGCACCGTGACCGCGCGTCATCTGAAGCTCAAGCAGCTGTTCCCGAACTTCAAGTCGATGCAGTCGGCGCTCGGCGAGGTCAACGGCGATGCCTCGCTCTCCGCCACCGGCAATTCGCCGGCGGCGCTCGCCGCCACCTCCAACGGCGAGGTGAAGGCGCTCGTCACGCAGGGCGAGATCAGCATGTTGCTGATGGAGGCGGCGGGTCTGAACGTTGCGAACGTGGTGTACGAAAAGCTGTTCGGGACTCGCGACGTGAAGATCAATTGCGCGGCGGCCGATTTCGTGGCGACCAACGGCGTGCTCGATCCGCGCGTGTTCGCGCTCGACACCGACGACGCCGTGATCGACCTCGATGGCCCCATCGATCTGCGCGACGAATCGATGGACATGAAAGTGCATCCGCACACCAAGGGTTTCCGGGTGTTCTCGTTGCGCTCGCCGCTCTACGTGAAGGGCACCTTCAAGGATCCGCACGTGGGCGTGGATGCTGCCGCGCTCGCGCTGCGCGGCGGCGCCATGGTGGGGCTCGGGATCATCAATCCGTTCGCGGCGCTCATTCCGCTCATCGCGCCGAGCAACAACAAGCCGCTGCCGTGCAATCAGCTGTTTGCGCAGATACGCCAGCATCCGGTGGCGCCGCCGCCAGGCCAGAAGATGCGCGCCATGCCGCCACCCGTCAGCGGTGCGAAGGCGGCTTCCCCGCCCGCATCACATGACGCGCCGCGCAACGCCGCCAATGCGCGATCCGGCACCGCGCCGCAGACGGGTCTGCAGAGTCTTTACAAGGGCAGTTGAGGCGGCCCGCATGCCACGGTAGATGGACGGGCACGGCTAGGCCGCACGCGTGGCGCAACGCACGTGCCGCGGACCGCGGTATTCAAGGGCAAACAGATACAAAGACGCCCGGCGCGTGAGCGTCGGGCGTCTTTGAGTGGCGTTCAGCGCAACTGCTGACGCGGCGCCGGGTCGCCGGTGGCGTCCTGGCGCCGCGTGACGCGCCGCGAGCTGATGCCGGGTCGCGCCGCGCCGAACTCGGGCAGGATCCGCCCGCGCGCCCGGCTCGCGAACACGAGGAAGCCGAAGCCGTCGGCTTCGTACCAGTAGCCGCCGTTCTCGAGCCCTTCCAGC
>DATEJU010000064.1:0-10950 GCA_035277805.1 Paraburkholderia sp. | reverse complement strand
CTGTTCGATCAGCGGCGCCGGCATTTTTATTGAAAGTGGTCCATTCATGTCCGCCACCCTCGCCCTTACCGAAGCCCTGATCGCGCGCGCGTCCGTGACGCCCGACGACCAGCACTGCCAGCGCATCATGACCGAACGCCTTGGCGCGCTCGGCTTCGCGTGCGAAACGATCGAATCCAACGGCGTGACCAACCTCTGGGCCGTCAAGCGCGGCACGGCCGGCGCCGCAGGCCCGCTGCTCGCCTTCGCGGGCCACACCGACGTCGTGCCTACGGGCCCGCTCGAGCAATGGAGCTCGCCGCCGTTCGAGCCCGCGCACCGCGACGGCAAGCTCTACGGCCGCGGCGCCGCCGACATGAAGACCTCGCTCGCCGCCTTCGTCGTGGCAAGCGAAGAGTTCGTGGCGGCGCACCCGCAGCATCGCGGCGCGATCGCCTTTCTCATCACGAGCGATGAAGAAGGCCCCGCCACCGATGGCACCATCAAGGTCGTCGAGGCGCTGCAGGCGCGCGGCGAAAAGATGGACTACTGCATCGTGGGCGAGCCCACTTCCACGCACACGCTCGGCGACTGCGTGAAGAACGGCCGGCGCGGCTCGATGTCGGGCAAGCTCATCGTGAAGGGTGTGCAGGGCCACATCGCGTATCCGCATCTCGCGAAGAATCCGGTGCATCTGCTCGCGCCGGCACTGGCCGACCTCGTCGCCGAGAAGTGGGACGACGGCAACGAATACTTCCCGCCCACCACATGGCAGGTTTCCAACATTCATAGCGGCACCGGCGCTTCCAACGTGATCCCCGGCCATGCCGACGTGATGTTCAACTTCCGCTTCTCGACGGCCAGCACGGTGGAAGGCCTGCAAAAGCGCGTGCACGCGCTCCTCGACAAGCACGGCCTCGAATACGACCTGCACTGGAGCGTGAGCGGCCTGCCGTTCCTCACCCCGCGCGGCGCGCTCTCGAACGCGCTAGAAAAAGCGATCGTCGACGAGACCGGGGTAAGCACGGAGCTTTCGACCACCGGCGGCACGTCCGATGGCCGCTTCATCGCGCGCATGTGCCCGCAGGTGGTGGAGTTCGGACCGCCCAACGGCAGCATCCACAAGATCGATGAGCACATCGAAGTGAAATTCATCGACCCGCTCAAGAACGTGTACCGCCGCGTGCTGGAACAACTGATCGCCTGAACGGCGAAAAGCGCCTGCTGGAATACCGCTGGAGTAAAAACATGACCCATCCGCTAGCCACGACCTTTTCCACCGTACGCGACCTGCTGCGCTACGGCGTTTCGCGCTTTTCGGCCGCGCAGCTCGCGTTCGGCCACGGCACGACCAACGCCTACGACGAAGCCGCGTACCTGATCCTGCACACGCTGCATCTGCCGCTCGACCTGCTCGATCCGTTTCTCGACGCACGTCTCGCGCCCGAGGAGATCGACAAGGTGCTTGGCGTGATCGGGCGCCGCGCGAACGAGCGCGTGCCCGCTGCCTACATCACGCAGGAAGCGTGGATGCATGGCCTGCGCTTTTACGTCGACGAGCGTGTGATCGTGCCGCGCTCGTTCATCGGCGAGCTGCTCGAAGACGGTCTGCAGCCCTATGTGGAAGACCCGGAGCAAGTGAGCGCCGTGCTCGAGCTGTGCACGGGCTCGGCGAGCCTCGCGATCCTCGCGGCGCACGCATTCCCGAACGCCGACGTCGACGCGGTCGATCTCTCGGCGCCCGCGCTCGAAGTCGCGGCGCGCAACGTGCACGAGCATGGCCTCGACGAGCGCATCGCGCTCTTCGAGGGCGACCTCTACGCGCCGCTGCCCGAGCGCCGCTACGACGTGATCATCACGAATCCGCCGTACGTGAACGCCGAATCGATGCAGGCACTGCCGCCCGAATACCGTCACGAGCCGGAGATGGCGCTCGCGGGCGGCGTGGACGGCATGGACATCGTGCGCCGCATCATCGGCGAAGCGCGCAACTGGTTGACCGACGAGGGGGTGCTTGTGGTCGAGATCGGCAACGAACGCGCGAACGTGGAAGCCGCGTTTGGCGGTCTCGAACTCGTCTGGCTTTCGACAAGCGCAGGCGACGATCAAGTGTTCCTGATCCAGGCCGCCGACCTGCCGGTCTGAGGCCGATCAAGGGCTGTAACCGCCGTGCAGCGCTCGAAGACACTCAAGAGCGCTGCCTCGCGGCGGCACACCGGCACGCGCCCCCGATTAGCGCAAAGCCGGCGTGCAAACGGAACCGCCGCCGCCCGACAGGGTTCGGTAAGATGGACGTTTCCCGGCTCACGCGGCATGGACGCGGCATAGACGTTTGGCGCCTCACACGGCGCGCAGCCGCGCCAGGCGCCGCACGCCTTCCGTAGCGTCCCGCGCCTTTATGCGATTCGACTGGTCAACTCTTGGCACCCTGCTCGCGATCATCCATCTGATCGGCCTGATCGCGGCGTGCCACGCCATCCTCAATACACGTACCTCGCAAGGCGCGATCGCCTGGGCCGTCTCGCTCGCGACGATGCCCTACCTCACGCTGATCCCGTATCTGTTCCTCGGCCGCAGCAAGTTCGAGGGTTACGCGGACGCGCGGCGGCTGCGCAACGAAACACTGCGCTCACGCGCGCACGTGCCCGACTGGAGCCGGCCCGGCGGCGCGGCCGACGGGCTCGCCAATACGGGCGGCTGGCCTGCCGACGAATTGAGCACGCGCGTGATCCGCACCTTCTCGCACCTGGGCGGCATGCCGCTCGTGCCGGGCAACACGGTGCGCACGCTCGTCAACGGCGAGGCCACGTTTTCCGCGATCTTCGACGCCATCGAGCAGGCGCGCCATTACGTGATCGTGCAGTTCTTCATCGTGCGCGCCGACGCGCTCGGCGACATGCTCAGGGACATCCTGCTCGCCTGTGCGGCGCGCGGCGTGCGCGTGCTGTTCCTCTACGACAGCATCGGCAGCTTCGACCTGCCCGCGAGCTACGTGCACGACCTGCGCGCGGGCGGTATCGAAGTCCATCCGTTCTCGACCAAACGGCGCTTCGTCAACCGCTTCCAGCTCAACTTCCGCAACCACCGCAAGATCGTGGTGGTGGACGGCGAGCGCGCCTTCGTGGGCGGCCACAACGTGGGCGTCGAATATCTGGGCGCGAAGCCGCCGCTCTCGCCGTGGCGCGATACCCATATCGAAGTGCGCGGGCCCGTGGTGGCGAATATCCAGTTCGCCTTCACCGAAGACTGGTACTGGGTCACCCAGGAGCTGCCGGGCTGCGCGCCACCGGCGCTCGCACCGCGCGACGGCGACGACATGTACTGTCTCGTGATGCCCACCGGTCCCGCCGATCGCCAGGAGACCTGCTCGCTCTTCTTTGTCGAGGCGATCAACGCCGCGAAAAAGCGCATCTGGATCACCACGCCCTACCTCGTGCCCGACGAAGCCGTATTCTCGGCGCTGCGCCTCGCAGCCCTGCGCGGCGTGGACGTGCGCATCATGATCCCGAGCCGGCGCGATCACTACGTGGTGTTCGCGGCCTCCACGCTCTATGCCTTCGACGCGGTGCGCGCGGGCATCCGCATCTTCCGCTACGAACCGGGGTTCCTGCACCAGAAGGTCGTGCTGATCGACGACACCGCCGCCGCCGTCGGCAGCGCAAACCTGGACAACCGCTCGTTCCGCCTTAACTTCGAGATCATGGTGCTGACCGTGCACCGCGGCTTTGCATCCGAAGTCGAGGCGATGCTGCTGCGCGACTTCGAGCAAACCGTCGAGATCGACCGCAGCGAATACCGCAACGCCCATGCGTGGCGCAAGATCGCGATGCATCTCGCCCGCCTCTTCGCGCCCATTCTGTAGCGCGCCGCAACGCGGCCTTTACAGCAGAGATTCGATGTCCGCTGCAATGGCGTCGGGCTTCGTGGCCGGCGCGTAGCGCTTGACGACGTTGCCGTTGCGGTCCACGAGGAACTTCGTGAAGTTCCATTTGATCCGGCCGATGCCGAGCAGCCCCGGTGCCTCACCCTTGAGCCACTTGTAGAGCGGATGCGCGTTGGCCCCATTCACCTCGATCTTCTCGAACAGGGCAAACGTGACGCCGAAATTCTTCTCGCAGAAGGCACCGATTTGCGCCGCGTCGCCCGGCTCCTGCTTGCCGAACTGATTGCACGGGAAGCCGAGCACCGCGAGGCCGCGCGCGGCGTACTGCTGGTGCAGCCTCTGCAAGCCTTCGTACTGCGGCGTGAATCCGCATTCACTCGCCGTATTGACGATCAGCATGATCTTGCCCGCATATTGCTCAAGGCCCACCGGCGTGCCGCCGCCGAGCGGCGCGGCCGAAAACGAATAAACCGTCGACATCTGGCTCTCCCAACGAAAGCGCCAGTTTACGTGAGAAAACCTGCCGGCCACACCCTGGCCGAATGACTGGCCAAGCCGGCGTCTGGCGTTAGCCGACCGGCCGACGCCGGCCAGCCTGCGCGCCCCGGTTAAAATAGCGCTTTACGTTTTATCCGTGCTGGCGCCCTCGTGATCCGCTTCAATCAATTCAGCCTTGCCCGCGGCACCAAGCCGCTTTTCGAGCAGACCTCGTTCACCCTGAATCCGGGCGAAAAAGTCGGCCTCATCGGTGCCAACGGTGCGGGCAAGTCCACGCTCTTCGCCGTGCTGCGCGGCGAACTGCATGCGGATGCGGGTGACTTTTCGATGCCGCCGTCGTGGCAGATTGCCCACGTCGCCCAGGAAACACCCGCTGTCGGAAAGAGCGCCCTCGAATACACACTCGATGGCGACGCCGCGCTGCGCGAAATCGAGGCGCGCATCGCGGTTGCCTCGGCGGCCCACGACGGCGCTGCCGAAGCCGAAGCGCACGCCGCCTTCGCCGACGCCGACGGCTACACCGCGCCCGCGCGCGCCGAGGCGCTGCTGCTCGGCCTCGGCTTCACCATGGCGCAGACGCAACAACCCGTATCGAGCTTCTCGGGCGGCTGGCGCATGCGCCTGAATCTGGCCCAGGCGCTGATGTGCCGCTCCGACCTGCTGCTGCTCGACGAACCCACGAACCACCTCGACCTCGATGCGATCGTCTGGCTCGAAGACTGGCTCCACCGCTACCCCGGCACGCTCGTCGTGATCTCGCACGACCGCGAGTTTCTCGATTCCGTCTGCAACGTCACGCTCCATCTGGAGAACCGGCAGGTCAAGCGCTACGGTGGCAACTACTCGCAGTTCGAGATCCTGCGCGCGCAACAACTCGCGCTCCAGCAAAGCGCCTACGAAAAGCAGCAGAAAACCGTTGCGCATCTGCAGAGCTTCATCGACCGCTTCAAGGCGAAGGCGACCAAGGCGCGCCAGGCGCAAAGCCGCGTCAAGGCGCTGGAGAAGATGGAGCTGATCGCGCCCGCGCATGCAAGCTCGCCATTCACGTTCGAGTTTCGCGCGCCCGATTCCGCGCCCAACCCCATGCTCGTGATGGACGGCGTGCGTTGCGGCTACCGTGCCGATGGCGGCGGCGAGACGCCCATCGTCGAGGGCGTCTCGCTGTCGATCCAGAACGGGCAGCGCATTGGCCTGCTCGGCGCGAACGGGCAAGGTAAATCCACGCTCATCAAGACGCTCGCGGCAACGCTCGCGCCGCTCTCGGGCGAACTGCGCACCGGCAAGGGCCTGCAGATCGGCTATTTCGCGCAGCATCAGCTGGAAACGCTGCGCCCCGACGACACGCCGCTGCAGCATCTCGCGCGCCTCGCGCCCGATACGCGCGAGCAGGAACTGCGCGACTTTCTGGGCGGGTTCAACTTCCCGGGCGAGATGGCCACGGCGCCCATCGCCCCCTTCTCGGGCGGCGAGAAGGCGCGTCTCGCGCTTGCGCTCATCATCTGGCAGAAGCCTAACCTCCTGCTGCTCGACGAACCGACCAACCACCTCGACCTCGAAACGCGTCACGCGCTCACCATGGCGCTCGCGCAGTTCGAAGGCACGCTGATCCTCGTCTCGCACGACCGGCACCTGCTGCGCGCCACGACCGACCAGTTCATGCTGGTGGCCAGGCACCGCCTGCAGCCGTTCGACGGCGATCTGGACGATTACCGCGACTGGCTGCTCCAGCACGCCGCCGAGCAGCGCGCGGCGCTCAAGAGTGCGGCGCTCGGCACGGCAAATGCACTGGATGGCGCAAGCGAGGCCGACGCCGGCGTGAACCGCAAGGAGCAGCGTCGCCAGGAAGCGGAAACGCGTCAGCGGCTCTCTCATCTGAAAAAGCCGCTGCAGGCGAAGATCGGCAAGATCGAAAAAGAGATGGATATGCTCAACGCGGAAAAAGGCACACTGGACGCCTTCGTCGCCGACCCCGCCAGCTACGAGCCGGCGCAAAAGACGCGGCTGACCGACGCCATCCGCCGTCAGGCCGAAGTCCAGGCGCGCCTCGAATCGCTCGAGGCCGAATGGCTCGATGCGCACGAGGAGCTCGAGCAAATCGGCTGACGCCTTGCGGGCTCGTGCAGCGCGGTTTGCGCACGCGCCAGCCACCGGGTCCGTGTCTTCGCCAGCGCGTTCGTGTGTCTTGTTGCCAGTGTCGTAGTCAGCGTCATTCTCAGGAGCCAAACGAGTGTCGATACCCGCCGCATTGCAGGGCCTACGCGTTCTCGATCTGACCCGCCTCCTGCCCGGGCCCGTGGCCACCCTGCGCCTCGCGGAAATGGGCGCCGATGTGCTGAAGATCGAGCCGCCCGGCGCCGGCGACGCGGCGCGCAACATGATGCAAAGCGCGGAAGACGAGATCGCGGGCCGCCCGGGCGCGTTCTACCGGCTCGTCAACCGCGGCAAGCGCGAGACGCGGCTCGACCTCAAGTCCGAAGGCGGCCGCGCGGTACTGCTTGCGCTCGCACGCGACGCCGACGTGCTCGTGGAAAGCTTTCGCCCCGGCGTGATGGAGCGGCTCGGCCTCGGCTACGAAACGTTGCGCGCGAACAATCCCAAACTCGTCTACTGCGCGATCACCGGCTATGGCGCGCAAGGTCCGTTCTCCGACCGGGCGGGCCACGACCTGAACTACATCGCCTATGCGGGCGTGCTCGATCAGATCGCCACGCGCGAAGGCGAGCCCGTGCTGCCGAACTTCCAGATCGCCGATCTGCTCGGCGGCGCCCAGGCCGCGCTCGCGCAGATCCTCGCCGCACTCTGGCACGTGGCGCGCGGCGGCGAAGGCCGCTTCGTCGACGTTTCCATGGCGCACCAGGCGCATGCGCACAACGTGATGGCCCAGGTCGCCCTCGCCAACGACGACGCGGCGGCACTCCAGCCCGGCGGCGGCCTGCTCAACGGCGGCGTGCCCTGCTACAACCTGTACCGCACGCTGGACGAGCGCTGGCTCGCCGTGGGCGCGCTCGAACTGAAGTTCTGGCAGGCGTTGTGCACGGCCATCGGCCGCGAGGATTGGGCCCAGCGGCACTGGAGTCTTGGTCAGGCGCCCGGCGGCTCCGACGCGGCGGCGCTCACGCGCGAACTCGCCGCACTCATCGCCAGCGAAACGCTGCAGACGTGGATAGACCGGCTCGAAGCGATCGACTGCTGTGTTTCGCCCGTTCTCACGCCTGGCGAAGCCGCCAACCATCCGCTTTTCAATCCCGAAGTCCTGCAAGCGCTGCTGGACGAAGCCGCCGCCCAGCGCGAAGCCGCAGCGCGCCGCGCAGCCGGCCACGGCACGGCTGCGCCCGGGAGCAACCCGGCGCAGACTGGCGAGCCGCCTGGCAAGAAGCCGTTCAGCTATGGCCCGTGGGGTTGAGGGAAATGCAGGAAGACGAAAATGGGCGCTTGACGACTCCAAAGCGGAGCATCAAGCGCCCATTTTCACGATTGACGGATGAATGAGGTGAAGACGCCGGCTTAGCGGCGCGGCAGAGTCTGGCGCGGTGCCCGTTCGTCGTCGTAGAGCACGTGCTTGCGGCCTTCCACGTGATGCGCAATGGTGCTGCGTACCTGCGCCGCCGTGACATTGCCTGCCACCACCTGACGCGAAATGCGGCCGTCGCCGTCGATCCACTCGACGATGCGGCAGCTGCTGCCCCAGGGCTGCAAGAGCGGCTCGGAGACCCGGCAGCCGCGCACGACGATCGAACTACCGCCGATTGACAATTCTGTCTGTTTCAAGTCGCTATCCTTTCCGCTGGATGCGGGGTTGAACATCCGCGCAAGCATAGGGAAATCGCGAAACGAAAAGGTTACAGTGCGTACCAGGGTTGTTACAAATCATTACGCGACAGACCGCGCCATTGCGCCCCGTCTATTCCAGCTCGCGCACCCGGTCGATGGCCTCCTCGATCCGCTCCACGGCAATCACGTTCAAGCCGTCGATCGGCTGCTTCGGCGCATTGGCGCGGGGAATCAGCGCGCAGGTAAAACCGAGCTTGGCCGCTTCCTTCAGACGATCCTGGCCGCGCGGCGAGGGTCGGATCTCGCCAGCGAGCCCTACTTCGCCAAAAACGATCAGGCCCTTGGGCAACGCCTTGTTACGCATCGATGAATGAATCGCGAGCAGCACGGCGAGGTCGGCGGCCGGCTCGGTGATCTTCACGCCGCCCACCGCGTTCAGAAAAACGTCCTGATCGAAGCAGCCGATCCCGGCATGACGATGCAGCACCGCCAGCAGCAGCGCGAGGCGATTCTGCTCCAGCCCGACTGCGAGCCGGCGCGGATTGGGCACCTGGGCCGTATCGACGAGCGCCTGCACCTCGACGAGCAGTGGCCGCGAGCCTTCCTGCGTCACGAGCACGCAAGAGCCGGGCACGCTTTGCTCGTGCTGCGAGAGAAACAGCGCTGACGGATTCGCCACGCCGCGCAGCCCGCGCTCGGTCATCGCGAACACGCCCAGCTCGTTGACCGCGCCGAAGCGGTTCTTGAACGCACGCACGAGCCGGAACGACGAATGCGTGTCGCCTTCGAAGTACAGCACCGTATCGACGATGTGCTCGAGCACGCGCGGTCCCGCGAGATTACCCTCTTTGGTCACGTGGCCGACCATGATGATGGCCGTGCCCGACTGCTTGGCGATGCGCGTGAGCTGCGCGGCGCACTCGCGCACCTGCGCAACCGACCCGGGCGCAGACGTAAGCGCCTCGGAATAGATCGTCTGGATAGAGTCGATCACGGCGACGTCGGGTCTTTCGGCCTCGATGGTCGCCTGGATCTTTTCGAGCTGGATTTCGGCGAGCAGTTGCAGCTCGCTCGCCTTCGAACCCGGATCGAGCAGCGCAAGCCGTTGCGCCCGCAACGCGATCTGCGCCGCGGACTCTTCGCCGCTCACATAGAGCGCGCGCCGTTCGGCTGCGATCTGCGCGAGCGATTGCAGGAGCAGCGTGGACTTGCCGATGCCCGGATCGCCGCCGATCAGCACCACGCCGCCCGCGACCAGCCCGCCGCCCAGCACGCGGTCGAACTCGCCGACGCCGGTGGTGAAGCGCGGCACGTCGGACGCTTCGATGTCGGCCAGACGCCGCACCGGCGCGCTCTTCGCGAGCGACTGAAAGCGGTGATTGCCCGCCGGCTCGGCGATGCTCTCCACCAGCGTGTTCCACGCCCCGCATGCGGGGCACTGCCCTTGCCACTTCGGCGCCTGTCCGCCGCATTCGCTACAGATATAGAGCGTCTTCGCCTTCGCCATGCTTTTTGCCATGGTGCTTGTTTCTGGTTGTAGCTCGTTTAGTTATTCAGCCCGCACCGGCACGCGCGGCGCGACGGCGCACATCAGCTCGTAGCCGATCGTGCCGCAAGCCTGCGCGACATCGTCGATCGGCAGGTTTGCGCCCCACAGCTCGACGCGCGCCCCCACGCCCGCACCCGGCACCGGAGTGAGATCGACCGTGAGCATGTCCATGGAGACGCGCCCCACTACGCGCGTGCGCACGCCGTCGACGATCACGGGCGTACCCTCGGGCGCCACGCGCGGATAGCCATCCGCATAGCCGCAGGCCACCACGCCGATGCGCATCGGCTGGCGCGCCGTGAAGATCGAGCCGTAGCCGACAGTCTGGCCTTCGGCGATCGTCTGCGTGGCGATGATCTCGGAGGCGAGCGTCATGGCCGGCTGCAGGCCGACGCCGTCGAGCGCCGAAGCCACGCCCGAGGGCGAAGCGCCATACAGAATGATGCCCGGGCGCACCCAGTCGAAATGCGATTGGGGATGCCAGAGCGTGGCCGCCGAATTCGCAAGGCTGCGCGCGCCCGCGATGCCCTGCGCGCCGCGCTCGAACGTGGCCATCTGCTCGCCGACGCCGCGCGGCGTGTCGGCGTCCGAAAAGTGCGTCATCAACGTGATCTGGCCGATGCCGGCGCAAGCGCGCGTACGCTCCCACGCCGCACGGTATTTCTCCGGCGTGTAGCCGAGCCGGTTCATGCCGCTGTTCATCTTCAGCTGAACGTTGACCGGCTTCGAAAGACGCGCCATTTCGAGCATGCGCAACTGCTCGTCGCAGTGGACGACGGTGGTGAGGCTGTAGCGGTCGATGACGTCGATGTCGGTCGGCCGGAAGAAGCCCTCGAGCAGCAGGATCGGCCCGGCCCAGCCGAGCTCGCGCAATTTCACGGCCTCTTCGAGGTCGAGCAGGCCGAAGCCGTCCGTGGCGCGCAAGCCGGGAAATGCGCGTGCGAGCCCGTGTCCGTAGGCGTTGGCTTTGACCACGGCCCAGATTTTCGACTGCGGCGCGTATTTGCGGACGGCGGCGAGATTATTGGCGAGAGCGGCGGTATGGATCGTGGCAGAGAGGGGGCGAGGCATGAGATTTTTTCGCAAAGACGCTTTCGAATCAGGAGCTTACAGGGTGTTTTCAGCGCCTGGCAGGTCCGCCGGATGGGCGGTCAAGGAATGTGCTAGTCCGAATCCAGCTATTTTCGTGATATAAAGCCCTGCGCACAACCCATTTCGAACGTAATAAGCCCGGATGCCTCCCACCCGTCCGGGGCGGACGGACCGCAGC
>DATEJU010000063.1:0-3653 GCA_035277805.1 Paraburkholderia sp. | reverse complement strand
CCCGGGGTGTCGACGATGTTGATGTGGGTGCCTTCGTACTCGACCGCGCAGTTCTTCGCGAGAATCGTGATCCCGCGCTCTTTTTCGATGTCGTTCGAGTCCATGACGCGTTCGGCGACCTGCTGGTTGTCACGGAAGGTGCCGGACTGGCGCAGCAGTTGGTCGACGAGCGTAGTCTTGCCGTGGTCGACGTGGGCAATGATGGCGATGTTGCGAAGGGCGCGGGACATAGGAACCTGGGTACTCAGTTGAGTGCGCTGCATGAGCTCGACGGCGGGCTCGCGCAACCGTCTTCGACGCTCCTCGGCACACCCGATTGAACGTCCCGATTGGACGTCGACGGGGGTGCCGAATTGGCGTTGCGAATGGCGCACTTTTGGGAACCTGAAATTATAGCACGTGCAGATGAATTGATCTCGCTCATCCCAGCGCGCATGGAAGGGTGCCGCTGGGCGCCTTGGTCGCAACCCATATTGCATATACGCGTTCGGTCAAGGCCGGCGGGGCACGCCCCGAGCCGCCGATTTTTCTCATGCGCATCTGGGCCCAATTAAGACCTTACCCGGCAAAGGTTTCTCCGCCTTGCCACAATAAACCCTTGCCGCGTCAACTAACGGCTCCTATAATCCCTGCCTGGTCAATCATTGCAGCCGCAGCAGAAACATGACGGATCCGACTCCCACGTTGCCGCCCGAAGTCCGCGATTACGATTTCGGCGAGAGCGTTGGCTACCTCATTTCGCGGGTGAAATCGACGATGTCGAACCTCATCACCCAACGCACCGTCGCCGAGCTCGGCGTGACGAGCCAGCAAGCCAGCGTGCTGTTCATGGTGGCGAGCGGCAAGTGCGTGCTCGCGGCGGAACTGGCGCGCGAATATGGCATCGACGCGAGCGCCGTGACGCGCCTCGTCGACCGGCTGGAAAAGCGCGGCCTGCTCAAGCGCGTGCGCAGCTCCGAGGACCGCCGTGCCGTGCGCCTGGCACTCACGCCCGAGGGCGAGGCCATCGCCGCGCGCATGCCGGCGATCTTCACGAGCGTGACGGAAATGCTCTCGCAGGGTTTTACGCCCGAGGAAATCGGCTTCCTGAAGAGCATGTTGCGGCGGGTTCTTTCCAATAGCTGCGAAGCTAGCCAGAACGCCGGCCAAAGCGCCGGGCAAAACTCGTCAAATTCATGACGGGGCAAGTAAATTTGAGTTCGCCGCACAAGAAAATAGCTGCAACGTCCAGCATTACCTCACCTTCTCACGCCATGAGACGAGCAATGAAACCCGATACCCTGTTTGCGCCAGCGCTCTCCCGCCGGGGGGCAATCGCCGCCGCGGTGGCGGCGCTCGCGCTCGCGGGCTGCGCAAACTACTTCGGCGTCAAGAGCGACAAGACCATCGCCCAGCCGCAACAGTTCGAGAGCTCGCAGAGCATTCCGGCCGAGGCCGGCCAGTGGCCGACGCTCGACTGGGCACAGCAGTTCGGCGACCCGCAACTGCCCAGGCTGATCGACGAAGCGCTCGAGGGCAACCCCACCATCGCCCAGGCACAGGCGCGCATCGCCAAGGCGTCGTCGTATATCGAGACGTCGAAGTCGGCGCTCTATCCGAAGGCCAACGCGAGCTACTCGTGGACCCGCGAGCTGTATTCGGCCAACGCCCTCTTCCCGCCGCCCTTCGGCGGCACCTGGTTCAGCGAGAACAACGCGCTCGCGAGCGCCTCGTGGGATCTGGACCTCTGGGGCAAGAACCGTCAGCGCCTCGCCCAGGCGGTCTCCGCGCAGCGCGCCGCCCAGGCCGACATGCAGCAGGCGCGCATCACGCTCGCCTCTTCGGTCGCGCGCACGTATAACCAGCTCGCACAGCTCTATGCGCTGCGCGACATCGCTGCGCGCGAGATCGACAATCGCAAGACCATCGGCACGATCACCGACGGCCGCGTGGTAGCGGGTCTCGATACCAACGTGGAACGCCAGACCGCGAACGGCAACATCGCGACCAGCCAGGCCAACCTCACGCAGATCGACGGCCAGATCCAGAGCGTGCGCTATCAGCTCGGCGCGCTGCTCGGCAAGGGTCCGGATCGCGGCCTGCAGATTGCGCAGCCCGTGCTCAACCCGGTCGCCGACATGGCCCTGCCCGGCAACCTGCCCGCCGACCTCGTGGCGCGCCGACCGGATATCGTCGCCGCGCGCTGGCAGGTCGAAGCCGCGATGCATGATGTGAAGGAAGCGAAGGCCGAGTTCTATCCGGACGTGAACCTTGCGGCCGGCTTCGGCTTCGACGCGTTCGGCTGGGGCCGCTTCCTCAACTTCACAAGCCGCCAGATGAACATCGGCCCAGCCGTGCACCTGCCGATCTTCGATGCGGGTGCGCTGCGCGCGCAGCTGAAGGGCCGCTACGCCGACTTCGACCTCGATGTGGCGAACTACAACCAGACGCTCATCAACGCGCTGCAGGAAGTGGCCACGCAGGTTTCGTCGATCCGCTCGGCGGACAAGCAGCTCGTGGACGCCCAGCGCGCGCTCGAAGCCTCGACCAAGGCGTACCAGCTCGCCGTGATCCGTTACAAGGCAGGCCTCTCGGAGCAGCTCCAGGTGCTCAACGCCGACCAGAACCGCCTCGCCGCCGAGCAAACCGTCTCGAACCTCAAGATGCAGCGCCGCGACCAGCAGATGGCGCTCATCACGGCGCTCGGCGGCGGCTTCGACGCGCACGACGCGGGGCTCGTGCCGCCGGTCGAGATCGGCAGCGACGCCAAGGGACAGAGCGACGTAAACGGCGCGCCGTGGAGCGGCACATCGGTGCCGGCGCAGAGCGCCGCTGCCGCTGCATCGGCAGCGACCACGGCAAATGCAGCCGCCGCGAACTGAACATCAATAACTGAACGCACAGCACGCAAGAACCCGGAGATCCTTCCATGAGCACCCCCCAGCAACCGGCAGCCAATCCGCAGCCGAACGCGACCAACGGCAAGCGCAAGCGCATGATGACGCTGCTTGTGCTCGTGATCGTGATTGCGGCCATTGCTTACGGCCTCTACTACTTCCTCGTCGCGCGCTTCACGGAAAGCACCGACGACGCCTACGTGAACGGCAACGTCGTGCAGATCACGCCGCAGGTGACCGGCACGGTGATCGCGGTGAACGCCGACGACACACAGACCGTGAAGATCGGCGCCCCGCTCGTGGAGCTCGACCCCGCCGATTCGCGCATCGCGCTGCAACAGGCCGAGGCGAATCTCGGCCAGACGGTGCGCCAGGTGCGCGGCCTTTTCGCCGACGACAGCCAGTACCAGGCGCAAGTCGCCGTTCGCCAGGCCGACCTCTCGCGTGCCCAGGACGACCTGCGCCGCCGCATGCAGGTCGCGCAGACGGGCGCCGTCTCGCAGGAAGAAATCTCCCACGCGCGCGACGCCGTGAAGAGCGCCGAAGCCGCACTCGAAGCCGCGCAGCAGCAGCTCGCCGCGAACCGCGCGCTCACCGCGAACACCACCATCGCCAATCATCCGAACGTGATGGCCTCCGCGGCCAAGGTGCGCGACGCCTATCTCGCGAACGCGCGCAACACGCTGCCCGCGCCGGTGACCGGCTACGTGGCCAAGCGCTCGGTGCAAGTGGGCCAGCGCGTCTCGCCGGGCACGCCGCTCATGTCGGTGGTGCCGC
>DATEJU010000062.1:0-3185 GCA_035277805.1 Paraburkholderia sp. | reverse complement strand
AGCGCGAACAACCTGCTCATGCAGTTCCAGGCGGACCTGCTCGGCGTGGATGCGGTGCGCCCGCAGATTACCGAAACCACGGCGCTGGGCGCGGCCTATCTCGCGGGCCTCGCGACCGGCTACTGGAAGAGCGTGAACGAGTTGCAGAGCCAGTGGCACGTGGACAAGCGCTTCTCGCCCGCCATGCCGGCCTCGCAAGTGGATGCCTGCCGCGCGGGCTGGCAGCGCGCGGTGCGCGCCGCCAAGGCGTGGGCCGACGACGCGCAGTAAGCGTGCACCAGGCGCGCATTGAGCGCGCATTAAGCACTTGGCGTCGACCAGCAAAAGTACTCGAACCCCATAAACACAACAATTTGCCGACGGGCCGCGCGGCCGCATTGGATCGACCGCGCGCGCCCGCTTCGGAATCAAAGAGAGACAAACTCAAATGTCACCCTATATTGCTGAATTCATCGGCACGGCCATTCTCGTGCTGCTCGGCAACGGCGCGGTCGCCAACGTGCTGCTTGCGAAGACCAAAGGCAAGGGCGCCGACCTCATTGTCATCGTGATGGGCTGGGCGATGGCCGTGTTCGTGGCCGTGTACGTGACCGCGTCGTACAGCGGCGCGCATCTGAACCCGATCGTGACGATCAGCCTCGCGCTCGCGGGCAAGTTCGCCTGGTCGAAGGTAGGCGGCTATATCGCGGCGCAGATGCTCGGCGGCATGGCGGGCGCGTTCCTCGTGTGGCTCGCCTATCGCCAGCACTTCGCGAACGAAGCGGACCCGGATCTCAAGCTCGCCGTGTTTTGCACCGCGCCCGCGATCCGCAGCGTGCGCCACAACGTGATCACCGAAGCCATCTGCACCTTCGTGCTGATTCTCGGCGTGCTGTATCTGGCCTCGCCGCAGGTGGGACTTGGCGCGCTCGACGCGCTGCCGGTCGGTCTGCTCGTGCTCGGCATCGGCATTTCGCTGGGCGGTCCCACGGGCTATGCGATGAGCCCCGCGCGCGATCTCTCGCCGCGCATCATGCATGCGCTGCTGCCGATCCCGGGCAAGCGTGACAGCGACTGGCGCTATGCGTGGATTCCGGTGCTCGGGCCGCTCGTGGGTGGTGTAGCGGCATCGTCGCTGTATTTGTATCTGCACGCGATGCATTGAGCGCTGTGCGTCCCGCCTGTGATTAGGGTCGCCCCGCCAAACGAGGCCGATTTGAAGTGCGTCGTGCAACGGCGTGGCCCCGCGCACGCGAGACTGCCGTTGCGCGGTGCGCGACGCGTCCGGCTTGAGACAGGGCGTGCCGCGCACCTGTCCCGGCTTCAGGCGCAGAGCGAAGGGCACGCTCATCATGGGCAGACAATAACCGGCAGTCCAATGCGCTGCATGGTTACTCGCTTCAATCTCGATGCAAGGCTCGTAATGGCGTGCAAAGAGCGGGCGCAGGGCGCGCCTGCACGCCAATACCAGACGGCCGCCTTCATCATGGATGCGCGCCGCGAGTGTCGGGACGATGTGCCAGGCGCGTAGCAAGGTCGCTTGGCGAAACTTGCGCGCATCGGTCGCGGTGCGAACAACTTCGAGGCAACCTCAGGGCAACCTCAGGGCGACGTCATGGCAACTTCGCGTCGCCCGCCTGCATCACTTCGGAATCACACAAAGCAGCACCGCGAACACCGCATAGAGCCAGCCCACATGCGTGAGCTGGCGGCTCCTCACTTGCGGGGCGCGGAATGCCCATTGCAGGAACACGATGGCGAGCATCGTCGTGACCGCGGCAAGGATCGACGGCGCACCAAGGTGCCACGGCGTGAAGAACAGGCCGAACGCGGTGGGAATGGTCGCCTGGATCATCATCGCGCCGCTGATGTTCGCAAGCGCGAGCCGCTCCTTGCCCTGGCGCACCCAGATGATCGCGTTCATGATCTCCGGCAGCTCGGTGGCGATCGGGCTGAAGAGCAGTGCCGTCAACTGCGGACTCAGGCCGAGCCACGGACCCACCGCGCCAATCTGCTGCACGAACAGATGCGAGGCGAAGAAGATCACGGCGAGCGCGCCGATGGTCTGGAGCAGGATCCAGAACAGCGACGGATCCGCATCGCGCGGGCGCAGCTTGAGCGGCTCGAGGCCCACATCTTCGACGAGATCGCTCTCGTCGCTCAGCTCTTTCCAGCAATAGAGCGCGTAGGCCGCGAGAAACGCAATGCCGAGGAGCGGCTTGAAGCTGAACACCACGAGCCCGAGCCCGATCTTCACGACGAAGATCGCGAGGAACCAGAGCTGGTCGCGGCGCAGGCGGCGCGTGTCGGCGTCCACGGTGCGGGCGCGCGCGCGGCCCGCACGCGCGGCGGTCGCCAGCAACGCGACGCCCACCACGGCATAGGCGACGGTGCTGAGCGCGAGCGGCCCGCCGATGGCTGCGCCAATGCCGATTTCCTTGTGCGCCGCATCGGTGCCGAACGCGACGGCCACGAGCGTGACCACGCTCTCGGGCAGCGCCGTGCCGAATGCGGCGAGGATCGTGCCGGTTGCGGTTTGCGTGACCTTCAGCTTCTGGCCGAGCCATTCGACGGCGTTGACGAAGGTCTCGCAGGACAGATAGATGATGCCGGCAGCGGCAATGAGCAGGGCGAACGTCCAGATCATGACGCACGCTCAATAACGTAGGGGTGGGCAAAGCGGGGCATGGGGTATCGGCATTCCTCGGGCTGGACGACTGGACCAATGACGCAATCCCCCCGCCCAGCCCGGGTGTGAGGGATGACGTCATAGGTCTCGTCAGGCCGAAGAACGGCTGCCGGCGCCATGGCACGGTGTGCCAATCATGTTGACGACGGCGCGGCACGCATTGCGCGTGTCGCAGACTACTCCCCTAAGACCCGCGCATTATAGCCGACGAATGTGGCCGCGCGGGAGGGGCTGGGCGAGGCCCGCTCAGAAGTGATGGCGGATGCCGATCATCGCCATGGCCTGCTTGTCGGTGGTTGCGTCGTTGCCGAAGTCGGAGAACGAGGCGTTGGCGTCGACGAGCGCGCCGGTATTGGCGTCGATCGTGTGGCCCGAGGCCTTCTGGTAGCCCGCGAGCACGTAGATGTCGGTGCGCTTGGAGAGGAAGTAGTCGCCGCCGAGGCTGAACTGGCTATAGCTCGCGTTCACGCCGTTGCCATGGCCCTTCGTGTAGTTGTAGCCGAAGCCGATCAGCGCC
>DATEJU010000061.1:0-10998 GCA_035277805.1 Paraburkholderia sp. | reverse complement strand
CTGCTCGAGCGCGATCGTGCCGAGCTCGATGAGCTTCGGGCCGAGCAAATAGCCGCCCTGCACCTGGCGCAGGTAGCGCGCCTGCACGAGGCTCGAGACGAGCCGGTGCGTGGTGCTGCGCGTCGTGCCGAGCACCGCGCCAAACGAGCGCAGGTCGCGCACGCCGGCGGCGGCGGCTTCGAGGATGGCGAGGCCGCGCAAGAGCGTCTGCGTGCCGGCTTGCGCCGAGCCGTCGAGCAGCGCACCCGGCAGGCCGACGATCTCGTCGGCGCCGGCACGCGATTTCGCTTGCGGCTGCGTGCGGCCGGCAGAGGGCGCGGCTGCGGCTGGCGTGTCTTCGGCGCGCGTGAAGCGCTCGGCAAGATTCGGAAACATCGCTTTGTTCATGGCGAGGCCGATCAGAAAGACGGGGATAAGCGCACGGCGTCAAGCGACAGCCTGCGGGCCATGGTGCGGAATGCAGAGGCGCACTTCGCGCGTGACGGCGGACGGCACGAGGCCGCGCACTTCGCGGGCTGGAACATGGCTGACGTCTCCGATTGTTGCCCGCTGAAACGCGCGATTGGCGCGGCCGTGGGCTTTTGTCTGGGCTATGCCGACTTGCACTCGAGGCGCGCCTGTTTGTAGCGCCCGGGGCGTCCTGTCGGATGGATCGGATTGTAGGGCGGTTTTTCCACGATCTCCAATATGTGACTTGGTCGTTCAAATATTGGGAATTTCAGCCCCTGGCCGGGTGGTTAGCGGGGCTGCGAAATGCATTGGCGCTTGATGTAAACGGGGGCGCAAACATCTGTCCATTCAGAGACTTGAGGCATGTCATTCCCGGCGTTCGCCGGGTGACTCAAATCTCTGGAGGGCATATAAAATTTTGTATAACATCAGCCATGTAAAGCCTGTGGAGTTCTGCGGTAGCGCGTTAGCCGATCTCAAGCGCTTTCCCGAAAAGGCTCGGTGCGAAGTGGGACGTCAACTGCGCCGCATTCAGCACGGGCTCGATCCGCACGACTGGAAGCCCATGAATCCCGTGGGACCTGGCGCGCGCGAGATTCGCATTCGCGACGAACACGGCGCGTTTCGTGTGCTCTATGTCGCGAGCATGCGTAACGCCATCCACGTGCTGCACTGCTTCAAGAAGAAAACGGAAAAGACGGCGTTCACCGAACTTTCCCTCGCCAGACAGCGTTACCGCATAGCATTGAAACAGGAGTCCGAACCATGAAGATTCAACAATTCGACAGTGTCTGGGACGCTATCGAAGACACGCCCGAAGCCGCGCAAAACATGACGCTGCGCTGCGATTTGATGATTGCACTCAAGGAATACATCAAGCGCAACAAGATGAGCCAGACCCAGGCAGCCCAGCTTTTTGGCGTGACGCAGCCGCGCGTGTCCGATCTCGTGCGCGGCAAGATCGAACTGTTCTCACTCGACTCCCTCATCAATATGGCCGTGGCCGCCGGCATGAAGATCGAGCTGCGCATCACGCAAGGCACGCCGCGCGACGGTGATACGCATAAAAAAACAGCCGCCAGATAACCCGGCAGCCGTTTTTCCCACAACATTCGCGAGACGCGCTTGCGCCCCTTGCGCGAAACTTTGCCAGCCCTTACTTGCCGGCCGGCGCCTTATAGGCGACGCAGTCGACCTCGACCTTGCAGTCCACCACCATGCTCGACTGCACGCAGGCGCGCGCCGGCGGATGCTCGCCGAAGTATTCGCGGAACACCTTGTTGAACGACTGGAAGTCGCGCGCGTCGTCGAGCCACACGCCGCAGCGCACCACGTGCTCCGCACCGTAGCCGGCTTCCTTCAGGATCGCGAAAAGATTCTGGATGGCCTTGTGCGACTGCTCGACGATACCGCCGTTGATCACCTCGCCGCCTTCCATCGGCGTCTGGCCCGAGACGTACAGCCAGCCGTCGGCCTCCACCGCGCGCGCGAACGGCAGATGTTGTCCGCCCTGGCCCTTGCCGCCTTCCGCTCCAATTCGTTTCATCGTTTGCTCCTTTGAGTTCGTGCGGCGCATGCGGTCTCGCAGCTCACGCCGGATACCGCGTACGCCTGGGGTCGAAATTTTCCGTGCGTAAAATTTGATATGCAGAACTTAGAACGCCTGGGCATCGCGCGTACCCCGCGCGACGAAGTGCCCCGCGCGTTCGCCGGTAGGCTGGCCGTCGCGGTATGAGAGCACGCCGTTCACCCATACCGCGTCGATGCCTTCGGCCACCTGCTGCGGCTTCTCGAAAGTCGCGGCGTCGCGCACCTTCGCGGGGTCGAACAGCACGAGATCGGCATGCCAGCCCACGCGCACCTCGCCGCGCTGCGTGAGGCCGAAGCGCCGCGCCGACAGACCCGTCATCTTGCGCACCGCCTCCTCGAGCGGCAGCAGCGCGACGTCGCGCGCGTAATGACCGAGCACGCGCGGGAACGCGCCCCACAGGCGCGGATGCGGCAGCGGGTCGTTCGGCAGCCCGTCCGAGCCCACCATCGTCGCGGGATGCGAAAGGATGCGGCGCACGTCGTCCTCGGACATGTTGTGATAGACCGCGCCCGCTGGCTGCAGGCGCTTGCCGGCCTCCTGCTGCGACACGCCCCATTCGGCCGCGATGTCCTTGATGAGCTTGCCCGCCTGCTCGGGATGCGGCGTTGACCACGTGATCGTGATGTCGATGTCGCCTGTCACCTGCTTGAGGTCGAGCGTGGACGAGCTGCGGCTGTACGGATAGCAGTCGCAGCCCACCGGCTGATACTTGCGCGCGCCTTCGAGCGACGCGAGCACTTCCGTGCTGCGCCCCCAGTTCGACGGACCCGCGCACTTCAGATGCGAAATGACGACTGGCACGCGCGCATGCTTGCCGATGTGATACGCCTCCTCCATGGCCTCGAGGATCGCGTCGAATTCGGTGCGCATGTGCGTCGTGTAGAGCGCGCCGGCGGCGGCGAGCGGTTCGGCGAGCGAGGCGACTTCCTCGGTCGACGCCGCAAAGGCATTGCCATAGGCGAGCCCGGTGGAGAGCCCGAGCGCGCCATGCGCGAGCGCCTCTTCGAGCTGTGCGCGCATGGCCGCGATTTCGTCGCGGGTGGCGGCGCGCTTGAGATCGTCCATATGGTTGTTGCGCAGCGCCGTATGGCCGATCAGCGCGCTCACGTTCACTGCGGGCCGCACCGCGTTCACGGCGTCCACGTACGCTGCGAAGGTCGGGTACTGGAACGCCTCGCGCTCGCCGAGCAGGTTCATCGGATCGGGCGGCTCGCCCTTGAGCGACACCGGCGAAGCGCTGATCCCGCAGTTGCCGACGATCACCGTCGTCACGCCCTGGCTGATCTTCGGCAGCATCTGCGGCGAGCGGATCACGTGCGTGTCGTCGTGCGTGTGGACGTCGATGAAGCCCGGCGCGAGCGCGCGCCCGTTGGCCTCGATCACCTCCTCCGCGAGCCAGTTGGACAGATTGCCGATGGCGGCGATGCGACCGTCGCGCAACGCGACATCGCGTTCGACGCTCGGCGCGCCGGTGCCGTCGTAAAGCGTGGCACCGACGATCAGGGTGTCGGCAGCTTCCGGATGCGAATGCATGGCTTGTTCTCCTGTCGATCCGGAGCGCTTGCTCCGGTCCCATCCAAAGTTGTCAATCGCCGAGCGGTTGGCGCTCGCCGCCACGTCCTGCAATACCGCGATGCGTGTCGAGCGTGAGCTTCATGCGGCGCAGCAATTCGCGGCTCGCCTCGGGCTGCGCGAGCGCGAGCTCCGTCACGAGCACATCGAGCGCCATCATCATCGCGTAACGCGACGACGAAGGCTTGTAGATGAAATCGGTCTCGCTCGCGACGATCGGCACGAGCCAGTCGGCGAGCGCGGCGAGCGGCGATGCCGGCGCGGTGAGCGCGACCAGCTTCGCGCCATAGTCGCGCGCGATGCGGCACGCATCGAGCAGTTCAGGCACGCGTCCTGTTACGGAAAGCGCAACGACCACGCAATCGGGCGAGAGCGTGCTCGCGACCATGCGCTGCAGCAGGCTATCCTGATACGACGCGACGGGGCGGCCGAGGCGCACGAGGCGAAAGCGCATTTCGTCGGCGAGCGCGCTGGAGCCGCCGCCCATGCCGAACACATAGATCATGCGCGCCTCTCGCAGCGCGGCGACGGCCTCGGCGAACGGCGCCTGGCGCAGCAGCTCGTGGTTGCGCGCGAGCGCGGCATGGATTTCGTCGTAGACGCGCGTGGCAAGCGCGTCCTCGGACGGCGCCGACGCGCCTTCGGCGCGCCGTTTGCCGCGTTTGCCCTTGCCTGTGCCCTGGCGGCCGCCGCCGTCTTGCGGCGCGGCGCGCAAGAAGCGCTCGCCCACGGCGGCAGCCTGCGCGAGCCGCAGCTTGAGCTCGCGCACGTCGTGGCAACCCACCGTCTTCGCGAAGCGCGTGACGGAGGCCACGCTCACGCCCGCGCGTCGTGCCAGCTCGCCGATGCTCGCGCGCGCGGCGGCGGCAAGATCGTCGAGAATCAGGGCGGCGACGTCGCGCTCGGCCGGACGCAAATCCGGCACGCATTGCGCGATTCGGGCAACGATATCGAAACGTCCCGGTTCGGCGGCGGAATTCATGTAGGGCGCGCAGGGCTCAGGGCAGACAGCGAGTGAACGAGCGGGTGGACAAGCGGCGAAAACCTGTTAATAAATAACATTTCCCGAACAGATGGTACTTTGTGTACTATCTCCGAGTCAACGCCGACCCTGCAATGTCCGCAGTATAGAGGCGCAATGGAGAGTATGGAGCGAACGGAAATGAAAGTTACAAACTATCAGAGCGCGACGATCGACCCGAACAGCAAGGGTCTCGGCAACCTGCCGGGCGCGAGCGTGCCGCTGGGCGACGCAGCGCGCCTCGAATGGAACCTGCTCGCCGAGGACGTGAGCCTGCCAGCGGCCGTCCTGTACGCCGACCGCGTCGAGCACAACCTCAAGTGGATGCAGGACTTCGTCACGCGCTACGGCGTGAAGCTCGCGCCGCACGGCAAGACCACCATGGCGCCGCAGCTCTTTCGCCGCCAGATCGAAACGGGTGCGTGGGGCATCACGCTCGCCACGGCGCACCAGACGCGCGCCGCGTATCGCGGCGGCATCTCGCGCGTGCTGATGGCCAATCAGCTCGTGGGCCGACGCAACATGGCAATCATCGCCGAGCTGCTGAGCGACCCCGACTTCGAGTTCTTCTGCCTCGTGGACTCGGTGGAAGGCGTCGAGCAGCTGGGCGAATTCTTCCGCGCCTCGAAGCGCACGCTGGAGGTGCTGCTCGAACTCGGCGTGCCGCGCGGGCGCACCGGCGTGCGCGATGCGGACACGCGCCGCGCCGTGCTCGACGCGATCGCACGCTATCCGGACTCGCTCAAGCTCGCGGGCGTGGAAATCTACGAGGGTATTCTCAAGGAAGAAAGCGAGGTGCGCACCTTCCTGCGCGATGCCCTCAATGTCACTGAAGAGCTCGCCGCGGCGGGCCGCTTCTCGCGCTCGCCGGCCCTGCTTTCGGGCGCGGGTTCGGCATGGTACGACGTGGTGGCCGAGGAATTCGCGAAGGCTACCCAGGCGGGCACGGTCGACGTCGTGCTGCGCCCCGGCTGCTATCTCACGCACGACGTGGGCGTCTACAAGCAGGCGCAATCGCAGATCCTCACGCGCAATCCGGTTGCCCGCGGGATGGGTGTGGCGCTCCTGCCCGCGCTGCAGCTGTGGGCCTACGTGCAATCGATTCCGGAGCCGGGCCGCGCGATCATCGGCTTCGGCAAGCGCGACGCCGCGTTCGATGCGGGCTTTCCGGAGCCAACCCGCCACTATCGTCCTTCGAACGGCAGCGCGAGCGCCATGCCGCGCGAGATCGCCGCAAGCGAGGGCTGGGAAATCTTCCAGATGATGGATCAGCACGCCTATCTGCAGATTCCGGCCGGCGCGGACATCAAGATCGGCGACATGATCGGCTTCGACATCTCTCACCCCTGCCTCACGTTAGACAAGTGGCGCCAGGTGCTGATGGTAGACGGGCAATATCGCGTGACGGAAGTGATCGAAACGTTCTTCTGATCGCTCCGCCGGTCTGCCGCTCCGCCGCTTTGCCGGTCTCGATAGACGGCGGATACCGTGCGGATGCATAGCGGCCAGGCGCTTGGAGCCTGGCCGTGCCTTATTGGCTTCCTGCTCCGGGGGCCTCGCTTTACGCCCCTTGCTTCGCTTCGGCGCTCGCGGCAACTTCGGCTTGCGCCGCCAGCGCCACGCCGATGCGCTCCTCCATCATGCGCAACGCACCCGAAAGCGCCGTGAGCGCGTCGTCGGGCAGCGACATGGTCTGGCTCAGGAACGCGTTGCGCCGTGGCAGGCCGGCCTCGACAGCCTCGTGCCCCGCCGGCGTGAGCTGGACGTTGGTGATGCGGTTATCGCGCGCGTCGGCGCTGCGCGCGATCCAGCCGAGCGACTCCAGCAGCTTCAGTTGCCGCGTGAGCGCGCCCGGATCCACGCGCAGGCGCTCGACGAGCCGCTTCTGCGACGACGCGCCATCCTGGTCGTGCAGCGCAAGCAGAATGCGCCAACGTGGCAACGGGTGCCCCACCTGCGCCTCGAACGCCGACATGAACGCGCGATAAGTGCGTCCGAACTGCTGGACGATGGCGATGCGGTCCTGTGTTTCCATGCTGTGTGTTCCTGCCTGTCTTCCTGTCTCTGGCAGCGTGCTTTGCATGCCTCGCTGCTTTTTTCCCCTTGTTTCCGCCCGTTGCGCGTATCGGCCTGCGACCGCGCACGAGCTGCGAGGCGTGGCGCTCACGCTCAGTCTGCGTGGATCACCGGCTCGACCTTGCGCTGCAGCTTGATGGGCGGCACGCGCCGCGTCTGCCAGATCGACAGGACCGCGATGGCCGCGGCCACCGCAATGCCCAGATGAATCGCGCCCACCAGCGCCTCGCGCGCGGCTTCCAGCAGCGGCGCGCCATTGTGCCCGGCCTGCGCGAGTTCGCCAATGAGCGCGTGCTGCGAGTCGCGATTGATGAGAATCTGCGGGTCGGAGAGCTGGGCGAACCAGTGCGTCGCGTGATCGGCGTCGAGTGCCTTGTGTACGCCGCTCGTGTAAAGCTGCGTGACCATCGTGCCGGTCAGCGCCGTGCCGATCATCCCGCCGATCATGCGCAGCGACTGCAGCAGCGCCGTGGCAATGCCCAGATGCTCGCGGCCCGCGGTTTGCTGCGCGAACACGGTGAGATTGGGCATCACGAAGCCAAGCCCGAGGCCGCCCACGATCATGAGCGTCATCAGCAACGTGCGCGGCGTGTTGTGCGTGGCGAGCGCGACCGCGAAACACGCGAACGCAAGCATCGAATTGCCGATGTAGAGCATCAGGTTCGGATTGCGGATGCGCGAGACGATGCGCCCGTTCGCAATGCTGCCGATCGTGATGAACACCACGAGCGGCGTGATGACCATGCCCGCTTCGTTCGGCGTCATGCCGAAGCCGCCCTGAAACAGCAACGGCGCGTAGAACAGCAGCGAAAACATCGTGAAGCCGCCCAGCACCGCCAGCGTGAAGAGCGCATTGAGGCTCGCGTTGCGGAACATGTCGACAGGAAGAATCGCCTGCGGACAGCGCCGCTCCCAGTGCCACAGCGCCCAGCCCGCGGCCCCGGCCAACGCGAGCAGGCCGAGCGAGAAAAACGTCACGCCGTGCTCCGACAGTCGCTCGACGAACATTTGCAGGCTGCCGAGTGCCACGGCGATCAGCAGCGCGCCGGGCCAGTCGAGCCGCATGCGCTCCTTGTGCACGACGTTGCGCAGGTGCGGCAGATAGCGCCAGACGAAGAAAAGCGAGAGCAGCCCGACGGGCAGATTCACGTAGAACACCGAACGCCAGCCGTAGTACTGGGTGAGAAAGCCGCCGAGCGACGGACCCACTGCATTGGCGATGCCGAACGCCGAGCTCATCAGCACCTGCCACTTCAGGCGCACGACCGAATCGGGAAAGAGATCGGGGATGCAGGCGAATGCGGTGCCCACCAGCATGCCGCCGCCGATGCCCTGCAGGCCGCGCGCGAGCACGAGGAACATCATGCTGTTGGCCGCGCCGCACAGCACCGAGGCGCCGGTGAAGACGACGATCGACGCAATCACGAACGGCTTGCGCCCGTAATAGTCGCCGAGGCGCCCGAAAATGGGGACGGTAATGACGGAAGTGAGTAGATACGACGTGGCGACCCACGCGTAAAGCTCGAAGCCGCGTAGTTCGGCGACGATGGTCGGCAGCGCGGTGCCGACGACAGTCTGGTCCAGCGCAACCAGCATGGTCACGAAGGAGATGCCGAGCATCGCCATCAGCGACTCCCGGAACGGCAGCACCTGCCCGCTTGAGTGATGGGCGGCAGTATGGACGGCCATTTTTTGATCCCGCAACGATTGATACGTCAAAGAATTGGCATCATAGCATGGCGCGATCCTCTACACTGGGCATCGGACGGCGCCCGTCGAACCGTTTTTCCGGGAGATTTATGGGGTCATATTCCGATTTTTCCGAAGCCGACCTTGCCGCGCTCAGGCGCGCGAAGCACGAGTTGGAAACGCCGCCGCTCGGCATGAAGCTCGCCGCGATCGTGGGCGCGCCGGTCGAGAAGCTGATCGCGAAGCTCCCGGCCGTGGCGAACGACAAGGTCAACGACGCGACCCAGGCGGCGCTGCGCAAGTGCCTGCAGATCGCGCTCAAGACACTGGGCAAGCAAGGCGAGGGCACGCTGGAGATCGCGGATGCCCGCGCAACGGCGGGCTCGAAACAAAGCGCGAAGCCAAGCAACCTGCTGCACAAGTTCGCGGTCGCCACGACGGGCGCGGCGGGCGGCGCTTTCGGCCTGTTCGCGCTGCCGGTCGAGCTACCCGTCACGACGACGCTGATGTTCCGCTCGATCTGCGACATCGCGCGCAGCGAGGGCGAAGACCTCGCGAGCGCCGACACCCAGCTCCAATGCCTGACCGTATTCGGCATGGGCGGACGCTCGGCTGCCGACGACGACGCCGACTTCGGCTACTTCATCGTGCGCGGCGCGCTTGCACAGGCGGTCTCGAAAGCTTCATCGGAAATGGCAACCAAGGGCTTCGCCGCGCACGGCTCGACCGCGCTGCTCAAGCTCATGCAGACCGTGGCCGCGCGCTTTTCTGTGCAGGTCAGCGAGCAGGTGGCCGCGAAATCGATTCCGGCCATCGGCGCGGTGCTCGGCGCCATGGTGAACACGGTGTTCATCGATCACTTCCAGAACGTCGCGCACGGACACTTCACCGTGCGCCGGCTCGAGCGCCGCTATGGCGAGTCAGCAGTGCACGCGGCTTACGACGGGATCGACGTCGCGCTCGATTGAGCCGCGCGATGCGCACTCGACTGAGCGTCTGACCCGGGCCCTGCTTGTGCGTGCGCGGAGCGCTGCGAGCGGGCGGTGTCATCGGCCGTCGTCACGCGCTTCACGAAGTGCGCGGACTCGTCGAGTGCGCGTCGCGCCTCGGGCATGAACGGCGCGTAAATCGGCCAGACATGCGGCAGATCGCGGCCGATCCCGCACTCGACGCTCACGCCTGCCGCACGTGCGCGCTCCGCGGCCCGACGCGTATCGTCGAGCAGCGTCTCGGTGCTGCCCGCCAGCATGAAGAGCGGCGGCAGGCCATGAAAGTCGGCATAAAGCGGCGAAGCATACGGATCAGTCGCACTCGCCTCGCCCAGGTAAAGCGGCGCAACGCGAGCAAACACATCGCCGCAGAACATGGGGTCGCGCCCATCGTTTTCGCGGATCGATGCACCCGTAGCCGCCAGGTCGGTCCACGGCGAATAAAGCACCGCACCAGCCGGCAGCGGATCGCCGGCGTCGCGCAACGCAACGAGCGTGGCCAGCGCGAGCCCGCCGCCCGCCGAGTCGCCCGCGATCACGAGCGACTGCGCACGCGCGCCGTCGGCCAGCAAGCGCCGGTAGGCCGCGAGAGCGTCGTCGAGCGCCGCCGGAAACGGATGCTCGGGCGCAAGGCGATAGTCGAGCGAAAAGAGATCGGCATCGGCGCGCGTGGCGAGGCCGAACGCGATCGCACGGTGCGTCTTCGGCGAGCAGAAGTAATAACCGCCGCCATGCAAGTAAAGGATCGTGCGCGGCGCCCCGCCCTCGCGCACGAGCCATTCACCACTCAATGAGGCCTCGGAGGCGTCAGAAGCGCCGGCAGCGCAATATTGCTCGCGCAACTGCCACCCCTTGGGTACCGGAGGCAGCCACACGCGCTTCGAAGTTTGCGCACGCACGCGTGCGACGTCGATGGGTGCGCGCGTCGCCGGGAGAAAGTGGCGGCGCAGGAACCAGCAGATCAACCTGCCTTGCAGACTCATGGCGCATGGCTCCTCGCACCGCGCTTTGATTCAACCCAACTGCCGCTCAATTCGCCGGCAGCACCTGTCCGCGAATCTCGCCAGATGGGTTCTGCTGCGTATGAATGTTGAAATACCACTGGCCGGCCATCAGGTCGGTGACCTGCTTTTCGTTGAGGGTTGCGGAACCCTTGATCGGGCTGGCGAGTTCACCCTTCGGAATCGGCACCTGCACATTCGCGTTCTGGCCGACTGGCGCAGGGCCGTGGAAATGCGCGGCCGTCACCGGGCCCGACAGACCTTCGTAAGTAACGGTCCAGTTCAGCGATTTCGAGGAAGTATCGAACGTGGCATTGAGCATGCCGTGACCGTGGCTCACGCGCGGCGGCACTTCGCTGGAAGGTTCGAGATCGGCCTTCAGTGCGACGGTGTCGGCGTACGCGGCGCTGGACGCAAGGACACACAGAGCGAGAGCAAACTGCAGCGGACGAAGCGCTTTCATGGGAGTTCTCCGTTTGTTGTGACGCGCTGCACCATCAGGCGACAGCCGCCTCGTCACATGCTAGAGCAAATCCGATAAAAGCGTCCGATGCGGCACGACCGGCGGCAGCGAAGGCTTCGAAACGAAAAAATGACAGCCGAAAAAAA
>DATEJU010000060.1:0-4967 GCA_035277805.1 Paraburkholderia sp. | reverse complement strand
GCGCGCGCTGCTCAAGCCCGAGGCGCAATGGGAAGTGGAAGGCGGCTTGAAGCTCTCGGGCGAAGACGTGTGGAATGCGACGGTCGCGCGCACGCAGTGGTACAACGCGCTGCTCGCGCTGTTCGAGCGCTACGACTACCTCGTGTTGCCGAGCGCGCAGGTCTTCCCGTTCGACGCGAAGGAGCACTGGCCGAAGTCCGTCGCGGGCCGCACGATGGACACGTACCACCGCTGGATGGAAGTGGTGATCGGCGGCACGCTCGCAGGTCTGCCCGTGATGTGCGTGCCAGCGGGCTTCAACGCGCAGGGGCTGCCGATGGGCTTGCAGGTGATCGGCAAGCCGCACGCCGATCTTTCCGTGCTGCAATTGGCGCATGCCTACGATCAGGCCACGCAGTGGGTGAAGCGGCGCCTGCCCGCGGTGCTTGCTGCGTGACAGGCTTGATCGGCGCTTGAGCGGCGCTCGAAGCAAAAGCGGCGCGCAAGCGCCGCTTTGCGTTTCAGGCCTTCACTCAGGCCTTCACCGCGCGCGCCGCATTCCTGCCACGCAGCCATTCGAGCGCCAGTAGCAGACTGGTCGAGAACACGATCAAAATCGTTGCGAGCGCAGCGATCGTCGGGCTGATGTTTTCGCGGATACCCGTAAACATCTGACGCGGCAGCGTCGTCTGGTCGGCACCCGCGAGAAAAAGCGTCACCACGACCTCGTCGAACGACGTCGCGAACGCGAACAGCGCGCCCGAGATCACGCCCGGCGCGATAACCGGCAGCGTGATGCGAAAGAACGTCGAAACCGGATTCGCGCCGAGCGAAAGACTCGCGCGCACGAGGTTGTAATTGAAGCCCTGCAACGTGGCCGACACCGTGGTCACCACGAAGGGCACGCCCAGCGCCGCGTGCGCGAGGATCAGGCCCAGGTACGTGTTGGCGAGCCCGAGCGGCGCGAAGAACAGATACATGCCCACGCCCACCACGACCACGGGCACGATCATCGGCGAAATGAGCACCGCCATGAGCACGGCCTTGCCGCGGAAGTCGGCCTTCGTGATGCCGATGGCCGCGAGCGTGCCGAGCACCGTCGCCACGAGCGTCGCCGCCGGCCCGACGATGAAGCTGTTCTTCGCGGCCATGCGCCACTCGTCGGACATCACGAGATTCTCATACCAGCGCAGCGACCAGCCTGGAATCGGATAGACGAGAAACGTGCTCGACGAAAACGAGAGCGGCACGATCGCGAGCACGGGCAGGATCAGATAGAGCAGCGTGAGCACGGCGAGCGCGCGCAGCACGAAATACCAGATGCGTTCGATGCCCGAGGTATGCGGCGCAAAAAGCGGCTTGGCGAATTTCATGTGCAGTGCCTCCGTTTAGCCAAGGCTCAGTTGCGTGCGCGTGAAGCGCCCGTAGACGAAGTACAGCACGGTGGTCGCCACGAGCAGGAGCGCGCCGAGCGAGCACGCCATGCCCCAGTTGATCGACACGTTCGTGAAGTACGCCACGTAATAGCTCACCATCTGATCGGCGGGGCCGCCCAGCAGCGCGGGCGTGATGTAGTAGCCGATCGAGAGAATGAAAACGAGCAGCACGCCCGCGCCGATGCCCGGATACGTCTGCGGCACATACACGCGCCAGAAGGCCGCGAACGGATGGCTGCCGAGCGAAACGGCCGCGCGCTGGTAGGTGGACGGGATCGACTTCATCACGCTGTAGAGCGGCAGCACCATGAACGGCAGCAGGATGTGCGTCATCGAGATGTAGACGCCCACGCGATTGAACAGCAGCGTGAGCGGTGTGGAAATGATGCCCGTGCCGAGCAGCGCCTTGTTGACCAATCCTTCGCTCTGCAAAATGACGATCCATGCGGCCACGCGCACGAGAATCGACGTCCAGAACGGGATCAGCACGAGGATCATCACGAGATTGGCGCGGCGCTCCGAGAGCGTCGAAATCCAGTACGCGAGCGGATAGCCGAGCGCGAGCGTGAACAGCGTGACGAATACGCTGATCACGAAGGTGCGGCCGAACACGGCGAGATAGATCTGCTGGTCGGGGTCGGCGGGAATGATGCTGCCGAACGCGTCCTGTCTGTGGTCGAGCGAGGCGAGCAGATAGAACGGCGAGTAGCGGCCACTGTTCTTCGCGATGGCCTGCCAGTACGTCACGTCGTTCCAGCGGTCGTCGAGCTCGACGATTCTGGCGCGCGTCTGCGCGGGCGTGAGCTTGAGCGGATGGCCGTCGTCGTCGGCGAGGGGCATCGCGCGCGCGGTCTTGGCCACGAGCGAACGATAGCCCGCGATCTCCACGTTCAGGCGGCGTGCGAGCGCGCCCATGGCGTCGCCGTCTTGCACAGCCGCGAGGTCCTCCGCGAGCGCGGCAAAGGCCGCATCGGGCGGCGCGCTCTTGCGGTCCCAGCCGCCCAGCGCGGCAACGGTATGCGGCAGCGCGGTCGCCACTTCGGGATTCTGTACGGCGCGCGTGAGCAGCGCCGCGATCGGCACGACGAAAATCAGCAGCAGGAAGATCGCCAGCGGCGCAATCAGCAAGAGCGCCATCGTGCGCTTCTTTGCCTGCGCGAGCCGCAGTTCGCGCTTTAAGCGCGCCCCCGATTCGTCTGCGTTCCCGGCTGCGTGTGTCGCGGTCGTCATGGGTGTCAACTCAGCCTCCTGCGCTCGCCCCGAAGGCCCTCGCCTCGAAGCGGCAAACCGCGTGCGCCCCCGTGCATCCTGTGCATTACGCAGCGCATGCGGCCTTCCTCCGTTATCGCGCGGGCACACATCGTCCAATGCGCGCCCACGCGTCATGCCTCTACAGCATCGTCCCGGCTTACTTCGCGGCCCACGAGCCGAAGCGCTGCTCCAGCTCGTCGCCGTGGTCGGTCCAGAACGTGAGGTTCTCCTGGATCGCGGTCTTGCCGTTCTTCGGCGAATTCGGCAGGTTCTCGAGCGTCTTTTCGTCGAGCGCCTTGATCGCCGCCTCGTTCACCGGGCCGTAGGCGATGTGCTTCGCGTACTCCTGCTGCGGCTTGGCCGAAAGCGTGTATGCGATGTACTGCATGGCCTGCGCCTTGTTCGGCGAGCCCTTCGGAATCGCCCAGTAATCGAGGTCGTAGATGCTGCCGTTCCACACGACCTTGAGGTTCTTGCCTTCGCGCTGTGCAGCGTCGATGCGCCCGTTATAGGCGGTCGACATCACTACGTCGCCAGCCACGAGGAACTGCGGCGGCTGCGCGCCTGCTTCCCACCACTGGATGTTGGGCTTGAGCTCATCGAGCTTCTTGAACGCGCGGTCCTGGCCCGCCTTCGTCGAGAGCACCTTGTAGACGTCCTGCGGCGCAACCCCGTCGGCCATCAGCGCGAATTCGAGGTTGTAGCGCGCGCCCTTGCGCATGCCGCGCTTGCCCGGGAATTTCTTCACGTCCCAGAAGTCCGCCCAGCTCGTGGGCGGCGCCTTCAGCTTGTCGGCGTTATAGGCAAGCGCCGTCGACCACACGAAAAAGCCCGCGCCGCACGGCTGCTGCGCCGCCTTGAGGAAATCCGCCTTGTTGCCGAGCTTCGACCAGTCGAGCTTCTCGTAGAGGCCTTCGTCGCAGCCGCGCGCGATGTCCCCGGTCTCCACTTCCACGACGTCCCAGTTCACGTGCTTCGCCTCGACCATCGCCTTGACCTTGGCCTGCTCGCCGTTGTACTCGACCACCGTGACCTTCGTGCCGGTCTGCGTCTGGAACGGTTCGTTGAAGGCGGCCTTCTGTGCGTCGCCGTTCGCGCCGCCGAAGTTCACGACCGTCAGTTCCGTGGCGTGCGCCACGCCACACGAGAGTGCGAGCGCTGCCGCGAGCGCCACAACGCGCAAGTTGCCGATCTGCTTCATGGTGTAGTCCCCTTCTCCTTGGTGGTTTGTTTTCGCGCGCTTGAGTGCGTCAAGCGAAGACACGCAGATGCTCCGGCGCGAACTCGAGCGCGACCGGCTGGCCGGGCGCGAAGGCTTCGAGCACCTCGGTGCCGAGCGGCACCTTCACGAAGCACTCGTCCTGATGGGGCAAACCGCAGCGCATGCGCACGTGGTCGCCGAAATAGATGAGGCCGCGCGCCTCGCCCGCCAGCGCGTTCGCGCCGTTGCCCGCGCGAGCGCTTGCACCGTGGGCCGAGAGCTTCATGCGCTCGGGCCGGATGCAGGCGATCGCCTCTGCCCCGGTCTGCGCGCCCGCCACGTTGCGGCCTTTCAGGCGCGTGCCGTCGGCGAGACGGATCTCGCAGAATTCGCCGTCGACGGCCGCGATCTTGCCGCGCAGCCGGTTGCTGTCGCCGATGAAGTTCGCCACGAACTCGTTGCACGGCGATTCGTAGAGGCGGTCCACGCTGTCGAGCTGCTGCACGATGCCCTTGTCGAACACCGCCACGCGGTCGGACATCGTGAGCGCCTCGCCCTGGTCGTGCGTGACGTAGACGAACGTGACGCCGAGCTTCTCGTGCAGCGACTTCAGTTCGTACTGCATATGTTCGCGCAGTTGCTTGTCGAGCGCGCCGAGCGGCTCGTCCATGAGCACGAGCTTGGGCTGGAACACGAGCGCGCGGGCAAGCGCGATGCGCTGCTGCTGGCCGCCCGAGAGCTGTGCGGGATAGCGTTTGGCGAAGCTCTCCATGCGCACCATCTTGAGCGCGTCGTTCACGCGCGCGGCGCGCTCGGCCGCCGGCACCTTGCGCACGCCGAGCGGATACGCCACGTTCTGCTCGACGGTCATGTGCGGAAAGAGCGCGTAATTCTGAAACACCATGCCGATGTCGCGCTTGTGCGGCGGCACGTTGTTGAGCAGCTTGCCTTCGAGGCGAATCTCGCCGCCGGTGGGGAATTCGAAGCCCGCCAGCATCATCAGGCAGGTGGTCTTGCCGGAGCCGGACGGCCCGAGCAGCGTCAGGAACTCGCCCTGGTAGATGTCCAGATCGAGTTGCTTCACCACCAGCGTCTCGCCG
>DATEJU010000059.1:0-4098 GCA_035277805.1 Paraburkholderia sp. | reverse complement strand
CACCGTTCACCACCACGGTTTCGCCGGCAGCCAGCCGGCCGCGCCGCAGCCCGCCGAACGGCACCACGAGCTTGCCGAGCGCGGCAAGCTGCGCGGACGGCAAATCGTCCAGACCGTCGAGCGCGAACACCGTCGAAGCCGGAAACTCGACCGCCTCGCGCAGGGTGCCGTGCGGAAAGTCGACGAGCATCGGCGCGCTGTCGGGGCTGATCGCAGTGAGCCCGAGCAGCGCCTGCGCGGGCTCGCGCAACGCCTCGTCGGCGACCCAGTAGGGGCTCAGCGCGACGCGCTGACCCGTGCGGTAACCGTACACGCCCTCGCCGACCGCGAGCACGCGGCCAATGCCGTTGGTGCCCGGCGAGAACGGCGCGGGAGGATAGCCGTAGGGCAGCTTGCCCTCGACATACTGGCGCGTATAGCTCAAGAGCGGCACGGCCTCCACGCCGACCAGCAGCGCGCCGCGGCGCGGCTGGGGTTGCGGCGCCTCGCGCAGCGTAAGCGGCTGGCCGGGGCGATCGAGCATCCAGGCTTTCATGGCTTCCTTCTCCTTGTTCCGTTGCCTTGTTCCGATGGGATGAGGCTTGCACGGTTCGTCTGACGGATTGAACTGTAGGCGATGCAGACGTATTCTTGAAATCGATCCCTTGCATAGCACCCATCACCGTGATCGATCTCTCCGGCATCGACCTGAACCTGCTCGTCTCGCTCGACGCCCTGCTTGCGGAATCGAACGTGACGCGCGCCGCCGCACGCCTGAATCTCACGCAATCCGCCGTTTCGGCCCAGCTCGCGCGGCTGCGCCAGCTTTTTAACGACCCGTTGCTGATTCCCGCCGCCAATGGCCGCGGCATGACGCGCACGGTGCGCGCGCTCGAACTCATGGAGCCGCTGCACGCGGCGCTGCAAACGCTCGAAACGGTGGTGCGCCGCCAGCCGGCGTTCGACCCGCTCACCGGCACGCGGCGCTTCGTCGTCGCCGCGAGCGATCAGTGCGTGGCCGTGCTCGGCCTGCCGCTGATGATCGAGTGGGCGCGCCTCGCCGGGCCGCGTGTGCAGCTCGCGTTCGTCGCCATCGAATCGGGCGCGCTTGCGCAGCGCTTCGAGCGCGGCGAGATCGATCTGCTGCTCGGCTCGGCGCAACAAGTGCCGCCGACGCTGAAAGCAAGAAAGCTCTACGACGAACGCTTCGTCGTGGCGCAGCGCAAAGGGCACCCGCGCGGCGCCGCGGCCTTCGATCTCGACAGCTATTGCGCGCTCGAGCACGTGCTGGTCTCCACCAGCGGCGGCAGCTTTTTCGGCTTCATGGACGAGCATCTGGAAGCGCTCGGCCGGCGCCGGCGCGTGGCGCTTTCGGTGCAGCACTTCACGCTCGTGCCCGAAGTGCTCGCGCGCACCGACTACGTGGCGACGCTGCCCTACCGGCTCGTCGCGCACTATCTGGAACGCGTGAACCTGTTCGAACTGCCGTTCGAGGCACGTGGCTTCTCGATGCATGCGGCCTGGCATCCGCGCAGCCACGCGGATCCAGCGCTGAGCTGGTTGCGCGAAACGGTGACCGCGCTGGCGTTGGGCAAAGCGCAGCGCGCCGCCATCGATTAGTGATCCTCTTTATTGGCGCCATGGTGGCGGATGCGCTTCGCGCGCTCGTCAAGATTGAAAACGTATGCGCGATTCCTCAGTCGATTGATTCGGTCAACGCCGGCCAACCCGCCGCCTATACTGCATAAGATGTCCGCGCCGCGAGGCCCGGGCGCCATACCACGTCGTACTTCTATCGTCGTTTCCTGCTTGTCCGCTTGTAGGCGATGCCATGCTGACCCTGGACGAAATCCGCGCGATCCCGCTCTTCTCCACGCTGCCCGACACCGAACTCGAACGTCTCGCCCATACCTCGGCGGACTTGCATCTGAGCCCCGGCGAATACGCCGTGCACGAAGGCGGCGAGCGCGCGCTCTATGCCGTGCTGTCCGGCAAGATGGAGGTCGTCAAGCTGTTCGACGGCGTCGAGCGCACGCTCGGCTGGCGCCTGCCGGGCACGATCTTCGGCGAGGTGCCGCTCGCACTCAGTTCGCCGTTTCCGGGCGCCTATCGCGCAGCCATTCCCTCGCGCGTCATGCGCGTGGACGCCCAGCATTACTACGCGCTCGCCGCCGCTTCATCCGATGTCGCCACGCGCATGGGCGCGCTCGCTCGCGAACGCATCGGCGGCTTGCAGGGCCTCTCCGCCGAGCCGCCGAAAACCCGCGTGACCATGATCGGCGCGCGCTGGGACCCCGCCTGCGCGGACCTGCGGCAGTTCCTCGCGCGCAACCAGATCAGCTGCGAATGGCTGACGCCCGATGCGGCTGAGCTCAAAGCCCGCTGGACGGGCCCCAGCCCCGCGGACCACGACTGCCCCACCTTGCGGCTTGCCGACGGAACGCTGCTCGCCCACCCCAGCACGCGTGAGGTCGCCGAGCGTCTCGGCTTGCAGACCAAACCGCGACTCGACGAATACGACACGCTCATCATCGGCGGCGGGCCGGCCGGACTCGCAGCGGCGGTCTACGGCGCATCAGAAGGACTCCGTACCATTGTGGTCGAACGGGAAGCGCCCGGTGGTCAGGCCGGCACCTCGTCGCGCATCGAGAATTATCTCGGCTTTCCCGGCGGAATTTCCGGCGACGAACTCGCGAGCCGCGCCTTGCAGCAGGCGAGACGGCTAGGCGCCGAAATCCTCGTCACGCGCGCCGTTGCCCGCGTCGACACGGCCGCGCACGAAGTCCACCTCGACGGCGACGACGTGGTGCGTGCGCACACCGTGATCCTGGCAACGGGCGTCGCATGGCGGCGTCTTGCGATCGAAGGCTTCGACCGCTTCATCGGCAAAGGCATCTATTACGGCGCGGCGCGCAGCGAGGCCAGCGGCACGCACGGGCTCGATGTGTATCTGATCGGCGGCGGCAATTCATCGGGCCAGGCCGCGCTGCATTTCGCGAGCCACGCGCGCAACGTCACGCTCGTCGTGCGCGGCGACTTGCTCGAAAAGAAAATGTCGCGCTATCTCGTCGAACAACTCGCCGCCAAATCGAACGTCTGCGTCGAGTTGAACACCGAAGTGGTCGGCGTGCATGGGGACACGCATCTCACCGGCATCGACATGCTCAACACGACGAATGCCGAGGTGAGCCGCCGCGAATGTGGCGGCCTGTTCGTCTTCATCGGCGCCGACGCGCAAACGGACTGGCTGCCGCCCGAGGTCGCCTGCGACAAGCGCGGCTACGTGCTGACCGGCGACGACATCGTGAAAGCGGGACGCTGGTCGCACCGGCGCGATCCCTGGCTGCTCGAATCGAGTGTGCCCGGCATCTTCGCCTGCGGCGACGTGCGCCTGAGCCCGGTCAAGCGCGTGGCCTCGGCCGTTGGCGAGGGCAGCATGGCGATTGCCTTCGTGCATCGCTACCTCGACGAAGTGCGGGACTAGCGCGGCCTGCTGAAAGGCGCCACTCGCGTTCTCAGCCGGCCCGCACGGGCCGCACGGCAGCGCCATTCTGTCCGTCACGCCAGCTTTGCGACGGCCTCACGCCAGCTTCGCGACAGCGTTGCGACAGCAAGCACTTTGCCCCGTAAAACGCGCGTGCAAGCGCTTTACTTTCCCGTTCGACAAGCGCAACGTGCAGTTCTGATCGCGGCGGCAAGGGCCATCTTCCCGAGCAGGCGCGGCATCGGATTTGCTGCATTCGGAAAACCGCGCCACGCAAGCCTGCGCGACCATGCGCCTTGCGTTTCTGCTGCATTTCGCACCCTGCGTCGCGCGCTTTTCGTCTTGCCTTCGTTCCGGAGTCTGTCGAACGCCATGTCCAACGAACGCCCCCTCGACGCGTCGCGCGACTGCGACGACGCGTCCCCTGGTCCCGCCGACCTCACGCGCCGCCGCTTCCTGCGATCGGCCGCCGCTGCCGCCGCGCTGGGCAGCGTGCCTCATCTGCATGCGCAAAACGCGCCGCCCCCCGCCGATGCCGCCACGCCAGCGCTCTCGCTCGCGCCCGCCCAGCCGGTCAGGCTCGACATCAACGGCCGCGCCTACACGCTGCATATCGAACCGCGCGTCACGCTGCT
>DATEJU010000058.1:0-4938 GCA_035277805.1 Paraburkholderia sp. | reverse complement strand
CAAGCGCTTCGCCACCGTGAAAGGCGACCGCTTCGAAGGCGTCTCGCACGCGGCCGGCGACTCCGGCATGCCCGTGCTCGACGGCGCCATCGCGTGGTTCGAGTGCCATAACCGCAGCCGCTACGACGAAGGCGATCACGTCATTTTCGTCGGCGAGGTGGAGCGCTGCGGCGTTCGCGAACCGGGCCAGGACGGCAGTGATAGCGCCGCGCCGCTCGTGTTCCACGGCGGCGCCTTCCATCAACTGCTGCCGCTTTAGGCCCCGGCTGCCGAAAGCGCTTCGCGAGAGGCGCGCGGCACGGCCCACTCTCCCTGCCGCCGCCGGACCCGGCGGCGCGAGCGCATTTACGAAGCCTTCGGCTCGCCGCGATGCGCGATCAGGTCGACCGGCACCCCCGCCTCCACCTTGAGCGTCGTGAGTACGATGTTCGAGCGGATGTCCATCACGCCCGGCGCCTTGTAGAGCTTGTTCAACACGAAATCCGAGTAGTGCTTGAGGTTGTGCGCGAGTACGCGCAGCAGATAGTGCGTCTCGCCGGTCACCACGTACGCCCCCACCACTTCGGGCCAGTCGCGCAGCGCCGAGACGAAGCGCTCGTGCCAGCTTTCCTGGTCGTTGCGCATCGAGACCTGCACGAAGGCCTCCATTTCGAAGCCGAGAATCTCCCGGTTCAGGCACGCGCGATAGCGTTCCACCACGCCCTGCTCTTCCAGCAGGCGCAGCCGCCGCAGGCACGCGGAAGGCGAAAGCGAAATACGCTCGGCCAGGTCCAGGTTGCTGATGCGCCCCTCGTTCTGGAGGACGGCAAGAATCCGGCAATCGGTTGCGTCAAGCGAGATGGCGTTCATATTTGGTCTCCGTTCCCCTGTTGACTCAAATTATGTGCCAAGAACTGTAGCGTACGGCGTTTTTTTCGCAAGCACATTTCACGGCGAGTTGCCTATCATTCGAAAACACGGAGACAACCTCGTCAACACAATGAACGACCTCTGGGACATTTCCCCGCCCATTCACCCCGCAACGCCCGTCTGGCCCGGCGACACGCCCGTGGGCGTCGAGCGCGTCTGGCGCATGGAAGCCGGCTCGCCGGTCAACGTGGCGCGCGTGACGCTTTCGCCCCACACCGGCGCGCACACCGACGCCCCGCTGCACTATGACGAGCAGGGCGCGCCCATTGGGGCCGTGCCGCTCGACGCCTATCTCGGCGCGTGCCGCGTGATTCATTGCGTGGGCGCGGCGCCGCTCGTGCGGCCCGAGCACGTGCAGGCGGCGCTTGCGGACATCCCGCCGCGCGTGCTGCTGCGCACCTACGCCAACGCGCCACAAGATCGCTGGGACAGCGCGTTTTGCGCCGTCGCGCCCGAGACGATCGATCTGCTGGCTGCGCACGGTGTGCGCCTGATCGGCATCGACACGCCCTCGCTCGACCCGCAGGAATCGAAGACGATGGACGCGCACCACCGCATCCGCGCCCATCGCATGGCGATTCTCGAAGGCATCGTGCTCGACGCCATTGCGCCCGGCGACTACGAGCTGATTGCGCTGCCGCTGAAGTTCGCGACGCTCGATGCGAGTCCCGTGCGCGCCGTGCTGCGCGCGCTGCCCGCCCGCGCGTGAACCGCACGCATGCCCGAAACGCCGCCAGCGCCTGATCGAAACTTTCACATCAATCGCCTTGACCCGACACCCTCACCGCACCGACGAACCGACATGAACGACCGTAACGACGCATTGGCGCTCGACCGCGCCGACCCGCTCGCGGCGCTGCGCGAACAATTCGCGCTCGCGCCCGAGACCATCTATCTCGACGGCAACTCGCTTGGCGTGCCGCCACGGGCGAGTGCCGCGCGCGCGCAGGCCGTGATCGGCGGCGAATGGGGCGACGGCCTGATCCGCAGCTGGAACTCGGCCGGCTGGTTCGCCATGCCGCGGCGCCTCGGCAACAAGCTCGCGCCGCTGATCGGCGCGGCAGAAGACGAAGTGGTCGTCACCGACACCATTTCGATCAACCTCTTCAAGGCGCTCTCCGCCGCACTGCGCGTCGCGAACACGCGCGATCCGAAGCGCCGCGTGATCGTCTCCGAGCGCTCGAATTTCCCGAGCGACCTGTACATCGCGCAAGGCCTCATCGAGCAGCTCGACCGCGGCTATGAACTGCGCCTCGTCGACGACCCGCGCGAGCTGCCCGCGGCTATCCGCGAAGACGTGGCCGTCGCGATGATCACGCACGTGAATTACCGCTCGGGCGAGATGCACGACATGCGCGCGCTCACCGGCCACATCCACGCGCAAGGCGCGCTCGCGCTGTGGGACCTCGCGCACTCGGCAGGCGCGGTGCCCGTGGACCTGAACGGCGTGAACGCCGACTATGCAGTCGGCTGCACGTACAAGTACCTGAACGGCGGACCGGGCTCGCCGGGCTTCGTGTGGGTACCCAAGCGGCATCAGGACGCGTTCTCGCAGCCGCTGTCGGGCTGGTGGGGGCACAAGTCGCCGTTCGAGATGAACCCCGTGTATCGCCCGGACAACGGCATTGGCCGCTTCCTGTGCGGCACCCAGCCGATCGTCTCGATGGCGCTCGTGGAATGCGGACTCGACGTCTTCCTGCAAACCGACATGCAGGCGATCCGCCGCAAGTCGCTCGCGCTCACCGACCTCTTCATCGAACTCGTGGAAACGCGCTGCAAGGCATACCCGCTCACGCTCGTCACGCCGCGCGAGCACGCGCAGCGCGGCTCGCACGTGAGCTTCGAGCATCCGCACGGCTACGAAGTCATGCAGGCGCTGATCGCGCGCGGCGTGATCGGCGATTATCGCGAGCCGCGCGTGCTGCGCTTCGGCTTCACGCCGCTGTACCTGCGCTTCGCCGATGTGTGGGACGCCGTGGAAACGCTGCGCGATGTGCTCGCGACCGAAAGCTGGCGCAAGCCCGAATTCGCCGCACGCGGCGCCGTGACCTGAGGAGCCCGAAATGACCGACCACATGCAGATTCCGGGCGTGCCCGATACCGACGCTGCCCCCGCGCACTCCCCGGACGCCCACGAAGGCGCGCGCGGCGGCTGCCCGTTCGGGCATGGCGCGGCGACGGCCACGCCGCAAGCGGGCATAAGCGCTCCGGCCGCTGCGGCAGCGACACAAACCGGCGAAGGCTGGCACGACGCCCAGCTCGACTTTTCGAAGTCGATGAGCTACGGCGATTACCTCTCGCTCGACTCGGTGCTCAACGCACAGCATCCGCTCTCGCCCGATCACAACGAGATGCTGTTCATCGTCCAGCATCAGACGAGCGAGCTGTGGATGAAGCTCGCGCTTTATGAGCTGCGCGCGGCACTCGCATGCGTGCATCGCGACGAGCTGCCACCCGCATTCAAGCAGCTCGCGCGCGTCTCGCGCATTCTCGAGCAACTGGTGCAGGCGTGGAATGTTTTGTCCACGCTCACGCCGTCCGAGTACACGGCGATGCGGCCGTATCTGGGCGCTTCGTCGGGGTTCCAGTCGTATCAGTATCGGCAGATCGAATTTCTGCTGGGCAACAAGAACGTGCAGATGCTCAAGCCGCATGAGCATCGACCCGAGGTTCATGCGCAGGTCAAAGCGACGCTTGAGGCGCCTTCGTTTTACGACGAGGTGATTCGACTGCTCGCGCGGCGAGGTTTTGCCATCGCGCCGGAGCGGTTAGCGCGCGATTGGACACAGCCGACCGTGCATGATGCGTCTGTGGAGGCGGCGTGGCTCGAGGTCTATCGCAATCCTTCGCAGTACTGGGATTTGTATGAAATGGCCGAAGAACTCGTCGATCTCGAAGACGCGTTCCGTCAATGGCGCTTCCGTCATGTCACTACGGTCGAGCGGATTATCGGCTTCAAGCAGGGCACGGGCGGAACGAGCGGTGCGCCGTATCTGCGCAAGATGCTCGATGTCGTGCTGTTTCCCGAGCTTTGGCATGTGAGGACGGTGTTGTGATTCCACGCCCGCGCCGGAGTCGGAGTCGGAAATGACTTCGCGCCGGCCAGCGGGACTTCAAAAGCCCGCCGGACCGGCGCGAATGGTTTTGCTCTGCGAGCCCGGCGTGCGCCAAGGCCCACCGCGCTGACGCGCTCAAGCGCGCGTCAAACCACCACCGTCTGCGCCTCGCCTTCCTTGCTCGCGCGCACCACGCCGATCTTCCACACCTGCTCGCCCGCGGCGGCCAGCAGCGAAGCCGCCGCGTCGGCCTGATCCGCAGCCACGATCACGGCCATGCCGATGCCGCAATTGAACACGCGGTGCATTTCCGCGTCGGCCACGCCGCCGTGCTGCTGCAGCCACGAGAACAGCGGCGGCAGCGGCCACGCCGCATGGTTCAGCTCGGCCGTGAGGCCTTCGCGCAGCACGCGCGGAATGTTCTCCACCAGACCGCCGCCGGTGATGTGCGCCATGCCCTTCACGGCGATGGTTTCCATCAGCTTGAGCAACGGCTTCACGTAGATGCGCGTGGGCGCCATGAGCGCGTCGGCAAGCGAGCGGCCGTCGAAGTCGGCGGCGAGGTCCGGGTTCGCGCGCTCGATGATCTTGCGCACGAGCGAGAAGCCGTTCGAATGGATGCCGCTCGAAGCGAGGCCCAGCACCACGTCGCCGGGGACGATCGTGCTGCCGTCGATGATCTTGCTCTTCTCGACCGCGCCAACCGCGAAGCCGGCCAGGTCGTATTCGCCGTCCGGGTACATGCCCGGCATTTCCGCCGTTTCGCCGCCGATCAGCGCGCAGCCCGAGAGCTCGCAGCCCTGCGCGATGCCCTTCACGACGGTGGCCGCCGTGTCGACGTCGAGCTTGCCGCAAGCGAAGTAGTCGAGGAAGAACAGCGGCTCGGCGCCTTGCACGAGGATGTCGTTCACGCTCATCGCGACGAGATCCTGGCCCACCGTGTCGTGTTTGTTCAGATGAAACGCGAGGCGCA
>DATEJU010000057.1:0-7817 GCA_035277805.1 Paraburkholderia sp. | reverse complement strand
CATTATCAGCAGGCCGACACCGGCACGAAGATGATTCACCTCGGGCGCAATACGCGCAGCACGATTCTTTCGAAAGGCATTTCCGCCGGGCGTGGCAGGAATGCGTATCGCGGGCTCGTGAAAATGGGCCGCTCGGCGCAGAACGCGCGCAACTATAGCCAGTGCGATTCGCTGCTGCTCGGCGACCGGTGCAGCGCTTTTACGTTTCCGTATATCGAGGTAAAGAATGCGAGCGCGAAGGTCGAGCATGAGGCGTCGACGTCGCGCATCGGCGAAGACCAGTTGTTCTATTGCATGCAGCGCGGGCTTTCGGAAGAAGACGCGGTGTCGATGATCGTCAACGGTTTTTGCAAGGATGTCTTCAAGGAATTGCCCATGGAATTCGCCGTGGAGGCACAGAAGCTGCTGGGCGTGAGTCTCGAAGGGAGCGTGGGCTAGAGAGGGAAACAGGATGCTCGATATCCACAATTTGAGTGTCGATGTGGACGGCAAGCCGATTTTGCGCGGCGTCGATCTGCGCGTGAATGCCGGCGAGGTTCACGCGATCATGGGCCCGAACGGTTCGGGCAAGAGCACGCTCGCGCATGTGTTGACCGGGCGCGCACCGTCGGTGGTGACAGGCGGCAGCGTGCGCTACGACGGCGAGGACCTGCTGGCGCTTGCGCCCGACGAGCGTGCGCGCCGAGGCATCTTTCTCGCTTTCCAGTATCCGGTGGAGATTCCCGGTGTCAGCAACGCGTATCTGCTGAAGGCCGCGCTCAATGCCCAGCGCAAGGCGCGCGGCGAGCCGGAACTGGACGCGATGGAATTTCTCGCGCTCATCAAACAGAAGCTCGCGGACATGCAGATGGACGAAAGCCTGCTTTCGCGGGGCGTCAACGAGGGATTTTCGGGCGGCGAAAAAAAGCGCAACGAGGTGCTGCAGATGTCCGTGCTCGCGCCACGCCTGGCGATTCTCGACGAAACCGATTCGGGCCTCGACATCGACGCGCTGCAGGTGGTCGCGCGCGGCATCAACCAGATGCGCGGCCCGAACCGGGCCATCGTGCTGGTGACGCATTATCAGCGCCTGCTCGATTACGTGGTGCCGGATCATGTTCACGTGCTGTCCGAGGGGCGCATCGTGCGCTCGGGCCCGCATGAACTGGCGCTCGAACTGGAGCGCAAGGGCTACGGCTGGCTCGGTCGCGAAACGCGCGAGGAGCAGCCATGAGTGAAGCGCTGCGCGACTATTACCGCGACGCTTTCCGCGCAACGGTGAAGACGCTGCCGGGCGTCGAGCTGCCGTGGCTGCGCAGCGCCCGGCGCCGCGCGTTCGAGCGGTTCGAGACGCTGGGATTTCCGGGCACGCAGCTCGAAGCCTGGAAGTACACCAACGTGACGGCCATCGCGCAGCCGCGCTGGCATTTCGCGCCTGCGCATCCCGCGCACGCGGACCTTGGCGGCGTCGCGGGTTGGGTGAGCGACCTCGTGCCGGACGACGTGGCGAACCGCCTCGTGTTCGTGAACGGCCGCTACGCGCCGAAGCTTTCGCGGCTTGCGGCTTTGCCTGAGGGCGCCTTTGTCGGCAGCCTGCGCCAGGCGATGCGCGAAATCCCCGAGCGGCTGGAGGCCGTCATGATCCGGCGCGAGCAGCAGGACGGCTTCGTGGCGCTGAACGGCGCGTTCCTGAGCGACGGCTATGTGGTCGTGCTGCCGCCGGGATGCGAGCTCGAGGCGCCGCTGCACGCGCTCTTCTTCGCCGACGAAGCCGGTCTGGCGATGCATCCGTTCAACGCGGTGCTGGCGGAGCGGGGCGCGCGCTGCTCGATCGTCGAGCAATTCGCCGGGATCGCCGACGACGCCTATTTCGTCAACGCCGTCACCGAGATCGTGGCACACAGCGAAGCCGACGTCCGGCATTGCCGAATTCAACAGGAGCCGCGCAGCGCGTTCCACATCGCCCATGTGGATGTCTCGCAGCAGCGTGCGAGCCACCTCACGTCGCATTCGTTTGCGTTCGGCAGCGCGCTCTCGCGCACGCAGATCGCGACCCGGCTCGACGCGGCCGATGCGCGCGCCGACCTGAATGGCCTCTATCTGGTTGGCGCGAGGCAGCATGTCGATCACCATACGCGCATCGATCACGAACAGCCGCGCGGCACGAGCCGCGAGTACTATCGCGGCGTGCTCGACGGCGCCTCGCACGGCGTGTTCGATGCCCGCGTGATCGTGCATCCGGACGCGCAGCAGACCGACGCGCATCAGGGCAACGACAATCTCCTGCTCTCGCGCGATGCGCAGATCGACACGAAGCCGCAACTGGAGATTCACGCCGACGACGTGAAATGCACGCATGGCGCGACCGTCGGCCAGCTCGACGAAAATCCGCTGTTTTACCTGCGCTCGCGCGGCATCGACGAACGCATGGCACGGGCGTTGCTGGTGTGGGCGTTCGCGCGCGTGAGCGTGGACCGTGTGGAAAACGCCGCGCTGCGCAAGCGGCTCACGCAACTGCTGCTCGCGCGCCTGCCCGGTGGCGAATATCTGCGGGGACTCACATGAAGCCTGTCGAACCGGTAAGGATTCCAGACGAAGAAACGGTGGCGCGCTGGCGGAGCGACTTTCCGATTCTGCGCGAGCGCGTGCACGGCATGCCGCTCGTGTACCTCGACAACGGCGCGACCACGCAGAAGCCTGTTGCCGTGATCGACGCGGAGCGCGCCTGGTACGAGCAGACGAACGCGAACGTGCATCGCGGCGTGCATCTGCTCTCGCAGCGCGCCACCGATGCTTACGAAGGGGCGCGTGCGCGCATCGCGCGTTTCGTGCACGCGGCGCGCGCCGAGGAGATCGTGTACGTGCGCGGCACCACCGAGGCGATCAACCTGGTGGCGCAGAGTCATGTACGACCGCGTATCCAGCCCGGCGACGAAATTCTCATCAGCGCGATGGAGCACCATTCGAACATCGTGCCTTGGCAGATGGTCTGTGCGCAGACGGGCGCGGTGCTCAAAGTGGTGCCGATCGACGACGCCGGCACACTCGACATCGACGCATACCAACGCATGCTGGGCGCGCGCACGCGCATCGTTGCGATCGCGCATGCGTCGAACGCGCTCGGCACCATCAATCCCATTGCGCGGCTGATCGAGCTTGCGCACGCGCGCGGCGTGCCGGTGCTGATCGACGGTGCGCAGGCGATCGCGCATCTTCCCGTCGACGTGAGCGCGCTCGATTGCGACTTCTATGCGTTCTCCGGGCACAAGATCTACGGGCCGACGGGTATCGGCGTGCTCTACGCGAAGGCCGGGCTGCTTGAAGCGATGCCGCCCTGGCAAGGGGGCGGCGACATGATCCGCTCCGTGACATTCGAAAAGACCGAGTACAACGCGATCCCGTGGCGCTTCGAAGCGGGCACGCCGAACATCGCAGGCGCGGTCGCGCTGGCGACGGCGCTCGACTATGTGAGCGCGACAGGCGTGGAAGTGGCGGGCGCGTACGAGGCCGATCTGCTCGCCTATGCAACGGATGCGCTGCGCGCGGTGCCTCATTTGCGAATGATCGGTACTGCGAAGGAGAAAGTGGGGATCGTGTCGTTCGTGATGGAGCACGCGCATGCCCACGACATCGGCACGATCCTCGACCAGTGCGGCGTGGCGGTGCGAACCGGCCATCATTGCGCGATGCCGGTCATGGCGCGCTATGGCGTACCGGCCACGGTGCGCGCGTCGTTCGCGCTCTACAACACGCGCGCCGATGTGGATGCCCTCGTCGGGGGCCTCGCGCGCGTGCAGGAGATGTTCCCGTTATGAGCGATCTTCGTGAGTTGTACCAGGAAATGATTTTCGACCACTACCGGCGGCCGCGGAACTGCCATGCGCTGCCGGGGGCGAACCGTCAGGCCGAGGGGTACAACCCGCTGTGCGGGGACCGCATCACGCTGTATCTGCGCATCGAGGACGGCATCGTGAAGGACGCCGGCTTCGAGGGCGCGGGTTGCGCGATCGCGACCGCTTCGGCTTCGTTGATGACCGAGGCGCTCAAGGGCCGCACCGAAGCCGAGGTCGAAGCGCTGTTCGAGCGCTTTCACGCCATGGCGACGGCGCCGGCGGACCGGCCGCTCGCGGACGTTGCCGGCCTCGGCAAGCTCGCGGTGCTGGCCGGCGTGCGCGAGTTTCCGGCGCGCATCAAGTGCGCGACGCTCGCATGGCACACGCTGCGCGCCGCCTTGCGCGACGAAGGCGACCCGGTATCGACGGAATGACGCGAGCGCCATCAAGGCCAACGCGACGAACAGCGTGACGAACAGCGAGGCAAACGACGATGAACACAGAGGACTTTCCCGAACGCGACGATGCGCAGGGCAGCGGCGGCGACCTGCGCACGCGCGTGATCGACGCGCTGCGCACGGTGTACGACCCCGAGATACCGGTCAACATCTACGATCTGGGGCTCGTCTACGGGCTCGGTGTCGACGACGAAAGCGGGCACGTGGCCATCCGCATGACGCTGACCGCGCCGGGTTGTCCCGTTGCGCAGACGTTTCCGTCAGTGGTCGAGGAGAGCGTCCTGGACGTGGCGGGCGTGAGCGCGGTGGAGGTGGAGCTGGTATGGGATCCGCCATGGACGAAAGCGCGCATGTCCGATGCGGCCCGTCTGGAATTGGGGATGTTTTGACATGGCCAATTGGGTGGACGTGGCGCCCTGCGCCGATTTTCCGCCGGGTGCCGTGCGCAGCGTGAACGTCGATGGCGCGCAGGTCGCGGTGTTCAATCTCGACGGGACCTGCTACGCGATAGAAGACATTTGCACGCACGATGGTGGCATCCTGACCGGCGGCACCGTGGAGGGCGACGAGGTGGTTTGCCCGCGGCACGGCGCGCGTTTTTGCATCCGGACGGGGAAGGTTCTGGCGCCGCCGGCCTATGAGGATGTCGCGGTTTTCGCGGTGCGCGTGGAGGGCGGCATCGTGCAGGTACGCGACACGCGCTGGGACGAGAGCGGCTTTTGATCCGCTTCGTGGGTCCGCTTGTAGTGGTCCGCTTATTTCGCTTTTGCCGCGCTGGCGGGCGGTGAGCGGACGATATCGTCGTGGGTGGGCCGCCCTGGGCCAGCGCCGATGTCGCGACAGCCGCCGGGACCGCGAACACCAAGGCCGCTCGGGTCCAGACGCGTACGGGATGAGGGGCCATCGGCTTCCCCAGATCGTTTCCATTTCTCTGGTTTGCAAAGCCCATGCCTGGCCGCGTTGCCGGGTGCTGGATCGCGTCGAGCGAGGAAGCGGCGCGCCTCGAACGCTTCGCTATAACGTACGGTTGCTGTGGGCACCGAGCATAGCTGCGCTTCGCGTAGTCATACAGATACCCGCAGAGGTCCTGATCGGCTCAAGTTGAAGCGGGCGGGCCTGCATTGCCTCGATACGCGCGAAGAGGCCGCAGCCGCGTGGACCACCGGCAATCGCTCAAAAAATCGACCGCCCCGTCCGCGTGGTCAGCCATTCCAGCGATTTGACCCCGGCAAGCGAGTTGCCGTTCGCGTCGAGGCCCGGTGACCAGACGCACACCGCCATCTCCCCCGGCAGCACGGCGACGATGCCGCCACCCACGCCGCTTTTGGCCGGCAGCCCGACGCGATAGACGAAGTCGCCCGCAGCGTCATACGTTCCGCAGGTCAGCATCAGCGCGGAAAGACGCTTGGCGGAGCTCGCGTCGAGGATGTGTTCGCCCGACACCGGCGCGACGCCGCCATTGGCGAGAAAGAGGGCCGCAGTGGCGAGCTCGACGCAGTTCATCTCGATCGCGCACTGCCGGCAATACGCCTCGATCACCGTCTCCGGCGGCATCTTCAGGTTGCCGAAGCTCGCCATGAAGTGCGCCATCGCGCGGTTGCGCTCGGCGTGCTGGAGCTCGGAGCTCGCGACGCGCAGGTCGTAGTCGAGATCGGCCACGCCCGTCAGCCGGCGCACGAACTGCACCAGCGCCGTTTCGGCGCCGACGAAGCGGCTGCACAGCACGTCGGTGACCACGAGCGCGCCCGCGTTGATGAACGGATTGCGCGGCTTGCCGCGCTCGGTCTCGAGCTGGACGAGCGAGTTGAACGCGTTGCCCGAGGGCTCGCGGCCGACGCGCTCCCAGAGCGCGTCGCCGAGCAGCTGGAAGGCGAGCGTGCAGGCGAAGAGCTTCGAAATGCTCTGGATGGAAAAGCGCTCTTGCGCATCGCCGACCGAATACACGCTGCCATCGAGCGTGACGATCGCCATGCCGAAACGCTCGGCGGGCACCCTGGCGAGTTCGGGAATGTAATCGGCTACGCGGCCCGTCGTGCGCCACGGCGCGATGTCGTGATGAATCTGTTCGAGGATCGCTTGATAGTTCGGGGTGTTCATTGACGGGCGGCGCCTGGGAGCAGGGACCGCGATGATACCGCAGCGCGCTCGCGTCCAGTGAGGCTGCAGGCACGCCGTTTCGCCCGAGGCCGTTCGCAACCCGCGCCGCTACTGCGCCTCGCCCTTCATCTCGCGCAGATGCTTGTACACCGTCGCGCGCCCCATGCCCAGCACCTTCGCCACATAGTTCGCCGAGCTTTTGCCCTTGAACGCGCCCTCGGCATGGAGCGCTTCCACCAGCTCGCGCCGGTGCTCGCGCGTGAGCGAGTTCAGCGCCACCTGGCGCTCGCGCAGCCAGCCGTGCAGGAAGGTGTTGATGCGCTCCTGCCAGTCGTCCCTGAACAGCTCCTCGGGTTGCGCGATCACGCCCGCGCCGCGCAGGAACAGATCGAGCGTCGCCTGCATGTCGTCGAAGGCGGCGATGTTGAAGTTGATGCACATGACGCCCGTGGCGCGCCCCTCGTCGTCGAAGAGGGCCGTGCTCACGCAGCGCATGCGCCGCCCGTCCCAGTTCACCTTCTCGTAGGGGCCCAGCAGCTTGTTGCGCGTGGTCTCTTCGACGTCCTCCAGCGCGGAGTCGTCGCCGATCTCGCGCTTCGAGAGATTGTTCGACAGGTACGCCACGGTCTGGTCCGCGAGATCGTGGATCACCACTTCGGCGAACGGGAAGAACAACGTCGTGATGCTGTCGGCCACGTGCGCGTAGCGTTCGAGCAGCCGCTCGCGCGGCGTCTTCGGGCTGGCGGGCGGCTTGACGTGCTGCTTTACGGACGGCTGCGCGGAGTCTTTTTTCTGCATCGAATGAGAGGCGATGAGGCGTCGGGAGGTTCGTCAACGAGGACGTCGATGATACTGCGCTTACCGCGCGCGCGGCGCTGCTCCGCACAGATGCGTATAGAGCGCGTGAGCGATCGCGATGTCTTCGAGGCCGAGGCCGATCGAGCGGAAGAAGACGTGGCGCGCGTAGCCGGGGCGCGGGCAGGCGTCGTTCGCGAGCTCGGCGAGATCGCCGACGATCGCGTCCGGCGACCAGCCGTGCCCGCGTGCGGCCAGCACCATCTCGCCGGCGCTCGATGGCGTGGTGCGGCGATAGTCGCAATAAACGTCGAGCGAGGGCAGCGCGGCCGGATCGATTTCGTGCGCTTGTGCGACGTTCGTGCTGATCGAGGTGATGAGCGCGGGCTTCGTGAGCGCGTCGAGCGCGAGCACCGGCTTGCCCGACGAGGTGCAGAGCATCACGACGTCGGCGTCGGCGACGCATGCTTCAGCCGTCGCCGCGAGGCTCACGCGCGGGTCGGCGGCGCGCACGCTGGCGGCGCGGCCGGTATCGCCGGCGAGCTTCGGCGAATAGACGCGAATGCGCTCCCACGCGCGCAGCGGCGCGGTGTGGCGGATGTGCGCGAGCGCCGCCGCGCCCGCACCGATCACGGCGAGGCGGCGCGCCTCGCGC
>DATEJU010000056.1:0-11968 GCA_035277805.1 Paraburkholderia sp. | reverse complement strand
ATCGAGTGGGAGTGATCCTTGGCGACGCGGCCGAGGCCAATAGCCGTGACCGCGTGCTTAACGATATCGATTCGTAGGCGGGCCACAAGCCGCTGGTCACCCAGTGCTCCGAAAAACGCCCGGCAGGGGATACCTGCCGGGCATTATTTTTTGCGCGAGAAGCGGACCGTTATTGGATTGGCGATAATGGAGGCTCCCTCCACCGGCATACCTGCAACGCTGCTGTGACTCAACTCACGCTACCAGGATTCGAGATGCCCCAGCTAGCGCCGGAGCATCACTTGTTTTTTGCCGTGATGCCCGATCCGGATACCGCTGCGCGTATTGCGGGGATGAACGGGTGGTTGCGCTCGGAATTGCGTATCAAGACAAGGCTGCTGGGCACCGAGCGACTGCACATCACGCTGCACTCTCTGGGTAACTTTGTGCGTGTACCGGAGATGATTGTCGCGCGGGCATGCGCTGCAGCTGCAGCAGCAACCATTGATGTGCCGCCATTCGGCGTGACGCTTGATCGGATCTTCAGCTTCAACGGACAGCCGGGCCATTGGCCTTTGGTGCTAACGGGCAGTGCCGGGCTCGACGCATTGACCGGCTTTCAGCGAAGACTTGGGAGCGCCCTCGGTCGCGCACGTCTGCGTGTTTCACGCGCCCGTTTCACCCCTCACCTCACGTTGCTGTACGGCGAAGGCAAACTCGATCCGCGCGCGATTGAACCGGTCGCATGGACCGTACGCGAACTTGTCCTGATCGATAGCTGGGTCGGCAAGACGTATTACGACATAAAAGGGCGCTGGCCACTGAAGGGCAGCGACCCATCGGTCTGAGGGCCTGTTCGTTAAGCGCGTTGCTGAACTTCGATCGTGACGCCAGAAGGTTTTTTGAACATACGCACGCCATCGAAAGCTTGAGCGATCATCATCGCCGTGCACCCAGGGCGGCCTTTCCGTGCTTGCTATAGGCTCAGCAAAGAAGTTCGTCGTCGAAGTCGAGCGATAGTTGAACAGGTGTCCTGTGCAACCGAAAGCGGCGCCAAGGGCCTGGAAGGTGTCCTGGATCCGAGATCGGAATCGAAATATGCTGCAGATGCGTCGCCAGCAGTCGGGCTCGCGCGCAGCATCGATAGGCATAGGACTTCGAGATCAGCAAATGATCGGCAACTGCAGCCATCCTGCTGTCGAAGTGGTCCAGCAGGTGTAGATACGCGGCCGCCAGCGAACCGTGCGCGGTCAGATCTGCATCGAGCGTCGCCGCCGATTCTCTTTCAATCAACTCGTCGAGGGCGTCGCGGCCTTGATTGCTGACCAGCACATGGACGAGCGGATGAGGTTCATCCGTCCCGTCTGCCGGCGCGTGGTCGAGGCGAACGGCATGGCGGACGTTCTGTTCGGTGTAACGGACGAGGCGTTGATAGAGGTGGCTTAGCAACGTTTCCTCGCACGCCTGGCTCGCGAGATCGAGTTCAGCGCCAATAGGCGTCCTCAGGCTCCATGCCATGAGCCAGGCTTCCTGCACGACATCTTCGTATTTGTGCTCCCCACTTGTGTGTCGCGCGATACGTTGGAGGTCCGGCCTCCGACGAGTGACAAACTGCTCGAATGCGTCATCGGAGATTGGGGGCATGGTATTAGCGGGGCTCAGGGGCCTGTAGATCAAGGCTCAAATCTTCCGCGACCGCTTCCTCGGCGACCGTGAGCCCATGGCGGCGCATGGTGATCGTGAGGGAAGGGTCCCATTCGGCGACGACGTTCGCTTCATCGAGATCTCGCGGTCGGCGAGGTGCCGTTCGCACTGCAGCTTCGTAGTCGCTCGCGCTCATGCGCCAAGGCGCGGCTTGCCAACTGCGAATCATATAATTGGCAATTCGCAGACCCGGCCAGTCGAAATCGCCGTGATAGTGCAGGCGAGCGCCGGCGCGTGCCAATTGCGTGAGCAGGGCGCGCTGGGCGGCGGCCGGCATGCCGTCAGTACAGACAAGCGGGGCGCAGCGCGCGCCCAGCCGGTCGGCTGCGATCGCCAGCAGATTGGGGTTTTCACAGACAAACACCGACATGCCTTCGACGGCCCAAGGGGGCGGGGTACGCACGAGTTGGCGCAACGAGAGATAAGCGGGCTCGCCGGGCTTCCAGGTTGCTGCGGCGGTACTGCGCAAGGGCAGATTGAGGAGCAACGCGGGGCGTGCGAGTTCGTTGACCAGGACACCGGCGCGCGCCCAGGTCTCGCGGGCATGCTCGCGGGCAAGCCGAGTTTCATCGCTTTGTTGCTCGGCGTTCTCTTCGGTTTCGTCGGCCGCCGTGGGCAGTCTCTCTTCCAGATTTGGAGTCTTCGCCGGGTCGGCCAGACGCCAAACCGCGAGAACGATACTGGCCACCGGTTGGCCCGAATCGAGTGCATGGGCGTTGCCCAGCGTCTGCGCGGCCAGTTGCGCGCGCGTGAGTCCGGTTGCCGGCAGGTGGCGCATTACCGCGTCGGCTTGCCGAAGCAGATTTTCCGCGGCCGCAACGTTGCGCCGGGCGAAGCGCTTGAGCAGGGCGCCGGAATCGGGCGTTTGCAGCCAGGCTCGCAAACGCCGGTCGCAGTCAGGTGGTCGGGTCAACGTCGACCATGCGTGCCGGGCGGCGGCGCGTACGGCCACATGGTTTACGATTGGGCCGTCCAGTTGCTCCAGTGCATCGCGCAGTGTGTTGCAGATGTCGGCCGTGCGCAGCGCGGTATCGATCTCTGTGATATCGAGGCGGATGGAGTGCACAGTTCGCGGCGGGCGTCCGGTCAACAGAGAGAGTGCCTCGTGCTCCGCGGGTGTGAGCCCGCTTAGATGCAATGTATGGCGGGCATGGAGGTCGTCGTGCCGCTCGAAGTGGCGCCGCAGACGTTGGCGCAACGACGACAAGATCGATCCGCCGAGCAGACGTTGAAGTTTCGCGTCGGCATCGTTCCTGGGGCGGGGAAGCGCCTGTTCGGGTCGTCGCTGCGGTGTTTTGCACGGCCGTCCCACGTCCAGCGCGAAACATGGACGGCATCGATTCCTTCGCGGCGCTGCAGTTGCGCGATGGCCACGCCAGGCAATTCGGCCGAGCAGGCCCATTCACGTTCGCTGGTCACCACGAAGTCGAGATCGAATTCACGGATCAACGCCCAGCAATGGGCGCGCGCGGTGTCGTCAATGCCCGCGAACACTTCGTCCAGCAGTACCAGACGAGGTGCGTGCTCGTAGCTCCCCTGCGTGTAATAGCTGGAGACAGCCGCGAATAGCGGGACCGTGAGGCCGAGTGCCCGCTCGCCGCTCGATGCGGGGCCGGATAATGGGCGCCACTGTCCGTCCCAGCGCTGTACCCGAAAACGATGCCAGCGTCGATAGTCGAGCGCCCGGGCCAGTTGCTCGAGCAGGCTGCCGCCTTGGTCCGCATCGGCGTGGCTGCGCTCGGCGGCGATCCGTTGACGCAGCATCTCGCCAACAGCCTGACGGTCTTGCGCGCTCCAGAGGTCGGTGCTGGTGTTCAGCAAACGGCGTCTCGCGGCTTCGAGCCCCACTGGCGCGCCGTCCGCACCTTCCGGCAGGGTTTCCCATTGAAGGCGAAAGCGCACGCCGGTCGAAGTTGGGCGTTTGTCGAGCTCTTCGTTGATCGCCTTGACCTGACGTTCGGCATCGCGCAGCAGTTTTTGTATTGCGCTCGCGATTTCTGCTTGCAGATGGTTTTCAAGGACCTGGCGTTCGCCCGCAGTCAGTAATTCGCGTCGCTGTGCGATTTCGCCAGCGAGGCGCGCGCCCAATTGATCGGGGCGCTCGAGACGGTTCTGATAAACGATGCTGACGACGAGGCCGAAATCGCTGGTTTCCGCCTGGGCCTGATGGCTGAGTGCCGCCAGCGCGCGGCCAAGCTCGGTATAGTCCTGCGACACCTGCGTCTGCACGCGGGTCCAGGCTTCATCATTGTCCCTGACGTCCACGAGCGACTGCTCGGCGCGGCGAGCAAGTGCGAGTGCGGGCTCGATGGTCCAGGGCTGGTGCAATGACGGCACGTCGATATCGGGCAGCGCGATGGCGAGCAGACCGGTGGAAGCGAATCCTTGCCACTGGGTCACGGCATGATGGCGAGCGGTCGTGCGCTCGACCAGTTGCGCGGCAGCGGTTTCGGTTTTTTGTTCGCCCCGTGCGCGAGCTTCGCCGACGCGACGCAGGACATCGTTTTTCTCCTTGAGGTTCGCTTCGCCTTCGCTTACCGCGCTGCGAGCCTCCTCGAGCCGCTTGCGCAATGCGTCCACCTTGGCACCCACCAATTCGCGTAGCGTTTCCAGACGGATCCGAGCCTCTTCAGCCAGGGCGGCGCGTTCAGTAAGGTGCTCGCCAGCGGATTGCGCATCGGTATCGGCCTGCTGCTCGCGTTGCGCTTGCTGGGTGTGCTCGGCTAGCGCAACGCGCAGTTCGCGCGCGGCGCTCTCCAGGGCATGGATGGCGTGGCCAAAGTCATTGAGGCTTTCGTTGATGGAGAGCAACGTTTCACGCGCAGATGGCAGCGCCATGTCGTCGGCGTCGCGAGCCAGTGCCTCGCGGGCCTGTTCGAGGTGCTGATCGATGGCGCGCAATCGCTGGTCGGCTTCATCGAGGCGCCGCCGTGCGGTGTCGAATTCGCGTGCGCGCGACACGGCCTCAATGTGCGCCACGCGCAACGCGTTGTCGGACGGGGCGGCTTGCCACTCTGCGGCGGCTTGGGCCTGATCGGTGTCAAGGTCGGCGAAGTGCTCGTGCAGTGAGGCGAGCGCCTTATCGATGCTGTCGAGGCGCTGTGCGATCTCCTCCAGACGGCGTTTGCGCGATGCGGCACGCGCGGCATAACCGATGAAATCCGCGCTTGGTTTGCGCCATGTTCCCGTCAGCGCACCGAGTCGAAAGCGGCCATTTGGGCCGATCCACGCTTCGACGGTGAGATCGTCTTCGAGGCCGCATGCGATGCCCTCGAGCAGACGCTGGAGTATCGCCGGAGCGACAGGCAACGGGCCGCAGGCGGCCTCCGCCGCTGGCCGCAGCCACGCGGCCAGCGATTGTGGTTGACGAGGACGGGCCAGCCATTGCGCATCGTGCGTCAATGATGTCCCGTCGCGGTCCAGAAGCGACCCGTCGGGCGTTACCCAGGCGTCCAGCAGACCGGCGGCCTGCAAGGCCGCTTCGAGACCTGCGCGGTTGACGTTGTCGATATCGTGCTGGAAGTCCACCAGTTGCCAAAGCGGTGCACCGGCCCGGCTGGCTCGCGCTTCGGGCGTGCGCCAGTGCGGCGGCGGCGGGGACGCGTCTTCACCGCGTTCGAGGCGGGCGCGTTCCTCATGCAGGGCGTCCCGCTCCTGCTCCAATGTCCGCTGCTCGCTCAACAAACTGGCCCGGCGCTGCGCTAACCGCACGCTCGCCGCCTGCTGCGCGCGATGCAACGCGGCACGGGCCGGGTTGTCCCCTTGTAGGCTGTTCATCCAGACGCTCAGTGCTTCCAGGGCCGCTTCACCGTCGGGTAGCACCAGCTGTTGCAAGCCCTCGAAGTGCCGCAGCCATGCGTCGAGCAGCGCCTGTCCTTGTTGCTCGACTTGCATGTCGGCTTCTTCGCGTCGTGCTGCGCAAGCTTCTATCTCTTCGATGCGTTCGTCGCGCTGGGACTGTGCCAGGCGACGGTCTTGCACCGCCTTGTCGACATCGTCGCAACGGCGCAGCAGTAAAGCCACCTGTTCGCGCCGCGCGATTGCGGCGTTGCGAAGGTCCTGGCGCGCGGCGTCCAGCGCCAGGGCTTCGAGTGTGCCGAGGTCGCTGTTGGAGAGCGGATTCGCAGTGTAGGCCGGTGACAGGGCTGCGGCCTGCGCGGCCCGGGCGGTGTCGGCACATGCTTGGACAAGCACCCGGCGGGTCTCGTCTGCGCGCTGCGCACGCGAATGTGTCGCCTGTCGCTCGCGTTCCAGACGCGCGAGCATCTCCCTGTGCTTTTCGCGGGCTTCGTCAGCCTCTTTTTGCCGCTGCCCGGCATCGATGTCCGCCTTATCTAGCGTCTTCGCGTCTGCCAGAGCCGGGTCGTTCTGCAGTGCTTCCAGACGCGTGCGGTTGGTGGCGAGGCGAGCTTCGGCTTCCTGTTGTGCTTCGCTAGCGCTGGACTCGTTGGTTTGCAGGGTTTGCAGGATGCCGCGCGTTTCGTTCAGATCCCGGCTGGCGTTATCGAAACCGGTTTGCGCGCTGCGCAGGATGCGCGCCTGGCGTCGGGCCTGCATCGCCGCATAGCGATGGTACCGCTGGTTGAATTGACCAACGGCCTTGGCGAGCGCCTCGTATTCCTCAAGCTCCCGGCGATATTCGTCCAACTGGTTGAGCGCATCGGCGACGTCGGTCAGCAGCTCGATGGACATCGGCGGCAGCGCTTCGGTCAGCGCACTCGACAGACGTGCTTCGTCGGGCTTTTTCGACAACTGCGGCTGGCGCAACTGGATCAAGGTGTCCATCAGGGCGCCATAGCGGGCCTGGCCGAGGCGGAACAGTCGCTCGTCTACCGCGCGTCGATAGGCGGTGGATGTATCGAACACCTGACCGCGATCCTGCAGGGCCTCGCGCAACCGTTCGCGCGTGAATACCACGCGAGTGGAACTCATCAGCCAGAGGTCGACGCCGATGCGTTGTTCGTCGAGGACGAAGAACCAGCTGTCCACTTGCGGTCGCGCGGCAACGGCGGAGAGCCCGCAGCCGAGTGTCAGATAGTGATGCCGACCGTCCTCGCCGACACGGCCGAACTCAATCCACGCGTAGCCCATGCGCCGCTCGCGACGACCGAGGAGAAGATTCCAGGCCATTTTCTTGGTCGCGTCACCGTCTGGTTCGATGCGCGACGACTTGAGTTGCGCATCGAAAAGGAAAGGCAGCGTCAGCGAAAGGACCTTGGATTTGCCGGTGCCGTTATTGCCGCGCAACAGCAGGCGGCCGTTGTTGAACCAGAATTCCTCGCTGTCGTAGTGGAACAGCTCGATGAGGCCCAGACGTAGCGGTTGCCAGCGAGCTCGCGACGGAACAGGAAGAGGCATGGCATTCATTCGGGTTCTCCTGAGCGAGCGGCGTGGCGGCCCGACGCGCGGATGTCGGGGGCGCCGAGTGCGAAGCGGGCCAGTGCGGGCAGGGGCACAACCGCATCGGCGCAACAAGTGATGACCTGCAGTTTCTGCAGACGCTCGAGTGCGATGCGTGCCAACTCTTCTTCGGCACCAGGCTCGCGAGCCGATTTGCGCCAGAAGCTGCCGAAGCGCGTTTTCGCCTCGGCGAGAAAAGCACGCACATCAGCGCGGGATGTTGCTCTCCCGCCGCGACTGCAGTTCGCAAGGAATTCGGAGACGAGCAGCGTGGCATGCGCCTCCGTGCCCTCGGCAGGCATGGCGATGTCGGTGAGTTCCCCTTCCTCGTCGACGAGTGCCAGGCCTTCGGCGCGCTGCTCGGCCGCGAGGCCGGCAGCTTCGCACAGGCGGCTTGCCATTGCGCCGCGCTGGTTGACGAAGTAGGCGCGCTGCTCGCTGCCCAACGTGTCGAGGTAGAGGACCGGGTCGTCCAGCAGCCGGCGTGCGAGATGATGGCGCAGGGCGGTGCGCTGTGCCTCGTCGGTGTCTGGCAGGGGCTCCGCGACCAACGAGGCGAGGCGCTGTTCGAGACTGACTGGCGCATGTTCGACCGGCCACGTGGACGGCCCGCGCACGGCAGCGAGCAATCCGGCGAGTACGCGGCGGTGCACGTCGTAGAGTGTATCGCTACCCTCTGACGGATCGCCGGGGCTTCCGGCGTGACGTACGAAGCCTTCTTCGTCGCCTGCTACGCGTTGCAATGCGCCCAGTTCGAGGAGGCTGCGGCAGACAGCGACCAGCTCACGCCGCTCATGCGCGGTGCCCAGCGTGAAGGTGAAACCGCGCGACGCCAGTGCAGGATCCGCGGCCAGCATCAGCAACTTGTCTCCGAGCTCGTGCAGCGTGATCTGCGGATTGGCCCTTTCGAGCACCGCACAGGCGAGGCACAGCAGCGCATAGCGGCGCTGATCGTAGCCGGGCAGGCCGCGCGTGCTGTCGTCGAGGTTGGCCGGACGTTTGTACAGTCGCGCGCAGTCGCGCTCGATATGCAGCGGCCAGCCTGTCTCGCGAGCAAACCAGGCGCGCAACTCGTCGGCGTGACGGCGCACGGCCGCGAAGCTCTCGTGGGCCGGTGTCATCAGCGGCGATATCAGCAGCGCGCGTACGGCCTGCGTGCGTTCGTCGTTGCGATAGCGGTCTTGTTGCCGGGTGATGTCGTCGCTGTTCGAGCTCATGACTCGGGCTCCATGCGCGTGATCGTGACGAGGTGATCGCGGCCGCTGAAAACGCCGGCCGGGGTGGCGATCTCGGCCCGGCTGGCGGCTTCGAGAGGCTCCAGGTGGATATGCAATAGTCCGTCGCCGCTTTGCACTTCCACTGGCGCATCGGGCGATGTTTGCGCGGTCAGCGCTTCACCGAGCAGGCTGAGGAACAAGGCGAATTCATGGATGTTCAGGATGCCGAGGTCGGACAGCCGTATCGATCGTCCCGTCGCGAGGCGCACGCGTGCAGCTTCGATTTGCTCGTGCTCCTCCCGCAGTTGGGCTGCGAGCGCGCGTCGCTCCTCGTCGCGTGCTTGCACTCGCGGCAGTGGGCCTCGTGGTGCCGCTTCGCCATATTCGCGCAACCGTGGATGGATCTGTAGTGGCGGTGCGTCGGCCCATGGCGTCGTGGCGGGGAGGTCGAGGAGGCCGGGCGCCTGTGCCGGGTTCAGCGAAAAGTGGCGCGCGGGATTGAGCGCGAATGCGGCCCGCGCGAGCCGATGAGCCTCGGCGGCGTCATCGCAGGCGATGAACCAGCCGGCCAGCATGCGGAAGTCGGCCGAGCGGTCGCTGCGCCCGCTGCGGCGCTCATTGAGCGCCGCTACGGCCGCTAGCAGTTGCGGGATCGCAGCCACAGCCTTCGAGCGCAGCAATGCGGCTTGCGGCTGCTCGTTACCGGTGACGACGAACCAGCGACACAGACCTTTCCAGCGCTCGTGCCAGGCTTGCCAGCCGCGTGCGACCGCGTCCAGTTGCTCCGCTTCGTCGCCCGGCGCACTATCTCGCGCTTCGCGCTGCGCGGCTAGCCAGAGGAGCGAGTCGATGCGTGGCGACAGCGCCTCGACGTGCTGGGCGATCACGGCTGAGCGCCCGACGAGGTCGCCGATGAAGCGTTCCAGATAGTCGATCAGGCGTTTCTTGTATGCCAGAACGGCTTGGGGCTCGGCTTGTTGCAACTCGATGCTGCGACCGATTCCGGCCATGAAGGCTTGGGCATTCTCTGCGAGACTTTCGAATACGCGTACCAGATCGCGCAACGTTTCATGGATCTTCGCGGCGTCTTGCGCTCCACTGTCCGCCAACGCTGTGAGTGTTTGCAGGCGATGGGCAATGTCTTCCAGCGCGACCGTCTGCAATTCGGCGCGGCGGCGCAGCGTGCGAGTGAAAGTGGTCAAAGCCGCTTCCACCGCCTCGCCGCCTTGCGACAGGCGATAAAGGAAATGCGCGCGGTAATAGTCGGTGATGTTGGTCACGCGCGCCGTATCCGGCTGCGATTCGAGATTGCCCCATTCGGTGAGCTGGCTGAGGGCCTGTTGAACTTCTTCGAGGCTCGGTGCCGTTGGGTTGGCCAACGAGTCCCAGCGGCCTTCGGTCAGCACTTCGTCGGGACGTAGATGGAGGCGGAACTGGCGCTTGGCGGCCGCAAAGCAGTCCATCACGCGGCGGTAGAAGGCGGCTTTTTCCGCGCTGACATGTCGGAACAGTTCGCCTTGCGGATCTTTTTCTCGTGCTGGCTGGCCTGATTGCGCGTTTGCTGCGATGTTTTTCATGAAGGCGTCCCTGGCCGTCGTGTTCGCACCTCGCTCCTACCTGGCGGGATCTTCCGCCACTTCGCGTCCATCCGACGTAATGTAGCCTGCAGGGTGCGGGGTCAGCGAGACTTTGGCTGTGCGACTCTGATCTTCGACAAGCTCATCGCGGAGTCGAGTCAACCACGACTCGGCTCCGCACCCACCTTCATTCAATGCTTGAGGCACGTATCCGCGTTCTTCCACGTGCAGACATCGAGCCCGGTATGAATAACCGATTTCACCGTCTTGCCTTGCGCCAGATCGCGCATCACCATCGCCGCCTGATAGCCCATTTCCTCCGGCCGCTGGCCGACGAGCGCATTGACCTTGTGCTCCTTGAGCGCCTGCAGCTCCGGTCCTAGCGTATCGGCCGAGACGATCACGAATTTGCCGCTCTGGATCTTGTCCATGATCGGGGCGACGACCTGCGAATAGGCCTGCGGCGCGAAGAGCGGCCAGCCGCCTTCGAACACGAAGGCGTCGAGCCCGGTGGCGTTGGCGGTCAGCGTGTCCTGCATCATCTGATTGGCCTTCGCGGCGTCGTCGTTCACGTAGAGCGGGCAGGCGCTGATCTCATGCCAGTTGTTCTCGCCAGCGAGCTTCGTAATGCCCTTCTTGCCCGAGAGCGCGTCGCGCGTGCCCTGGGCGCGCTGATTGATGTTCTCGGCCGCGGGGTTGCCCATCACGAGGCAGATATTGCCGCCCTTGGGCATCAGCATCTTCAGTTGCTCGCCGAGCTTGTAGCCCAGTTCGTAGTTGTCGGTGCCGACATAGGCTTTGCGCAGCGAGGCGTCCTTCGGCAATAGATCCGCATCCGCCGTGATGATCGGAATCTTCGTATTGCGACGGCGGATCACTTCGGCGATAGCCGGCGCGTTCGATGGCGAGATCGCAATGGCCGAGACGCCCTTGGTCAGCAGGTCATCGACGATCTGCACTTCGGCGCTTTCGTCGGCGGCCGTCGCGGGGCCGGTGTAGTAGCAGTTGTAGCCTTCCTTCTTGAGTTCCTTGTTCGCCCGCTCGCACCCCTGATGCATGAGGTCGAAGTAGGGGTTGTCGAGACCCTTCACGACCAGCGCCAGGGTCTTGTCGGCTGCGAAGGCGGAGGAGGCCAGCATGGCGAGCGCTCCGACCGCAGCAATGCACATCCACGTTTTCTTCATTGTTTCCTCCTGTTCGGCGCCGGCTCCGCGACGCCCGTGTCTCCTACGATTTCCATCCTCTTTGAAGGGCGAGCCTGCATTCGGGCTTCGACCTCCTCGCGGAACCTCGCGTTTGTTATCGGCATTGGCGGCTGGCGGTTCCGCATGCTGGCCGGCCGCGCCTTCCTCCCGTCGCGTCGGCATGGTTGCAGCCGGCGCGCACGAACCCGGTTCAATCTCCTTGCCGCACGCCGCCGAGCCGATTGAAGAGCACGGCGACGATGATGAAGGCCCCCACGACGGTCCCTTGCCAGAACGAGTCCACGCCGAGCAGGATCAGGCTGTTGCGGATGACTTCGATGAGCGCGGCGCCCACCACGGTCCCGAACGCGCTGCCGACGCCGCCCATCAGATTGGTGCCGCCGATCACGGTCGCGGCGATCACGCGCAATTCGTCCCCGGTGCCGAGGCCCGTCGTCACGGCGCCGAGCCAGCCGACTTCGAGGATGGCCGCGACGCCCGCCATCAAGCCGCCGAGCACGTAGACCGAGCAGATGATGCGCCGCACCGGGACGCCGGTGAGGTTCGCCGCATGGCGGTTGCCGCCGACGGCGAAGACGTAGCGGCCCCAGCGCGTCCAGCGAAAGGCGAACCAGAAGATCACGGCGAGGACGATCAGGAACCAGACGGGGTTGGCAATGCCGAAGGTCGCGCCGCCGCCGAGCGCGAGCAGCTTGCTGCCGTCGGGGCCGAAATCGAAGATGGTCCGGCTGCGGGAAATCACGAGCGCGAGGCTGCGGCCGACGCTCAGCATGCCGAGCGTCACCACGAAGGGCTGCATGTCGAGATAGGCGATGAGCAGGCCGTTCACGAGGCCGACGAGCCCGGCGGTCAGGAGCCCCATGCCGATGCCCGCCCAGATCGGATA
>DATEJU010000055.1:0-6326 GCA_035277805.1 Paraburkholderia sp. | reverse complement strand
CGCAGACGCTTTTCGATCTCCTGCTCGAACTGGCTGAAGATGCTGTTGATGATGTCGTCTTTGTTGCGGAAGTGGTAGTACAGGTTGCCTGGACTGATCTCCATTTCCTCGGCGATGGTCGTCGTGGTGACGTTGGGCTCGCCGATCTCGTTGAACAGCTTCAACGACAGCTCAAGAATCCGTTCGCGTGTACGGCGGGGAGGTTTGGAATCCATGTCGTCCGGCCTTGGAGGTGCGGCGTCGGGCTGGCAACGCTGCCGCTTGTGCGACGCGCCGCCGGCCCGGACGCGGGTGGTCGTTTTTTAAGACTGTCGTTCGATTATAAACCGACGATCCCGGCACACCGCCAGCCCGTCCGGTAAGCGGGGTATGAACGCCGGAAAGAGGGCGCCCTGGGCGGGCGCAGGAGGCTTGGAGCTCAGCGCGCGCCGAGCCAGTGCAGCAGTACGGGGCCGAAGCGCGGCACGAGGATCAAGCCCCAGGTCATCACGCAGGTGAGCAGCGCGACAGTGACCGCGGCGCTGCCGAGATCCTTCGCGCGGCCCGAAAGCTCGTTGCGCTCGAGGCCGATGCGGTCGACGGCGTTTTCGATGCTCGAATTGAGCAGCTCGACGATGAGCACCAGCATCACCGAGCCCAGCAGCAACACGCGCTCGACCGGCTCGACCGGCACGAACACGCCGATGGGCACGAGGATGGCCGCAAGCGTGAGTTCCTGGCGAAACGCGCTCTCTTCGCGAATGGCGACGCGAAAGCCCTTGATCGAATATTTGAGCGCGTGCCAGGCGCGCATGACGCCACGGTTGCCCTTGTAGGGGTTGAACGGCAGCGGGGCCAGCGGATCGTCCGGGCCGAGCGGTTCGTGCAGATGCGCGGGCTCGGGCGGCTCGGGCGGCCCCAGCTGTTCGCGAGGCAGCGTGGCGCGTTCGCCCGCGTGCGGCACGTGCGGCGCATTGGCGGCGGCGCCCGCATGCACGGGTGCCGCGCCATTGCGTGCGTCCTGGCGTGCGCTTTGGCGAGCATCGGGGTGTGCGGGTTGCGGCGCGCCGGTATCGCGCGGCGCCGCAGGTGCTTGCGAGGATGACGAAGGACGTGGGGCCATAACAATCGGAGTCGATGCCGCAGTATCGCACGCGTCCTGCCCCGCTGCGCGGGGGGTGGCTGTCAGCGTCTGGTCGCCGTCGTCGGTGCCGGGTGCGATGGTGGGGCGGGTCATCGGCTTCGTTGCGGGCTGCAGTCCACGCTCATGCCGCGCTCAGGCCGTTGCGCCCGATTCCTGCATCGTCGCGCGCGAGCGCGGCTTCAGGTGCGACGCGAACTGCTCGGACGCAGCCGTCCACGAGAAGCGCTCGGCCCATGCGCGCGCCGTGGCGCGGTCGATCTTCAGCGCTTCGAGGCAGGCTTCGCGCAAGTCCTCGTTCATCGCGCCCGCGCTGCCCGTGCCGAGCACGTCGATCGGGCCCGTGACGGGGTAGGCGGCCACCGGCGTGCCGCAGGCGAGCGCCTCGAGCAGCACGAGACCGAACGTGTCGGTGCGGCTCGGGAACACGAAGACGTCCGCGGCGGCATAGACCTTGGCGAGCTCCGGCTGACTCAGCACGCCCAGGTAGTTGGCCTGCGGGTAGCGCGACTTGAGCTCGGCGAGCGCCGGGCCTTCGCCGCAGACCCACTTCGAGCCTGGCAGATCGAGTTTGAGGAAAGCCTCGACGTTCTTCTCCACGGCCACGCGCCCCACATAGAGAAAGATCGGGCGCGCGGTGTTGAGCACCTTCGACTCCATCGGCTCGAAGATCTCGAGATCGACGCCGCGCGTCCACAGCACGACGTTCGTGAAGCCGAACTTCTCGAGGTCGGTCTTTACGACGGGCGTGGGCGCCATCACCGCGAGCGAGGGCTTGTGGAACCAGCGCAGGAAACGGTAGGTGGCCGAAAGCGGAATGCCGAAGCGCGCCTGCACGTACTCGGGAAAGCGCGTGTGATAGGCGGTCGTGAACGGCAGGTCATGGTCGATGGCGTAGCGGCGCGCGGCAAGCCCGAGCGGTCCTTCGGTGGCGATGTGGATCGCGTCGGGGCGGAAGGCGTTGATGCGCGTGCGCAGATGGCGCTTCGGAAACAGCGAGAGCTTGATTTCGGGGTAGGTCGGGCACGGTATCGTGCGGAACTCGAGCGGCGTGAGCAGCTCGACCTGATGCCCGAGCGCGATGAGCTCGCGCGTCGTGTTCTTCAGCGTCCGTACCACGCCGTTGACTTGCGGCTCCCATGCATCGGTCACGATCATCACTTTCATTGGTCGTCGGCCCTCGGGTTTCGTGTGTTGGGATGGTTGAGCTGGCCGCACGCTGTCCGGACGCTACTCACGCGCGGCGCAGGTACGGCTCGTTGTTGACGCAGGCCCGACGCAGACCGGACGCAAGTCCGATTCAAGCCGCGCTCACACGCGTCTTGCGCGTCGCGCCCTGGGCCTGGGGGGCTTGCATCACCGTCCAGTAGACGATGCGCAGCTCGCCCTCGAAGGTTTCGACGAGCGCCGAGAGGCTTTCCACCCAGTCGCCGTCGTTGCAATAGAGCATGCCGTCGATCTCGCGGATCTCGGCTTTGTGGATGTGGCCGCAGACCACGCCGTCGCAGCCGCGGCGGCGCGCTTCGTCGGTCATCACGCGCTCGAACGACGAGATGAAGTTCACGGCGTTCTTGACCTGGTGCTTGAGGTATTGCGAGAGCGACCAGTACGGGAATCCGAGCCTCGCGCGCACGCGGTTGAACCAGCGGTTCAGCACGAGGATCACCGTGTAGGCCGAGTCGCCGAGGTAGGCGAGCCACTTGGCGTGCTGGATCACGCCGTCGAAGAGATCGCCGTGCACGACCCACAGGCGCTTGCCGGAGAGCGTCGTATGGAACGCTTCCTCGCGCACGTGGATGTCGCCGAACGCGAGGTTGCAGAACTGGCGCGCGCCTTCGTCATGATTGCCGGGGATGTAGACCACCTGGGTGCCCTTGCGTGCCTTGCGCAGGACCTTTTGCACGACGTCGTTGTGCGCCTGCGGCCAGTACCAGCCTTTGCGCAACTGCCAGCCGTCGATGATGTCGCCCACCAGATACAGATATTCCGACTCGTTGTGACGCAGGAAGTCGAGCAGATAGTTCGCCTGGCAGCCGTTGGTGCCGAGATGAATGTCGGAGAGCCAGATCGTGCGGTAGCGATGCGGGGCGGGGTGATCGTCGTCGTGGGCGCCCGGTGAGGGCGAGCCATTCAGGGGCAAGGGCAGGGGCAGGGTGGGCGTCGCGGCGCCCGGACCGGGATGGAAGGCGGCGGGATCGGCGCCCGGACCGGTGGTCTGCCGCAGGAGTGGGGTCGCTGACGTCTTCTGGGCCATGGCTCGCGCGGCAGGTTGCAATACGCGCATTGCGCCATGGGGGCATGACGTTGCCGTGACAGTCACGAGAAGGTCTTGTTACGCAGTCCTTGCGAGATGCGCCGGGGCGCGCGCGAAGCCGCGCGGGGGCTGGCGGCAGCATGTTTGGCGGCGCGCACGGCGGTGCTTGTGCGCGGTGCCATGACGGTTTGATGACGTGGCGCCGTGGTGACACCGTAGTGATCTACGACTGCGCTCGGCGACCTGGGCCGTCTCCGCAGTTGTTTTGCTTACCTCGGCACGGCGACGATGCGCGTTCCCGCGATGCGATCGTGCAGGAACTGGCGCCCTGGCATGAAGCGCGCGCTTGCAGTCCACAACACGAACCATACGGCTTCGAGCACGAGCGTGTGCGGCACTGTGAGGTTCAGGAGCGGATGCAGCGCGAGCGGCGGCAGGAACCACAGCCAGGCCGCGAGGTAGCGCAGCGTGGCGCGGGCAATCGAAGGTGAAGCGCCATCGGGGCCGGTCACTCGCAGGCGCCAGGTCTTCATCGGCAGTGTCTGCCCGCCGCGATGCCACAAGCCGACGAAATAGACGCCGGCTACGAGGGCGATCCATGCGGCCATCAGGCGATGGTGGGTGTAGCCGTTGCGCTGCTGCAGGACGAGGCTGAACGCGAGGCCGGCGACAAAGATCACGCCGAAGAGCAGCACGCTCTCGTAGAGGAGCGCGGCGAGCCGGCGGCGCACGGTGACGGGCGGCAAGGATGGCGTGGGCGTGCCGGTCGGTGCTTCGGTTGGCGTTCCGGGGCCGGACGCTGCGGGTGATGCGTCCGGTGGCGCTCCGTTTGCGGATGGTGAGCGTTGCACGACGCTCGTGGCGGGCTCGGTGGCAGAGACGGGTTCGGTCACGGCAGCGTCGCTATGGCAGATAGGCCAGAGTCGGATAAGGGACGGGACACCGTGAGGATAACCGCAAGTGACGGCCGCCGCGAAGGGCAACAGCGAGTCGCGCGGGAAAACGCGTCGCGGACGGCGAGCGTGGCGAAGGCTTTCGGCCGAGCCTGAAAACGTGCGGGAGAGCCGCGAGCCGAAACAGGTGCCGCGAGCGCGCGCTCAGGACCCTTTGAACGCAGCAGGCGCTTCGGCGGGCGAGACGGGCACGGGAATGGCCGGCTCGAAGCTGCCTGCCGCCGGAATGCTGGCAGCGAGTGCCGATGCGGGCGGCGTAGCGAGCTGTCCCGAGGTGCCGGGCCGACCTGGCAGCGTGGGCGCGGACGAGGGCACGCCGGGCGTGCCCGAGGCGCCGGACGCCGTGCGTGCGCGCACGCGATGTTCGCGTTCGTTCACGAGCCGCTCGATGTCACGGATTTCGCTCTTGTTGCCGCTCGGCGGTGCGCTGACCACGGTGCGGCGTTTGCGCTCGCTGGCTGCGAGGCGTTCTTTCTGCTCTTCGGAGAGTTGCTGGTAGGCCTTCCAGGCGCGTTGACGCGCCTGCGCGGTCATCTCCTTGGAGACCTGATAGTTCTCGCGCGCCACGCGGCGTTGCTCGGGCGTCATGCGCACCCATTCGGTCATGCGCTCCTGCAGGCGCTTTTGCGCTTCAGGCGACATCTTCGGATAGCGCGCGGCAATTCTCAGCCATTTGCGCTTGCGTGCGTCGCTGAAATGGTCCCATTCGCTGGCAAAGGGCGCGAGCGCGGCGCGCTGCGTATCCGAGAGGCGCGCCCAAGAGAGCGGGCCGCCGTTGCCGGGCATTGGGGTCGGCGGCGTTGCGGTCGCGGTCCCGGTGGAGGACGCCGGGGGGTGCACGGGCGCGGCCGCCGTTGGCGGCTCGGCCACCGGCGCGGGATGAAAGCGCGGATACGTCGCTGCATACGACACGAGTGCCGCGACCACAGCTCCAATGACAACGGCCAGGCCGCGCTTGTAACTCACCCCGTGAATCCCCCGCTTCAGTGTGCGCGTGACAGGTACGCGTTGAACCCGTGGTCGAGGTAGGCCGTGAGCGGCAGGTCGTCGCTCAGCATGGCCGCGTCGATATCGGCGAGTTCCGCGGTGCGTTGTTGATCTTCGAAATACGCAATGGCGAAAAGACCCGCCACGAGTGCCGCAAGCGACCAGGCGAGCGCGAGGCGCGCAAGCGCGGAACGGCGGCGCGGCGCCTTGAGCCCGCCCTGCACGCCACTGGGGAGCGTGCCCACGCCCGCCGCGGCGAACGACGGCACGCGCACGAACACAGGCTGTTCGGCCTTCTTGCGGCCGAGCGCGACCTTGCGGGCAGCGGCGAGACGGGCAGTGGTGGCAGCGGGCAGGCTCGCGGCGCTCTCGTCGAGCGCGCGGCGCATCGCCTGCACAAACTCTGATTCTTTATTGTCGAGGGCGGAGCTCATAGCGTGATTCCTTTGGCCTTGAGCGCTTGAGCCAGCGTGTGGGTGGCCCGCGAGCAGTGCGTTTTCACGCTTCCTTCGGAACAACCCATGGCGGCGGCGGTTTCGGCGACATCCATATCTTCCCAGTAACGCATCAGAAACGCCTCCCGTTGACGTGCCGGCAATTTTTGGATTTCTTCGTCGATCAGATTGAGAACCTGTGCGCGCTCGATCTGCTGCTCGCCGCTTTCGGCGCCCGCCGATCCCGACTCGGCCTCGAAGGTCTCGAGCAGATCGAACTCCTCGTCCTCGGAGTTGCCGAGCGAGGAAAAGAGGCTCACCCAGGTATTGCGCACTTTCTGCCGACGAAAATAGTCGTGCATCGTGTTCTGCAGAATGCGCTGGAAGAGCAGGGGCAGTTCTGCGGCGGGGCGGTCTCCGTATTTTTCCGCGAGCTTGATCATCGCGTCCTGCACGATATCGAGCGAGGCGTCGTCGTCGCGCACGGCGTAGACCGTCTGCTTGAACGCGCGTCTTTCGACGCCCGCCAGAAAGTCGGCGAGTTCCTTGTCTGATGCCATCCGTTGCAGGGCGCCGCC
>DATEJU010000054.1:0-38335 GCA_035277805.1 Paraburkholderia sp. | reverse complement strand
GCTTCATGGAATCGCCTTGCGCTACTTCGTCGAGGTCGCGCGCACGGGGTCGCTGGCCGCGGCCTCGGAGAACCTGCACGTCGCCGTCTCGGCGATCAGCCGGCAGATCAGCAAGCTGGAGCAGGACGTGGGCACGGCGCTCTTCGAGCGCATGCCGCGCGGCATGGTATTGACCGAATCGGGCGAGCGGCTCGCCGAGCACGCGCGGCGCGCGCTGCTCGAAGGCGACGCGGTGCTCGCCGAAATCGCCACAGCCAAGGCGCTCGGGCGCGGCATCGTGCGCATCGGCTGCACCGAGGGCTTCACGCGCTCGTTCCTGCCGCACGTGCTCGCGGAGCATCACGCCGCGGCGCCGCAGGTGCATTTCAATTTGCGCTCGGGCACGCCTTCGCAGGTCGAGCAGTGGGTGGCCACGGGCGAGGTGGATCTGGGGCTGGCGTTTTCGAGCGGCGACCCCGCCAAGGTCCAGGTGGAATACAGCGCCGAGGCGCCGGTCTGCGCGCTGCTCGCGCCCGAGCATCCGCTGGCGCGCCGCGCGTCGCTCACGCTCGCCGATCTGTGCGACTATCCCGTCGCGCTGCTCGAGCGCGGCAATACCGCTCGCCAGCTATTCGACGAATGCTGCGCGCGGCATGGCATCAAGCTCGAGCCGATCCTCACCAGCAACAATTCGAGCGCCTTGCATGCGTTCGCGTCGCTGGCCGGCGCGATCACGCTCGGCAGCAAGCTCTCGCTCTCGGGGCTCGCGAACGATCTTTCGCTGGTCGCGAAGCGCTTCGACGAACCGCTGCTCAACCAGCGCAATCTCTGTGTGATGACGATGCGCGAGCGGCGGCTTTCGCGCCCGATCGAGCGTGTGCTGAGCGCCTTGATCGCGGAAGTCGAACGCGCGATGTGAAGGGCGCTGCATCTGTGTTTCCACGGCAAAACGGCGATGGAAACTGCGGCATCGGGAGCGTGCGCCGGTGCTATGCTGGCTTGATTGCGTTGCGTATTTGCGGCCTGTCCAGCGCGTCGCCCAACATTCGGAGAGTAACACCATGACAGTAGAAAAAGTGGCAGTGGTCACAGCAGGCGGGAGCGGCATGGGAGCCGCCGCCGCGCGGCGCCTGGCGGCCGACGGCTTCAAGATCGCGATTCTTTCGTCCTCGGGCAAAGGCGAAGCGCTCGCCGCGGAACTCGGCGGCGTGGGCGTCACGGGCTCGAATCAGTCGAACGAGGATCTGCGCAAGCTCGTCGACCTGACCGTGTCGCGCTGGGGCCGCATCGACGTGCTGGTGAACAGCGCCGGTCACGGCCCGCGCGGCCCGCTTCTCGAGATCTCCGACGACGACTGGCATCGCGGCATGGACACCTACCTGATGAATGTGATTCGTCCGACCCGGCTCGTCGCGCCCATCATGCAAAAGCAGCAGGGCGGAGTCGTGATCAACATCTCCACCGCGTGGGCTTTCGAGCCGAGCGAGATGTTCCCCACCTCGACCGTGTTCCGCGCTGGTTTGGCCTCGTACACCAAGCTCTTCGCGGATAGCCAGGCGAGGCACAACATCCGCATGAACAACGTGTTGCCCGGCTGGATCGACAGTCTTCCCGCGCTGGAAGAGCGTCGCGAAAGCGTCCCGCTGCAACGCTATGGAACCAGCGAGGAGATCGCGGCCACCATCGCCTTCCTCGCTTCCGATGGCGCGGCCTACATCACCGGCCAGAATATTCGCGTCGATGGTGGCGTCACCCGATCGGTCTGAATCCGCGACGCGTGAAGTCATCGACCGCGTCCGGGCCCTGCCGGGTTCGGGCGCGAACTATCCGCGTGCCGCGGCTTTGACTTTGACCATCGCGTCCACTAGATTCAAATCACGCTGCCCGGCGTGCGACAAGGTTTTCATCAAAACGATCAAAGGGCTAAAGCGCCGGTGTCGGAGGGCCGCTTTCGGAGGGCCGCTTGCGGAAGACATCTCGAGAGGAGAACGACCGTGACTTGCTGGGAAATCCAGGGCACCGAGTTGATCAGCTGCAATTGCTCATACGGTTGCCCTTGTCAGTTCAACGCGCTGCCGACCCATGGCCGGTGCGAAGCAATGGGCGCGATTTCGATCACCAAAGGCTTCTATGGCGACGTGCGACTCGACGACGTCAATATTGCCGTGGTCTTTCAATGGCCGGGCGCGGTGCACGAAGGCAGGGGCAAGTGCCAGCCGATCGTCGACGAACGGGCCAGCCCGGAACAGCGCGACGCCATCCTGAAGATCATGACCGGTCAGGATACCGAACCATTCGCCACGATGTTCGCGGTTTACGCGTCGACGCTCGAGCAGGCTTTCGAGCCGATCTTCACGAAGATCGATTTCGACGTCGATGTCGATGCCAGACGCGGCCGGGTTCATGTCGACGGCGTCTTCGACCTCGTCGGCGAGCCGATTCGCAATGTGCTGACCGGCGCCGAGCATCGGGTCCGAATCGATCTGCCGCACGGCTTCGAATACGAGCTTGCCGAAATCGGTTCCGGCTCGGGCCGCTCGCAAGGCAATATCGCGCTGGATCTGAGCGGGACGTATGCCCAGTTTGCTCGGCTGCACATGAACAACCAGGGGCCGATCCGGCATCGCGCCGCCGTATGAGCGCGGTCGAAAGTCTGCTTGGCCGTGGTCGCGCGATCACGGCGCTGGGCATCGCCGGGGTCGTGGCGTCGTCGTGGTACTACGTGTGGACCGGGGCGGGAACGGGCATGTCGGCGCTGGCCATGACGGCGGCGACGCTGTTCCCGCATCGGCTCGCCGGCGGTGGCAGCATGCAGATGTCGCTGCCGGCCGTGATCGTCATGTGGTGGGTCATGATGATCGCGATGATGACGCCCAGCGCCGTACCGCTGATCCTGCTGCATCGGCGCGTCATCCGCTATCGCGGCGCGTCGGAATCGAATGCCGCTGTCCTGTCGATGGGTCTTCTGGCTGGCTATCTCACTGCGTGGCTCGCGTTTTCGATCGGTGCATCCTGGCTGCAAATGATGCTGCAGCCGCGCGGTCTCATTTCGGCAATGATGCTGTGGTCGAAGAGCGCCGTTCTTTCCGCGCTCATTCTCGCGGCGGCGGGCATTTATCAGTTCACGCCGCTCAAGCGCGCCTGCCTCAAGCAGTGCCGCGCGCCGGTCAATTTCCTGACCGGGCATTGGCACCCGGGCGTCACGGGCTGCTTCCTGCTCGGCGCGCATCACGGCATCTACTGCGTCGGCTGCTGCTGGTTGCTGATGCTGCTGTTATTCGTCGGCGGCGTCATGAACGTGCTGTGGATCGCCGTGCTCTCGCTGATCGTCTTCGTGGAAAAAATCTTGCCGGGCGGCGAGCGCGTCGGCCAGGTGCTGGGCGTAGCGTTGCTTGTGTGGGCCGGCGCGACGTTGCTGGTGTGAGCGGCAGTGGCGCGGGGGGGGCCCGGCTATAGCACGGGCCGCTGGCTGCGCGCCTCGGCAAGGCGTTCGATGGCCTTGCGGGCCTTGTCGATCTCGTGGGTCTTGTCGAAGAAATAATGCGCGCCCGCCGCAAGGCGGGCTTGGCGAAAGGGCGGGCTCGATTGATTCGTCAGCACGACCATGACGACCGGCGGCCCGCGGCGGGCAAGCGCATGCTCCAGCTCCAGCCTTCCTCGCGCTGCTCTCATGGGCGAAACGCCCGGTCAGGGCGTCCAGCGGTAAACGGTGATGCTGTTGCCCTTCACGTTGTTTTTCGTGACGACGTACTCGCCGGTCGAGCGAAGGTAGGCCCTCACGCCGTACATCGAATCGATGGCGCTGCTGGCGTCCACGGTCGCGGGGCTGGTGTCGACGAGCGTGGCGGCGAGCTTGCCCGTGGTGAGACTGAAGGCGTCGATGTTCGGCCTGGCCGGCCCGCTGATGCCGCTGAACCAGTAGCCGACGAACAGATAGTTGCCGGCCGCATCGATCGACTTGGCGCCGGCGCTCGCGAGCTCGATCACCGGATTGGGGACGGTGGTGTTGCCCGCGCTCCAGCCGTGATACACCTCGATGCGCGTGCCGATCGACGTCCAGTCCGTACTCCCGGCTATGCCCTGGGCGAGGATCATGGTGTCGCTGTGCGCGAGGTAGACGATGCGCGTGAGCGGCTGGACGCTCGCGGGAATGCGGGTGGCGCCGCCGGGGCCCCAGGCTGGCTTGCCGCTGGCGTCGAAGCCGGTCAGCGGGTAGTGGTAGATGCTGCCGGTCTTGTCGAGACCGGCCCACACGCCGCCCTTGCTGTCGATGCAGAAACCGTGCGTGACGCGCAGGCTCGTCTGGAACGCGGGGCCCGGAATCGATCCGTCCGGAATGGCGATGTAGCCGTTCGCCGCGTTGAAATGGAAAAAGTAGAAAATCGGCGGATTCTGGCCGGACGCCACGAGGATCCGGTTTGCGCCCACGCTGACGAGTTGCCCGAAATGCTCGTCGCGCTGGGTGTCGTTCATGTCGATGCGCGGGTCCGACGGGTAGGCGAACGGATCGACGGTGTTGGCGACGAAGGTGCCTCCCGCTTTGCCGGAGTAGATGTTGGTGCCGCCATAGAACAAGGCGCCATCCGTGGCCGGGTCCGGGGCCGCGATGCCCTCGAAGTTGAGGGACTGAAGGGTCCATCGCAGGCTGGCGGTGCGGTCGTACGCCTGAATGTCGGTGCCGCCGTCGCGGCCGAGGTCCCAACTGCCGCCCCACGGGTTGTTGAGCACATAGAGATTGCCGGCGGCGTCCTTGCCGATGCCGGCGATGCGGGTGAAGCGCTGCGCGCCCACCTGGCCCTTGATGCCCGTCGTGGTGTCGAGATAGCCGCCCCGAACGCCGAACGTGCGGAACAGCGTGGGCGTGGGCGTGGGCGAGAGCGTGTAGCGCTTGATGTTCATGTCGGGGCCTTGGTCCCCGACCATGAGCTGCCCCGACGACGCATCGAAATAGAGCGCCGACGGTCGCGACCCTTCGGGCATCCGGATGGTATTGAGCAGCGCGCCGGTCGGACTGAACTCGACGATTGCGCCCTCGCTCTTCTGCGCGACCCAGACATTGCCTGCGCGATCGAGCGCGAGCGCGCCCGGGCCCGAGACGTGGATGTCGCGTTGCCAGACGCCGTTGGTGGTGAAGACGCGGACGCGATCGCCATAGAAGTCGCTCGCATAGAGGAGCGAGCCCGCCGTGGCGAGTCCGGTGACGACATCGACGCGAGGCTGGTTCTTCGACGCGGTGATCTGAATGAGCAGGTCGCGAGCCTTGGTGGCGCGGTTGTATCGACCCACCGCGCCGCTACCGTACGACGTGCTGTACTGGAGGGCTGCGAAGATCGACGTCGCGTTGCCCGTGATCGCACTGCCTTGAAACTCGCCGTGCGCGCCCATCGAGCCGAGGCTCTTGCCGTTCTGGTAGATGGCCACGCCGCCTTCGTACTCGTCCCACATGGAAGACGTATAGATGACGCCTTCGGGCGCGACCCACATGGAGCGCGCGGTGTTGCCCACGTGGGCGGCGAGGGTGCCATAGGTGTTCGCCAGCCAGTCGGTGGTGTTTTGGGCCGGGCAGGACGGCGCAATCGTGGCGATTGCCGCGGCAAGGAGCGCAGCATGAATGCGTGTGCTAGCGAGCATGACCGAAGCTCTCCTGAATGTGGCGATCGTTCACGCGAATGGTCGCTCCAGGTCGAGAGGAAGGGTGGGCAACGGGCCCCTTGCTGGTTTCGATCGAATCGTGAATGCGTTCCGCAGCGTCGCACGGGAAGCGTGACGCACGTATGAACATATGCAGTTCACTGCGCCTTTACAAGCTCACAGCGATTCTTTATGCCGTCTGAATTGCGGCCTTGAACGAAGCCCGATTGCGGACTAACGGATATCCTGATGCCGAAGGCTCCGTCGAATATGGCGGTTCCGGTTGATCGCCACATAATCAGGATGTCGAATAAATTTGCATGGCATGAAATCGTGCCGTGCTCGCATTACTTCACATCGCTTCACGTCGCCGCTCGTAGCCCGACTCCAAACCGTCATACTATGGCCGTATGGTGTCCAGCCGATCCGGTCACCGCGTGAGCAAGCCTTGAACAATCACCCGCGTGATCCGCAATGACCCGTTCGAGCGATTTCCCGCAACAGCGGCGCCGCAGATGGCCGCTGATACTGTCGACTACCGTCGTCATCGTTCTGGCCGCGGCGGTGCTGGCAGGCTGGCTGATATTGCGCGCCAGTCTGCCGCAACTGGACGGCACGCATGCCGCGCCGCTGTCCGCCACGGTGACGATCGGGCGCGACGCGCTCGGCGTGCCGACGGTGCAGGGCCGCACGCGTGACGACGTCGCCTATGCGCTCGGTTTCGTTCACGCGCAGGACCGCTACTTTCAGATGGATTTGCTGCGCCGGGTTGCCGCCGGCGAGATGGCCGCGCTCATCGGACCGGGGGCGCTCGCACTGGACCGGCGCGATCGGCCATGGCGTTTTCGCGAGCACGCACAGGCGGCGCTCGCCGCGCTGCCTGCGGACCAGCGCCAGCTGATCGAGCGCTATACGGCGGGTGTCAACGACGGCCTGCGCTCGCTTCGCGCGCGGCCGTTCGAATACTGGCTGCTGCGCACGCGGCCGGTGCCGTGGCGCCCTGAGGACACGCTGCTCGTCGTCTACGCAATGTACTTCGATCTTCAATACGGCCAGGTGAGGCGCGTGCTGTCGCGCGAGGCGCTGCGCGAGCGCGTGCCGGCCGATCTGCTCGCGTTCCTGCTGCCGGCGACGAGCCATTGGGATGCGCCGCTCGACGGCACGAGCGCATGGCTGCCGCCGCACGCCGCGCTGCCCGCGCCGCCGCCATGGCTGCGCTCGACGCCGTCCGCCGCGGGCGTGGCGACGCAGCGCCTCGGCGGCGTGCCGGGTTTCGTCGATGGCGGTGGCGCGCTCGACGCGATGGTCGGCAGCAACGGCTTCGCCGTCGACGGCGCGCATACCGCGCACGGCGGCGCACTGATCGCGAACGACATGCACCTCGGGCTCGCGCTGCCGAACATCTGGTACCGGGCGTCGCTCGTCTATCCGGCGCCCGATGGCGGCACGCGGCGTATCACCGGAGTCAGTCTGCCGGGCGCGCCGCTCGTGGTGGCCGGCAGCAATGGCCATATCGCGTGGGCGTTCACGAACAGCTACGGCCGCTTCATCGATCTGATCGAGCTTCAACGCGGCCCGACCGAGCGCGGCCCGACCGACTCGCTGCGCTATCGCATTCCCGGCGGCGGATGGGAGAAGGCCCAGGTGTTCCATGAGCGCCTCGACGTGAACGGCGGCGCGAGCGTCGATCTGCCGGTCGTGCAAACGCGCTGGGGGCCGCAGCTCGTTGTCGGCGCGCATGCGTATGCCGTGCATTGGGTCGCGCAGGATCCGGAGGCCGTCAACATGAACCTCGTGCGGCTCGAAGGCGCTACGAATGTCGCCGACGCGTTGCACGCCGCACAAACCTTCGGCGTGCCGACGCAGAACTTCACGGTGGCCGACGCGCAAGGCCATATCGGCTGGACGCTTGCCGGGCCGCTGCCGCGCTTTGTCGATGCAAATGCAAATGCAGATGCAAATGCGGCGGCGGCGGCGCCGGGCGGCTTGCCGTTTGGCTCCAGTACGTATGCCGGCTGGCAAGGGCACCTCTCGCCCGAAGCGTATCCGGTGCGCGTCGATCCGCCGGCTGGCCGCATCTGGACTGCGAACAACCGGATCCTGCCACTGGCCGAGGCGGCGCGCATCGGCGATGCCGGTACCGATCTCGGCGCACGCGCGACGCAGATTCGCAACGATCTGCTGGCGCTGCCGCACGCGACCGAACGCGACATGCTGGCGGTGCAGACCGACGACCGCGCCTTCTGGATCGAATACTGGCGACGTGTCGCGCTCGACGCGCTCGATGCGCAAGCGCTCAGCGGCCATCCCGAACGCGCGGAATTCCGGCGGCTCGTGCAAACCTGGAATGGCCGCGCGGATACGGATGCGGTCGGTTACCGGCTGGTGTGCGCGTTCTACTATTCGCTGTACGACGCATGGTTCGGCGCGCTCGACAAGCCGATGAGCGCGGTTGCGCCGGGACTCGGCTATCGCGCGGCGAACACGCGTTACGAAGCGACGATGGAGACGCTCGCCGGCCGTCGGGCGTGGATACCCGGCGGCTTCGCGGACTGGCGCGCATTCATGCTCGAACGGATCGACCACTCGATCGCCCAGTTGCCAAAGGGCACCAGGCTCGCAGATGCCCGCTGGGGCGACCATAATCGCTCGGCCATTGCGCATCCGTTCGCGCGGCTGTTGCCGGCGTGGCTGCCGTGGCTACGCGGCTGGCTCAGCACGCCGCGCGATCCGCTGCCGGGCGACATCAACATGCCGCGCGTGCAGTCGCCGGTGTTTGGCGCGTCCGAGCGCTTTGCCGTGTCGCCGGGGCGCGAGCAGGACGGCATCTTCGAGATGCCGGGCGGACAGTCGGGCAATCCCCTGTCGCCATACTTCATCGCGGGGCATGAAACCTGGGTGCATGGCAACGTGGCGCCGTTCTTGCCGGGCCCACCCGTTCATACGCTGGAGCTCACCGCGGCCGGCGCGCACGAGCCCGCCATTCGATAAGCGTGTGCATGGTCGATGGTCGCGAGGGCATTCGAATCTCACATGACGAAACGATGTCGCGTATGCCAGAAAAATCTGCCGCGACGCAACATGCGGACGTTGCGCATCGTTGAGTGGGGTTGCGTATTGCGAAATAAGCGACGTATGCTATTGAATAATAAGCGTTTTTATGTGCCGGTCAGGTGACGGATCTGGCGCCACGGCCATCGCTTATCTCGATACTCTCTTTACATGGGGAGCACACACGCAGGCTCTCAATGCGTACGCGTTCTGAAATTTTCTAAACCTGTGGAGAGACGAGATGTTGCATGTTTATATAGAACCGGTGCCGAAGGGACAGTGGGGGCCGATTGATGGATACCGCATTGAAACCCAGGATGGGACGCAGCTCTCGGGCGCGTTGCTGCGTTCCGAGAGGCTCGCAGTGAGCGAGGCGAAGCTGCATGGCTACGTGCCGTTGCTTGCGACGGTGCGCATACCGGACAAGTTCGTCGCTGAGCATTGGAAACTCGCCGACAAGGCGCTCGTATCCGCTTGATTTTCGATGAGGTCAATACTTGCTCCGCGCACTTCCCGTTCGTGTAGACGGTGAAGTGCGCGAGAAAACGGTCACCCATGGCAGACACATGGCAGTTCCAGGTGAGGATCACCGTCCAGCCCGAACTGGCCGACGCGCTGCGGGCGCGCGGACAGCATGAGGAGCGCCATCGGCTCGACAAGCTCGAAGCCGTCCTGCGTCAGCGCAACGCCATGTTGAAGTGTCAGTTCGATGCATTCGCCGACTATGTCGAAGCGGCGGAACGTGCGGGTCCGGACCGGTATCCGCTCTATCGATGGACGAAGGATACGATCGACAACCCTGAGAAAAGGGCGAAGTACCTGAAGTCGTTTGCGGTGTACGTGAACGGTGAAGAGGTCTACGACAAGGAAACAGCCGACTGGTTGTACGCGCAACTTTCTGCCCTTGCCGACAACGCGGGCATCCAAAGCGTAAGCCGCTTCGATACGAATCCGGCCAACAATCCGCAGCCGCCTGAACGGAAGTGAGAGAGGCGGGCTCCGATCATTTCGTGCCGGCCGGTTCTGAACTGGGGAGGCATCGTGGCCATCACCCCGACGTCAGGCGCGAACCCGAGCGCCGAATCCGCGCGTAGCGGCCTGAGCGTCGACGCGCTGCGGCGCGGCGTGCTCGACAATCTGATCTGCCTGCAGGCCCGCACGCCGGGCATCGCGACGCCGCACGACTGGTACATGGCGCTCGCCTATAGCGTGCGCGACCGCATGCTGGCGCGCTGGGCGGCGACGATCCAGACCTATGCCGAGCGCGATCTACGGGTGGCGTGCTACCTCTCCGCCGAATTCCTGATCGGACCGCAACTCGGTAACAATCTCGTCAATCTCGGTATCGAAGACAATGCGCGCGACGCCATGCGCGCGCTAGGCCAGGATCTCGACGAGCTGCTCACGCTCGAAGAAGAGCCGGGGCTCGGCAATGGCGGGCTCGGCAGGCTTGCAGCCTGTTATCTGGATTCGCTCGCGACGCTCGAAATTCCGTCCGTGGGCTATGGCATCCGCTATGAGTTCGGTATCTTCGATCAGGAAATTCGCGATGGCCGCCAGGTCGAAGTCACCGACCTTTGGCTGCAAAACGGCAATCCATGGGAGATCGTGCGCCCAAACGTGAATTACTACGTGTCGTTCGGCGGGCACACTGAAATGTGGAACGATGCGCAAGGCCGCCTGCGCGTGCGCTGGCGGCCTGCGCGCATGGTCAAGGGCGTGGCCTGCGATACGCCGATGCCCGGCTTTCGGGTCAATACGTGCAACACGCTGCGCCTGTGGAAAAGCGAGGCGATCGAGTCCTTCGACCTGCAGGACTTCAACGCCGGCGATTACTACCAGGCCGTGCAGGAAAAGGTGATTTCCGAAACGCTGTCCAAGGTGTTGTATCCGAATGACGAGCCCGAGGTGGGCAAGCGGCTGCGTCTCGCGCAGCAATACTTCTTTGTCTCGTGCTCGCTGCAGGACATGCTGCGTCTGCTCGATCTGAAAGGCGAACCCGTTTCGCGTTTCGCCGACATGTTCGCCGCGCAACTGAACGATACGCACCCTGCCATTGCCGTTGCGGAACTCATGCGCCTGCTCGTGGACGAGCGGCTGCTCCCGTGGGACGACGCATGGGACATCACGCGCCGCACGCTCGCTTACACCAACCATACGCTCCTGCCTGAAGCGCTGGAGACGTGGGGGCTGCCACTTTTCAGGCGCTTGCTGCCGCGGCCGCTCGAGATCATCTACGAGATCAACCGCCGGTTCCTCGACGAGGTGCGCCAGACATATCCCGGTGATGAGGCACGCGTGGCGCGGATGTCGATCATCGACGAGGCAGGCGAGAAAAAGGTGCGCATGGCCCACCTGTCGACCATCGGCTGCCACGCGGTGAACGGTGTTGCAGCGCTGCATTCCACGCTCCTCACGCAGACCGTGCTGCGCGATTTTGCGCAGTTGTGGCCCGAACGTTTCCACAACGTCACGAACGGCGTCACGCCGCGCCGCTTCATTCTGCTCGCCAATCCGGGCCTTGCCCGGCTGCTCGACGAAACGGTGGGCGAGGGGTGGGTCACCGACCTCGCGCGGTTTCGGAAACTCGAGGCCTATGCCGGCGATACGGCGTTTCAGGAAAAGTGGCGCGCGGTCAAGCGCGCGAACAAGAGGGTGCTGGCGGAGCGCATCCGCCACGTCACGAATGTCATGGTGGATCCCGACGCGCTGTTCGACATTCAGGTCAAGCGTATTCACGAGTACAAGCGGCAGCATCTGAACGCGCTTTACATCGTCACGCTTTACCAGCGTCTGCGCCGTAATCTCGAGCAGGGCAGCGTGCCGCGCTGTTTTATCTTCGGCGGCAAGGCGGCGCCAGGCTACGCAATGGCGAAACTGATGATCCGGTTGATCACGGGCATCGCCGAGGTCGTGAATAACGATCCCGGCATGGAGGGCAGGCTGAAGGTCGTGTTCCTTCCCGACTTCAATGTGAAGAATGCGCAATTCATCTATCCCGCCGCCGATCTGTCCGAGCAGATTTCAACAGCCGGCAAGGAGGCGTCCGGCACCGGCAACATGAAATTCATGATGAACGGCGCGCTCACGATCGGCACGCTGGACGGCGCGAACGTCGAGATCCGCGAAGAATCGGGCGACGAAAACTTTTTTCTGTTCGGGCTGACCACCGAACAGGTGGAGCACGTCAAACGCGAAGGCTACCGGCCTGCGCAATATGTCGAAGGCAACGCCCAGTTGCGCGAGGTGTTGGACCTGATTGCCGGCGGGTACTTTTCGCGCGGCGACCCGCAGGTGTTTCGTCCGCTCGTCGAGAACCTGCTGCAGAGCGATCCGTTCCTCGTACTCGCCGATTACGCCGACTACGTGGCGTGCCAGGAGCGCGTGAGCGAGGTCTGGAAAGATGGGGCACGCTGGACGCGCATGTCGATCCTCAACACGGCGCGCTCGGGGAAGTTCTCGTCGGATCGCGCGATCGGCGAATACTGCGAACGGATCTGGAAGATTGCTCCCATGAGAATCGGCCTCGATCGACCCTGACGCTGAACCCGACACTGAGCCCGTTAGCGGCGCGGCAAAATACGGACGACCGATTGACGGGCTCGCGGCCTCATTACCCGGTCTGGCCTGAACGGGCGTGGGTGGCAGGCATGGCGGAAACCGGACCGGGTTGCGTGATGGCGCCTGTGCCTTCGCGCTCGTCGATCCACCCGATCGCCCACCGGCGCGCGCACTGGATTGCCAGGGCCTCGCTATCGAACCAGGCGATAGCGCGCTCAATATGCATTTCCGGTTGCTCGCCGTCATCCGTCGAGACTCGAGTCAGGCGTGCGCGAGCAAAAAATTTTCCGGCGGAATAATCCGGCGTTGCGTCAATGGTCCAGCCGCCGTGTTCGTACAGCATGATGACCTCCGATACTTCCGGTACTCAGGCTCCAACTGGTCGTAGCCACAAATCTCCTGAGTCGAAATTGCCGAGTCAGGCGCCCTCGGCAAGCGGGCGGCACATTGCTGTGCCGCCAAAATCATTCAAGCAAGGGCTATGCCCATCGGCACGGCCGGGCGCGCCGCACGAAAAACAGGGCGACGGTGTCCCGAGCTTCAGCCCGATAGCGGGAGGCACGACTACCTGGCGCACCCAGCAAGGAAAATGCGCACGGCTTGTCGCGCGATACGCGCGCGCGCGGACGCGCTGGGGCGCCGGGCGGCGCCCAGCAGCATCCTCGTCCGAACGCCGCCGAGCACCAGATAGACGAACTGCTCGGTGGCAAGCGCGACGTCTTCGATTTCCAGCACCCCTTGTGCAACCGCTGTGCGCAGGTAGTCGGAGAGCGGCTCCATCCCGCTCAGACCGCCCCCTTGATCGTAATAACCGTGGAGCAGTTCCGGAAAGCGGCGCGCATCGAGCAGCAGCAAACGGTACAACTCGATCATGTCGGGCCGTGTGCCCACCTGCAAAAGGTGCAGTGCAACAGTCTCGAGCACGGTTTCAGGACGAGTCGATTCGAGCACGACGCCCTGAAGTTCTGCAATCCATGCGCGCCGCAGCGTGTCGAGAATCGCGGCGAACAAGCCGGACTTGCTGCCGAACCGGCTATAGAGGGTTTTCTTTGCCACGCCCGCTTCGCGCGCAATGCTTTCCAGGCTGGTCTCCCGATAGCCCGCGCTCAGGAATTGCCGCCTCGCGACGTCGAGCAGCCGTTGCAGGCGTTCCTTCGATTCCCGCTGCGTAGGGCGTCCCGATTTCGTCCTGGAAATCGACGCGGTTTGCATAGCGATCCCAATCTATTGACAATCGAACGCCCGGGTGGAAACTATACCGTTGCGTTTCCATGTTGATGTGCTCGATCCGCCTTGACGCGTGCGCACATCCCATGCAGCGCCAAACCTACCCGACTCGTGGGGCGCGGTCAATGGTCGACTTCTTCATTGAGCGTCCGGTCTTTGCCTCGTCAATCGCCATCATCATGGTGCTTGCGGGACTCATCGCGTGGTTCAATCTCCCGGTCGAGCGGTTTCCTCAAATCACGCCGCCTCAGGTGCTCGTCAAGTCGACCTATACGGGCGCAAGCGCGCAGGTCGTTGCGGACACCGTGACCACGCCCCTCGAAGCCCAGATCAACGGTGTCGAAGGCATGAGCTACATCTCGTCGGTGAGCGCCAACGACGGTAGCTCGACCATCACGGTCACGTTCAATGTCGGCTATGACATCAATATCGGCGCTGTCGACGTGCAGAACCGCGTTTCGCAGGCGACAGCGCAATTGCCCGGCATCGTCACCCAGACCGGCATCACCATCCAGAAACAAAATCCGAACTTCATTCTGGCCGTGAACCTGTATTCGCCCGATCGCTCGATCGATCCGGTCACGCTCAGCAACTTCGCCTATCTTCAGGTCGTCGATTCGCTCAAGCGGCTGCCCGGCGTGAGTGACGTCACCATCTTCGGCGAGCGTCGCTATTCGATGCGCATCTGGCTCGATCCGGACAAGCTGGCCGCGCTCGGCATGACAGCCACCGACGTGCAGAATGCGATCCTCGAGCAGAACGTCCAGGTCGCGCCCGGCAAGTTCGGCGAAGCGCCGTCGCCGCCCGGCACGACGTTCCAGTATCAGATCAACACCCAGGGCCAGCTCGAGAATCCTCAGCAATTCGGCGACATCGTGCTGCGCTCGGGCACCACGAACGACGCCACCGTGCATCTGCGCGATGTCGCGCGCACCGATCTCGGCGCGCAGCAATACACGTCGAGCGCGTCCGTCAACGAATATCCGGCCGTGCTGCTCGCCGTATTCCAGTTGCCCACCGCCAATGCGCTGGATCTCGACAGGCGCGTGAAGGCGACGATGCAAACGCTCGCGCGGCGGTTTCCCAAAGGCATGGCGTGGGGCATTACCTACGACACCACGATGTTCGTCTCGGCGTCGATGATCGAAGTGATGAAGACGCTAAGCTTCGCACTCCTGCTCGTGCTCGGCGTTGTGTATCTGTTCCTGCAGAGCTGGCGGACCACGGTGATACCGATGGTCGCCATTCCGGTGGCGCTCATCGGGACTCTGGCGATCATGCTGGTCGTGCATTTTTCGCTGAACACCGTCAGCATGCTGGGCATGGTTCTCGCCATCGGGCTCGTCGTGGACGATGCCATCGTCGTGGTCGAAAACGTGGAGCGCCAGCTCCAAAGCGGGCTTGCACCGATGGCGGCGGCCAAGCAGGCCATGCGCGAAGTGACGGGGCCGATTGTTACCACCTCGGCGGTGCTCGGCGCCGTGTTCGTGCCGATTGCCTTCCTGCCGGGCATCACGGGGCGCCTCTACAACCAGTTTGCGCTGACCATCGCGATTTCCGTGATGATCTCCGCATTCAATTCGCTGACGCTCAGCCCCGCCTTGTGCGCCGTGCTGCTGAGGCACGAGGAGCGGCAGCGGTTCATGGTGTTCCGTGCATTCAACTCGGGCTTCGACTGGGCGCGGCAGCGATATGCCGGTTCAGTGCGCCGGCTGATTGGCCTGCGCTGGATCGCGCTGTTGCTGTTCGCGGGCGGCCTGGGTGTCACGTACCTGCTTTATTCGACGATTCCGCATGCGTTTCTGCCCATCGAAGACCCGGGCTATTTCTATGTGATTACGCAACTGCCGAATGGTGCTTCGCTGCAGCGCACTGAAGCTGTGATCGATAAAACGCGCAAGATTCTCAAGGCGACGCCCGGCGTGGACAATGTGCTGTCCATCAGCGGCCTGAATTTCGTGACCCGCGCCACCTCGTCGAACAGCGCCGCCCAGTTCGTGATCCTGAAGCCGTGGGACGAGCGAGGGGATAAAGAAAGCGTCGCCAATCTCATTGCTTCCGTTCAGCCCAAACTCGCCCGAATTCCCGAGGCCGTATCGCTCGCGTTGAATCCTCCGGCCATCGCCGGACTCGGCACTTTCGGCGGCTTCGATTTCGAAATCGAGGACCTGACGGGCCGCGGCAGCGTTGCGCTCGACGCAGCAACGAAGGCTTTTCTGGCCGAAGCGCGCAAGCAGCCCGAACTCGACGCGCGCACGCTGCTGACCAGCTTCAATACTTCGACGCCACAGTTCAATTTCCATCTCGACCGCGAGAAAGCCAAGCTGCTGGGATTGAACATGAATGCCGTGTTCCAGACGATGCAGATCTATCTCGGCTCGCTCTTCGTCAACAACGTGACGCTGTTCGGCCGCAATTTCGAGGTCGTGCTTCAGGCGGACAGCATCGCACGCGGAAGCAAAAGCGACCTGTCGCGCCTTTATGTGCGCAATTCCGCAGGGGGCATGGTGCCGCTTTCGACGCTTGGACAGCTTCAGTCGACGGTCGGCCCGGACACGATCGATCGCTACAACGTCTATGGCGCGGCGGAGATCACCGGCAGTGCGGCGCCGGGCTACAGCTCGGGCCAGGCGATTGCCGCGATGGAGCGCGCTGCGCGCGTGCTGCCCGCGGATTTCGGCTTCGACTGGACCGGCATCACGTATCAGGAACTGAAGGCCGGCTCGGTCGCCGGTATCGTGTTCGCACTCGCGCTGGTTTTTGTTTTCCTCTTTCTTTCGGCGCAGTACGAAAGCTGGTCGTTGCCGTTTTCGATCATCCTCACGGTGCCGCTCGCGTTGTTCGGCGCGCTGGGGCTGCTTTGGCTACGTCACATGGAGGTCGACGTCTATGCCCAGATCGGGTTCGTGCTGCTGATCGGGCTGGCGGCAAAGAACGCGATTCTCATTGTCGAATTCGCCAAACGGCGCCGCGAGGCAGGGCTCGATATCGTCGAAGCCGTCACCGAGGCTGCGCGCCTGCGATTGCGTCCCATCCTGATGACCGCCTTCGCGTTCATCTTTGGCGCTGTGCCGCTGATGATCGCGACCGGCGCGGGCGCCGCGAGCCGGCGATCGATTGGCACCACCGTCGTGGGTGGCATGCTCGCCGCCACACTGCTGTCGCTCGGGTTCGTGCCGATCTTCTATGCGGTGATCGAACGGCTGCGTGAAGCGATGCTTGGGCGCCTCGGGCGCGCGCGCGGGCACCATGGCCCGTCGGCGCCCGGGGAATGATGCGGGAGCGAGGCAGCGATGAGAATCAGCAGATTCAGCCTTGTAGCAGTGGTCATCGCGCTGGCGATCGTGGTGGGCGTGCGGCTGCTCATTGCGCACGGCGCGAACGGCACCAACGGCACCAACGGCACCAATGGCACCAATGGCACCAATGGCACCAATGGCACTCACGACGCCGCCGCCGACCCGCCGCCAACCCGTACAGCCGCCATACTCGAGGTGCCCGTCACCCCGGTTGTCGAGCGAACGGTGCCGGTTTATCTCGAGTATGTCGGCACCACCGACGCCATTCGCACGGTCACGCTTCAGGCGCAAGTGACCGGCTATCTGGTGAAGCAAGCGGTGCGGGACGGCAGCGACGTAGCCCGCAACGCGTTGCTGTATCAGATCGATCCGCGCAGCTATCAGGCGACGCTCGACTCGGCGCAGGCACAAGCCGAAAAAGATGCGGCCGCGCTCGAATACGCCAGTGCCAGCCATCGTCGCAATGCCGTGCTGAGCAAGACAGGCGATGTGTCGACCGACACGCTGCAGCAATCGGCGAGCACCGAGCAGCAGGACAAGGCGGCCCTCGCAGCCGATCGCGCGCTCATCGAAACGGCGCGCCTGAACCTGCGCTTCACGGAGATCCGCGCACCCTTTGCGGGCCGCCTCAGCTTGAGCCAGGTTCATGAAGGCGCGCTCATCAGCTCGGCAGGGACACAGCTGAACACGCTCGTGCAGCTCGACCCGATCTACGCATCCTTCAATCCTCCTGATACCGATCTGCCGGAAATCCAGCAGCGCCAGTCAAAAGGGACGATTCCCGCCGATGTCAGCGTCGGTCGATCCGCGGTGGCGCAATACCATGGCGAGCTCACCTTTCTCGATAACAGCATCACACGCGGCACCGGCACCATTACTGCGCGCGCAACGATCGAGAATCCCAACCGAACGTTGCTGCCGGGGCAATTCGTCCACGTGCGCCTGCATATCGCCGACCGGCCCAACACACTGCTGGTCCCGCAGGTGGCCGTCGGCTCGAGCCAGCTTGGTCAGTACGTCTACATTGTTGGCCCGGGCAATCGTCTCGAGCAACGCTATGTGACGCTGGGCGCCGACTACGCGCCCTACGTCGCGGTGAGCAAAGGCGTCGTCAAGGGAGAACGGGTCGTCGTCGGCGAGCTTCTCAAACTCGGCCCGGGCGCCGCGGTGCGGCCGATTCCAGCCCCAATGCCGCATGTGGCGGCGACCACCCAGAGTCGCAATCAATGACATCACGTCACGATCCTCCTCATGGCACCTGCCCGGGATGGGGCGGTGGCATCGCGTGCATTGCGATTTCGGCAGCGATGCTGGCCGGTTGCGCGGTCGGTCCCGACTTCGTACGGCCGGGCGCGCCTGCAGTCAACGGCTATTCGCGCGAGCCATTGCCGGAGCAGACCGTCGCGTCCGATGTCCATGGCGGTGAAGCGCAGCGCTTCGCGCAGGGACGCGATGTTCCCGGCGAATGGTGGATGCTGTTCCGCTCACCCGCGCTCAATGCGCTCATCGAACGCGCGCTGAGCGCCAACCCCAGTCTGCAGGCTGCGCAAGCCGCGTTGCGCGAGGCGAACGAAGAACGCTATGCCGCAGAGGGGGCGCTGTTTCCGACGTTGAGCGCCGGCGCGTCCGTCACGCGCGAGCGGCTTTCGCTCGCGTCGTTCGGCTCGAGCGCCAGTAGCCCGATCTTCACGCTCAAAAGCGCCTCCGTGAACGTCACTTATCTGCTCGACATCTGGGGCGGTACACGCAGACAGATCGAATCGTTGAAGGCGCAGGCCGAATATCAGCGGTTCGAGCTCGAGGCAAGCTATCTGACGCTGATTTCGAACGTCGTCATGGCAGCGATGCAAGACGCCTCCTTGCGCGCACAGATTGCAGCGACGCAGGAAATCATCGACGTCGAAACACAGGAGCTCGCAGGGCTGAACCGCGAATTCGCGATCGGTGCCGCGGCCGACACCGCCGTATTGGCCCAGACCGCCGCACTCGCACAAGCGCGCGCGCAGTTGCCGCCGCTGCAAAAGCAGCTTGCGCAGACTCGCGATCAGCTTACTGTCTATCTTGGTCGCTTTCCCAGCGAGGAACCCACGGAGACTTTCGATCTCCAGTCGTTGCAGTTGCCCGATGTCTTGCCCGTCAGCCTGCCATCGACGCTGGTCGAGCAGCGTCCCGATATTCGTGCGTCGGAAGCGCTGTTACATGCCGCGAGTGCCGAAGTGGGCGTTGCCACCGCCAATATGCTGCCGCAGCTGACGCTCAGCGCCGCGTACGGCAGCGAAACCGCCGATACCTTGTTCGGACCTGGGACCGCGATCTGGAACTTGGGCGCCGGACTGGTGCAGCCTCTTTTCGAAGGCGGCACGTTATTGCACCGACGCCGCGCCGCCATTGCCGCCTTCGATGAAGCGGCTGCGCAGTATCGCTACACGGTCCTCACTGCGTTCCAGAACGTAGCCGATGCGTTGCGAGCGCTGCAATCGGATGCGGATGCAGTCAACGCCGAAGTTGCGGCCGAACGAGCGGCTGCGGATAGCCTCGCCGCGTCACAACGGCAGTTCCATACGGGCGCGATCAGCTATCTCGCACTCCTTGATGCCGAGCGGACTTACCAGCAGGTTCGTATCAGCGAGGTGGTGGCGAGAGCCACACGGTATTCGGATACCGTCGCGCTCTTTCAGGCGCTGGGAGGCGGCTGGTGGAATCGCACCGACGTCAAATAGGGCGATAGTGGGGCTGATTCAGCTCGCGAGCATGCGCACCAATCTGATTGAGTGACTGAGCGGCACAAATACGCACACCTTCATCGACCGTAACTTGTTTATCGCTCGGCTTTGTGTCGAAAATCCGGCTCGCAAAGAATACGGCTGCGTCATTTATTAACGCTGGATGGGAAAACAACGGTCATCTTTGCAGATTTCACCATACACGATCTAAATCGAAAAAAATCAAGAAATAAATCGCGCGTAGCCGTGTTCATCGACCATGCACCCCGGCGAACAGCACAGGGTATTCATCAGACTAAAGAGTCAAGCAGCTGCGAGGCCGACGATTCTTGTAAATGCCCGGCACGGTGCCTCGTTGAAGGCAGCGCCCTCGGGACGTCCAGCGCGGATTCTCTCAAAGGGAATATTACAAGCGGAACGGCGGTACATTTGGGTTGTAACGCGTGACATATTCCGTCAGCGCGATTGCATTGCGTTTGGGGCACGTCTGCACGGCGGTTCGAGCGATTTTCGATCCGGTATTTTTTTCAGGTTGAAATATTTATATTTGGATTCCGAAATAATCAGACTCACATCTTGTTACAAGGCTATGCTTTTCTCATAGGTCTGCCTTCCCCTATGCTTGGTCGCAAGCAATTTGCCGGTTTAGTTGTCGGTCGCGAGGATTTTCTGTGAGTTTAATCGACGGAAAAAGGGCGGCATGTTGCTGACACCGTTGGCGCCGTGATTGCCACGGGCTCAATTTTCCCGAGAACGACCGGAGCGCCAGATGTTGCATGCTTTCTTCTTCGATTCGGCCGCGAACCAACCCCACAATCCTGCTTTGTGGGTTGATGGGCGCTCCTATACCTACGGGGAAATTGAGGCGCGGGCGCGACGTGTAGCGTCCGGGTTGGCATCGGTCGAGCGGGCCGGCGACGCGAGGCGTTGTCTGTTGTTCGCGCATCGGAGTGCCGCAGCCTATTGGGGCGCACTGGGCATTCTTGATGCCGGGTTGGCCTATGTGCCCCTTAGTCCGAAGATGCCTGCGGCACGTATCGCGGCTATTATCGAACAGTCCGGCGCGCCGTCGATGCTGGTCGATCGCCGTTGTGCGGCAATGCTTGATGAGGTACTGCCTCTCCTTGAAGAGCCTCCACGAATTTATCTGCTCGACGAAGAGGGCGTGGATACCGATCAGCTTTCCCGTGCCAACCGTTTGCAGTTTCTGCCAATCGCGCCCTACGAGCGACGCGACGGCGCCACGGGCGATGTCGCTTACGTGCTGTTCACCTCCGGATCGACAGGTACCCCGAAAGGGGTGCCTATCACGCATGCCAATGCCGACGCGTATATAGACGGCCAATTGCAGTTGCAGGAAAAGGACAGCAGTGCGAGATATATTCAGTTATGCGAACTGGTGTTCGATCCCTCCGTGCATGACATGTTCGTTTGCTGGGCGAACGGCGGCTGCCTGTACGTGCCCGATTCCGTTGACCCGCTGTTCAACGTGGATTTCGTCCAGCGCCACGGGATTACCCACTGGAATAGCGTGCCTTCCGTGGCCGGCTTCATGCAGCAGATGCGCAAGCTGGCGCCAGGTGTCTTTTCGAGCCTCCGGGTTTCGCTGTTCGGTGGCGAGCCTTTGACCCGTTCGCTGGCGCTTGCATGGATGCGCGCGGCGCCCAACAGCCGCGTGCTGCACATGTACGGCCCGACTGAAGCAACGATTGCCTGTACGTGCTTCGAGGTGCGGGCCGGCTTCCTCGAACACGCGCAGAACACCGTGATGCCGTTGGGCTGGGCCTTGCCGGGTGTGGAACTGGTGGTGGTGGATGCCCGGCTCGAGCCTGTTGCTTATGGTGAGCGGGGAGAGTTGCTCATTGCGGGGCCGCAGATTGCCGACGGCTATCTCGTCCAGGACGAAGCAGGCAAGAGCCGATTCGTCGAAAGAGACTATCCTGGCCGTCGCGCGCGGCGCTGGTACCGGACACGCGACGCTGCGCGCATGACTGCGGATCACGGAATCGTGTTTCATGGGCGTCTCGATACGCAGGTCAAGATTCGCGGAAACCGGATCGAGCTTGAGGAAGTCGAGAATGTCGTACGAGCGTGCAGCGAGGGCGCACAGTGCGCGGTGATCCCGTGGCCGGTTGGCGAAGGCGGCAGTGCCGCCGGCCTGGTCGCCTTCGTGGCGAACGCCAGCATGGAGCCGCGTCAGGTTCTGCAGGCGTGCCGGCAGCGCTTGCCGCTTTATGCCGTTCCACAGAGCGTCGTCATGGTCGATTCGTTACCGCTCAATGCGAACGGGAAGATCGACAGAACGGCGCTCGCAGGACAGCTCGCCAGCGACGCAATGGCCGGCAGATCCGCAGGCCGGTCCGGGCGGCGTGTCGTTGCAGATCTTCACGCATAGACACGTGGGCTACATATCCAAAAACGTACGAGTGATAGGGGAAAACAATGAAAGCCGCTTTACGCAGCATCATTTCGGAGACCGCATGTCTTGACGTGCCGGTCGCAACCCTGAGCGACACCGACAGCCTCTATGACGCTGGACTGTCCTCACTTGGCACAATCCGCGTGATGCTGGCGATCGAGGAGGCGTTGGACATCGAGATACCCGCCGAGTTGATCACGTTCGATCTGTTTCAAAGCATCGAATCCCTCGCCAGCATGCTCGTTTCGCTACGACAGGAGGGGCCGACGGAGTGCGCAACGCTCGCGGCCATACAACGACAGGAATAAAAGGGGGGCCAGCGATGAGGCCAGTTACCTTCAATGGCTGTTACGGGGCGCTGCACCTCCCGGCACGCAGCGGGGCCACGACGGCCGTCGTGTTGTGTAGTCCCTTCGGCTACGACGCGCTGTGCGCGCATCGTGGCTGGCGCGAATTCGCGGAAAGACTGGCGGCGGAAGGCGGCATGTCCGTGCTGCGTTTCGATTATCCGGGAGCGGGCGATTCGCAAGGCTACGAGGAAGACCCGCAACGCTTTCGCGCGTGGATCGAAAGCGTCAAGGCCGCAGCGCGATATCTGCGTGCGGCGAGCGGCGCGACACGCCTGATTCTGTGTGGCTTGCGGCTTGGCGCGCTACTCGCGGCAGTGGCCGCCGAGGAACTGGAGGACGTGGACAGCGTGGTCTTGATGGCGCCGGTTATCGCGGGCAAGCGCTATATCCGGGAGTTGCGCATGCAGCATGAGAGCTGGCTCAAGACGCCGAACGGCCGGGTCGCGGCGCAAACCGATAGCGATGCGCAATCGGTGGGCGCGTTTGGATTCCAGCTGTATGCCGACACACTCGGCGAACTGGCCGGCGTCGACCTTGTGCGGCGCGAGCGTGTTCCCGCGCGGCGCGTGCTGGTGCAGGACGTTTGCAGCAGCGCGTCTTCGCGCCAACTGGTTGAGCGCTACCGCGAGCACGGTGCAAGCGCGGACATCCAGATCTTTCCCGAGTTCGACAAATTCCTCGTCGATCCGCGATCCAGCGTGACGCCTCGACGGGCTTTTGACAGTGTGCTCGCGTGGCTTGGCTGCCGGTCTGGCGCGCAGCGACGGTTTGCGTCGAAGTTGCTGCCGCCGGCCGCGGATGCCCGGATCGATTTTGCAGCAGGCCACGAGAAGCCCGTGGTGTTCGGAGAAGGACGGTACGCGGGCATTTTCTGCAGGCCTCACCGCGCGAAACCTCATGCGCCCGCTGTGTTGATCGTCAACACTGGCGGGGTTCATCGCGTCGGTGACGCGAGGCTTGCCGTGCTGATGGCAAGAAGGCTTGCGGCACAAGGCATCGCCTCGCTGCGCATGGATATGGGAGGCATGGGAGAGAGTCTGCAACGCGGGGCATCCACGACTTACGAAGAGATCTATGCCCGTCATGCCGTCTCCGATGCCGTCGCCGGCGTGGACTGGTTGACGGCGGCCGGATACGAAGGTGTCGTGACGTTTGGCGTTTGTTCGGGCGGATACGTGAGCATTCATGTGGCACTGGCGCATCCCCGCGTGGTGGGCTGCGTGCCGATCAACCTGCCGTTCTTTTTCTGGAGCGGGGCCCAAACCAGGCCGAATGCCAGGCGTGTCGAATCCAGCCGTGTGTACTGGCGCTCGGTGCGCAGTCCCCGCAAGTGGTTCAGGCTGCTGACTTGCCAGGCAAACGGAAGGGCGATCGCGCTGGAGCTGGCGCGCCGCTGGTCCGTGCGCTTGACTTCGTTCGCCAGCCGACCGTTCGATGGCATGTTTGGCATCAACCACTCTACAGGCGCTATCAGAAGACTGCTGATGGACCTCGAGCGCAAGGGCGTGCAGACGTCGCTGGTCTACGGTTCGCTCGATGTGGGACTTGATGAACTGGAGATTCGTTTTGGGCAGAACGGGAATGCTCTTCGCGGGTTGAAGAACGTCACCGTCAAGGTCGTCGAGAACGTGGATCACTCGCTGTTTTCGCGCAATGCGCGAGAAGTCGTCATGGCGCATGTGGAAGATCTCTTGCGCGCCAGTGCGCTCGGCGTGAGACGCAGTCGTGCCCTCGACGCTCCAGATCTGGACTTGAGCCCCTTGTGCCGGACGTAGGTTCAAAGCGGCCCAGGGCAGAGCTTTCCGAACACGACATAGCCACCGCTTGCGCATCGACGGATCGTTGTGCACTCCCTATTTCTCACCGAGTGAACTATTTCTATCATGGCGACTACCAATGACGCATATGAAGCTCTCCACTCGATATTCGATCGGGAAATCATAAAAATCGAGCGCTCGGCATGTCTATCGACAGCAATAAAATCCACGCCGGACGAACCAGACCGAAAGACATTTGAGTCGGGCCTCGAATGGCTGGAGGAATTTATCATGGCGCCTCATGCTGAGCTGGGGCGCCGTGGAGCAGTCTGTCCATTCGCCGGGCCGGTTCATAACGGAAACGCTCTGGTTTTCTGCATATGGAACGCGGATAACCTGCAATTCAGCGATTTCTTGAGCGTATTGAAAAAATTACCCGACTCATACTACAGGATGCTTGCCCGCATGCGGGGCAACAAGAAATTGTTTTCGGTATGCGTATTCGTGCGGGGCCTCGAAGAGGCGCAATACGGCAAATATATCGATCAGGCGCATTCCTTGACCAAGCATGTCTTTATGGAGGCGGGATTGATGCTTGGCGAGTTTCATCCCTTGAGCATGACGAAAGGCGCTCATTCGGAATCTTTCCTGCCGATGCGCAGTACTCAGCCTGCATTTGTCGTGCGTGCAATGTCGCCTCATGACGCACTGTTTATCGATCGATCCGATAGCCCCGACGAGGTACGTCTTCGCGAGCTGAAACATTACCAGCGATGGATTGGCGACGTTCTCCCGGAGGCGGAAAACGAGAGAATTCATAGCCGGATCGCGGAACTGACGTCGGCGTTGGCCGAGCAAAGTTGATCGGATCCTGTCAATTATTCCGGCACTCGGACAGTGCTGACGGCCAGCCGACTCCCGATCCGGCATCAGAAGCACGTCGTGCAACGTGCGAAACAGTAACCGGCGCATCAGCCTGCAAAACCATCAGAAGAGCAATGGCTCCGCCGAACTCAACCAGCACGACCACATCGTTTGGCCAGCAAGGGCAGATCGTGGCCGGACGCAACATGACCATCTCGGGCGGCAATCTGGTCAACGGCGGGCTGCTGTACGCCGGCAACGACTTCAACGCGAGCGGCGCGCAGTCGTTCAACAACGCAGGCCAGAAAGAGTCGTCCACGTCGACGCAGCCGGGCCGCGCCGCGGGCGTCGGCGGCGCCCAGTGCGCGAGCATCTACGGGCCGCGCGGCTCGAACCCGAACACCACGGCCTTCTCGTACGGCCAGCAGAGCGCGACGGTGCCCGAGAAGGTGCTGTTCGATTTCGACCAGTCGACGCTGCGTGCCAACGCAGCGCCAGCGCTGGCTCGCGCAGCGGTGCTGCTCAAGCGTAGCGACAAGCCGGTGATCGTCGAAGGGCATACGGACAATGTCGGCACGCACGAGTACAACACGCAGCTCTCGGAGGCACGCGCCACGACCGTTGCCGCGGCGCTCGAGGAACGCGGCATTGCGCCCTCACGGATCAAGACAAAGGGTTTCGCGTACGACCGTCCCGTGGCGAGCAACGACACGCCTGAAAGCCAGGCCCGCAACCGCCGCACCGAGATTGTGATCGTTGGCGAGTCCGAAGACCGGATTATGGGCGGGTAAGAGGATGCTCGCGCCAACGCACAACGAAGGCGCTGGCCGTTGACAGGAAATCGGGTGCAGAAAGGAAAACGAGTGACAGCAAGCAAAACAATTGATGGTTACCGCACCCGGGAAAAGGGTGAAGACCGTGAGTTGACTGCCTACCGGGAACGGCACATCGCCGCGCTCCTCTCGCCGGAACCGGAACCCCGACCTCCCTGTCCGCATTGCTCATCGACCAACATCCGTCTTGATGGCTACCGTTCGAGATGCATCCCACCGGGTCCTGCACGATGATCGCGTAGTCGTCGGTCGACTGCGCAACGAGCCGCGGGCGCTGCTCGCCGATGCGGGCTTGCTCCTCGGCCTTGTGGCGCGCCGTGATGTCGATGAGCGTGAGCACGGCGCCGTCGATGCGGTCGTCGGCGGTGCGGTAGGGCAGGAGGCGCATCAGATACCAGCGGCCACCCTGGCTCTGGACTTCGCGCTCGATGAGCTTGAGCGTCTCAAACGCTTCCTTGACGTCCTCGGCGAGCGTCGGGTGCTTGAGCGAATGCGTGACATCGAAGAGCGAACGGCCGATCGGGATCGTGGAAGGGGCGCACGGTCATGTTGATCCACGACGTGCGGCCGTCACGGACCATCTTCACGCGCCTTGCCTCCACGCTCGGGCCCGTTTGCAGCGCGCGGAACAGCGTGGTGCGCAGATCCAGCCGCAGCTCGGGCACGACAACGGCCATGATGTTGCTCGACGGCTCGCCGCCCGCATGGCGCAGATATTTGCCGGCGTTATCCGAGAGATGCACGATGGTCGAATCGCGGTCGACGATCACGCCGGGTGGCGCGTATTCCTCCAGCACGCGCCGGTGCAGCGCGGAGAAGGAGAAATTGCGCCGCTCCGGCGGCACCGGCGCAGCCGTGCCGACGAGACTCGCCTGCACGCCTTCCGGCGTCGTGGTCGATTGCGCGAGCGACGGAAAGGCGACGGCCTGCTTCGAGCGATTGATGATCTTTCTTGCGCGGCAGATGCGGTGCTTCTTGTCGACGATCGTAAAGAGATCGTCGGCTGCGTCCGCGGATTCCGCCGAGCCGAGAAATAGATAGCCGTCGGGGCGCAGCGCGAGGTGGCCGCATCGATCGCATCGAGCCGGGTCAGCAGCGCACCGGCTTGCGGCTGCAACTGCGGCTCGCCCTGGGCGGTGGCCTTCACGCGTTCGCGCCAATACTCCGGCGACATCACGGTCGTTGCGCGCCGGACGGGACGCTCATGCTTAACGAGTTGCTCCAGCTGCAGCACCATGGTGCGGATGTGCGCCAGTTCGCGCACCGCTTCGTCATGCGAATGCATGGTTGCCCCAAAGTTGCTGCGATTTTTTCAAGCACGTGGCTGGCTGCGCTGTCGATTCCGCGTCGCGCGAATCGGGTTAGTCCACGCGCGTCCTGGCCGACGTTTCCGGTTGTTGCAGGGAAGACGCCGAATGCAGATGCCTCCAGATAATGATGCCGGCTGTCTGCGTGAATGCCGTTGCCAGTTCGAGATCCACCTCCGAGGGCGCGCGCGGCTTTTCAAAGTACATGGCGAGCGAGCCCACCAGATTGCCTTCCGATGTCTCGACCGGGAAGGACCAGCAGCCACGATATCCGAACTGTTGCGCCAGCCATGCCCATGGCTGCCATCGCGGTTCCTCGAGCACGTCGGGCGTAATGACGGGTTTGCCTGTGGCCACCGCCAGTCCGCAGGCGAGCGACTCCGGAGAAATGCGAAAGCCATCCACGCAATGCGCATAGGACGCCGTCATGCCAACGACATGGCGCAGGACGTTGCCATCGGCGATGTAGAACGCGCATCGGCGGTCGTCATCGGCCTGGCTGACAAGCGTACGAATCAATATCCCCAGAGACGTCTCGAGCGGCGCGCCGTTCATGGCCGCCTGCAGGACATCATGGATATCTTTCAGGAAATCCCTGTCATCGAACCGGGGGACGAGGTCGGCAATGCTACGCCCGACATCGCTCGATTTCAGCGAGAACACCTCTCGAATGGCCGGAGTAAACCAGCGCAGCCTCAAGTCCTGATCCAGGAACAGCGTCATCACCGCGCCGGATTGCAGCACGCGGCTTTGCATGGCCAGTTGCGCGATGTTTTCCTGGAGCCGGACGTTGGCTTCATTGAGCTCTTCGTTGCTTTCGTTCAGTTGCTCATTGGAAGCTTTCAGTTCTTCGTTGAGCGCCTGCAATTCTTCCCGCGACGCCTCCAGCTCCTCGCGGGACGTGCAGGCCTGATCTTTCCAGTCCACCTCGACGGCGACGTCGGGGCCGAATCGCATGGCATGCTGGTCGTTCGCATCGGACAGTTCGAATGCATGCGGTTCCCGTATGAACGTCACCAGCAAGCGGTCCCACACATTGCCTGTTGACGTTTGCAGCGGCGTCAGGCGCACGCTCATGGAATCTTCGCCCGTGACGCGGTCGCGCAGATTCGTCAGCGTGAGCGGCTCGCGTTCGGCAAGCGCTTCCTGCACCGAGAGGTGAAGATGCCCCGCCCACTGCTGCGGCACGAGGTCCGTCAGCTTGAGCGTGGGCTCGCCCGCCCGCGGGCTGAGGATGTTTTCCGTGTTGCCATAGACCCGAAGCACGCTGCATTCGTCGTCAATCAGCACCGACGGAATATCGAAGCGTTCCCGTGCGACGCGCAGCGCCGATCTCGCGAGGGTTAGATGAGCAGGTTGCGGCAGGTGACAAGATCGAGCCCGGAAAAAGGCGGATCCGAGATCAGATCGTGCGGGACGAATACCAGCTTTTCGCGCAGGAAGCGCTTCACACGAAGCGCGCCACCGGCCTTGTAGAAATAGCGCGCCCGTCGCCCGGCCGGAATGGCTGCCAGCGAGCCTTCACGAAACACGCCGCGACTGGCTGTCGCCACCAGCTCCGGCGCTGCATCGGTCGCGAAGATCTGGAAGTCGGCCCGTGCATCGCTCTGCTGGACGATTTCATCCAGAAGCATCGCGGCAGAGTAGGCTTCCTCACCGGTCGAACATGCCGGAGTCCATACACGTATCGGCCGATTTCCGGCGTTGGTGCGGACAAGGGGCGTCAGTACGCTCTCGTGAAGCGCGCTCCAGGCTTCGGCATCGCGGAAAAATTCCGTGACGTGAATCGGAATGCCGCGCACCAGCGCTTCGAGCTCGACCGGGTCATCTTCGACAAGGCAGGCGTAGTCGTCAAACGATCAGACCTTGCGCGATTCCATGCGTTGCTGGATCCGCCAGAACAGCGGCGAGGGCTTGTACCCGCTCAGATCGGATCCGGCCTGCTGCCGGATCATCGCAATAATCCGGTTGAGCGTTCCCGACATGACACCCGCGCAGCCCGCTGAACGCGCGGGCCTCGTGTAACGAGGATCGGCGCAGGTCATGAGCTGTTGGGCGATGGCTCCCACGGGCAGGACGTGATCGTGAATGCCTCGCTGTATCACCGCGCGCGGCATGCCGTCATGCAGGCAGGTGAGCGGATCCTGCACGATGACGATTCCACCCGCCTCGCGGATGCAGACTGCCCCCGCGGTGCCGTCCATGCCCGTGCCGGAGAGAATGACGGCAATCGGACGCCGTTCCGCATGCAGCGCGAGGCTTTCAAGAAATGCGTCGATCGTGTCGATACCGGGTCGCCGGCCACCCCCTTGTGCCGGCCTTGTGCGGAATACGTTGTTTTCGAGCGTCAGGATGTCATCGGGCGATGGGATGTACACGCAGTTCGGCCCGGGCCGCACGCCATTCGTAGCGGCTCGGGCGGGCACGGCTGTCCAGTTTGCGATGAGCGCCGCAAGGCCGCTGGGGTGGCCGGGGGGCAGATGCTGCAATACGACAATTGCGAAAGGGACCCTGGCCGGGAGCGTCTGAAACAGTTTCTGCAGCGCGATGATCCCGCCCGCGGACGCTCCGATTGCGACGACCGGCACATCCATCCGCTTCCTTGGATACACTTGCAATTCAGCCATGACAGGCTCCCGCGATACGGCCTGATGCTGAATTCTGCTTTCGGCAGGAAGTGATACGGCCATGGAAACGAGCGTACTGGTACTTTCGGACTATGAGCCCGTTCTGGCCGCCTGTGAATCGAAGATTGCCTGCGCCCGCTGCACGGCGTCGGCGCGCGAGAGCAAGCTCCGTGCGGCGCGGCCCGATGCATCGAGGCTCGGAGCGTTCGCCGCGTAATCTCTCGCGTAATGCCACGGTCCGTCATCCCTAAAGCGGTAAACAGGAGCGCAAATGCCGCCGAGTGCGGGCATAGCACAGCGAATGATGAGGATAACGACATATCGCGGATCACAGGGCAACGAAGCAGGGTGCCGCGTGGTGGAGCCGTTACCAAAGCGCAGTATAGGAGTCGGCTTGTCGATGAGTGCTGTCCGTAACGATCAGGTTTCGAACATCGTTCACGCAAATTCGAGGTCCACGATCAAGGATGCCAACGTCGATGCCGGCGATGTTGTCCGCGCGCCGCGCGCGGGTCCGGCATCGGTGTGCGCACTGGTCCGCTGAAAGCGCGGCCGAAGAGGAGACGGTCACGGTAAATCCAGCCATCGTGCGTTCAGACAGGGCGCCGTTTTACCCGATTGTCCCCGAGGGACCGGGTACCGGTCCGGTCGAGAGCGTCGCGAGCGTCGAGAGCCAAGGGCGGGAATCTTCGTCCGCTAAGCGTTGCTTAAGGATGTTGCGGTGACAATCCGGTGACGGTGACCGGAGAACAGCGTGAGGATCCTGCTGGTAATAGACGACAATTCGAGTGCACTGCCGATCGTCGAATGGGCGCATCGCGCGGGACATGAGCTGGACTGGGCGAGCAACGAATTCGAGGCGGAGCTTGGCCTGCAGCAACAGACCCACGCACTCCTGCTGCTGGATTTCGGGAGCCCCGGAATGGATCCGTTTCGCCTCCTGCGAGGCTATCGCAGGCTCGGCGGCAGTGCGCTTGTCATCGCAATGCTCCCCAGCGGTCTCCCGGAGAGCCCGGTGGCCGCATTGGACGCGGGCGCCGACGACTATCTCATGATGCCTTTCGAGCCCGAAGACCTTACCGCGAGGGTTCGCCTGCTGTTCCGGCGTCCGTCCCTCGATCAAGGTCTGATAGCGCTGGGAAATCTGACCGTGAACCAGCCCGATTGTGCGGTGTCGCTCGACGGGCTGCCTGTGACATTGAGGCCCAGCGAATACCGGCTTCTGGTCGCGCTGATGAATGAGCCCACGCGAGTATTCACCCGTTCCGAACTGGCCATGCAAGTCTATGGGCGCCCGCGCCGAGCCGCAGGGAACGCGGTCGATGTTCTGGTGCACCGTTTGCGGCGCACGCTCGGTGCGGAGAAGATCCTGACCGTCAGGGGCGTCGGCTATCGGATGCGCCCAGCCGTGCGGTCCCATCATTTGGCTCGGTAATCGGGCGCCGCCAATAGAGGCAACGCTTTTCTGCCTGCGTCACCCCAATTCGTTGGTATTGCTAATCTATTTCGTCAACGATCTACACTGCGGAGCTGATCGCGTGCGGATCCATCGCGATAGGGGGGCCGCGACTGAGCCTATGGCCTGGCTAAGTCAGCCTGGTCAGACTGGTTGGTGATCCCTTTCACTTTGACAGGAGAACACCATGAACAACTTGCCCGCCGCGCGAACCAGCGACTGGCTCAACAAAGTCCCGGAAATCGCGCTGTCGTTCTGGATCATCAAGATCATGTCCACCACGGTGGGCGAGACGGGGGCCGACTTCCTCGCGGTCAATGCGGGTTGGGGGCAGGGAATCACCCGCTCGGTCATGGCTGCCTTGCTGGCGGCGGCCTTGTTCACGCAGTTGCGCACCCGCCGCTACACCCCGTGGATTTACTGGTTGACGGTCGTGCTGGTGAGCGTGGTCGGCACCCAGATCACCGATCTGCTGACCGATGGTCTGGGGGTTAGCCTGTATGTCAGCACCGCGGCGTTCGCCGTGGCGCTCGCCATGATCTTCTTCGTCTGGTACCGGGTCGAGCGCACCCTGTCCATCCACGACATCGTGACGCGGCGCCGGGAGCTGTTTTACTGGGCCGCCATCCTGTGCACCTTCGCGCTGGGGACGGCGGCTGGCGATCTCGCGACCGAGGCGCTGGGCCTTGGCTTCATCTGGGGCGCGCTTGCGTTCGGCGGGCTGATCGGCGTGACCTATACCGCCTGGCGCACGGGCGGCAACGCCGTGCTGACTTTCTGGATCGCCTACATCCTGACTCGCCCGTTCGGCGCCGCGCTTGGCGATCTGCTGACGCAGGCGAAGACCTACGGCGGCCTCGGCATGGGCGCCATGTGGACCAGCGCCCTGTTCCTCGCGGTGATCGTCATGCTGGTGGCCGCCGCCCAGTTCGGCATGAATGCGAGCCGACCCGCCCAGGCTGCCGAATAACCCTCTTTCCACTTCGCAAGGAGAAGTCATGCCCACGCAACACGCATTCGCACGTCCCATGCTCGCCGTATCGGCCGCCTTGCTGCTGGCTCTGGCGACCGGCTGCTCCAGGTCCGCCGACCCCGGCAGCACGGGCGCCGCACCGGCAACATCGGCCCAGGCCGCCCCGGCATCGCAGAGCCGAGCTGTCTCCCGGCTCGGCGATCTGTCGACGTTTCGCGGCATCGCCGCCGACGTGGCCGCCACCGTGGACAAAGGCGATCTGCCCGCAGCCAAGACCCGCATCAAGGATCTGGAGGTGGCCTGGGACTCGGCCGAGGCGGGTTTGAAACCTCGCGCCGCCGATGACTGGCATGTGCTCGACAAGTCCATCGACGGAGCGTTGACCGCACTGCGCGCCGATGCGCCGAACCAGGCGGATTGCAAGGCGGCCCTGGCCAATTTGCTGAAAACTTTCGACACGCTCCAGGGCAAAGCTTGACCGGTGAGCACTGCAGGCCGCGGGCAGCCAGGACGGCACATTGAACGACGATTGAGCGACGATTGAACGGAGGGGGAATGCGGGTATTGCTGGTCGAAGACGACCCCATGATCGGGGAAGCGATCCAGGGCGCATTGAGGGATGCGTCCTATGCGGCGGATTGGGTGAAGAACGGGCAGACCGCGCTCACGACGCTGGAGTGCCAGCACTACGACCTGGTTCTGCTGGATCTGGGTCTGCCCGGCAAGGATGGGCTGGACGTGCTGACGCGTATCCGCGCCCAGGACAACCCGGTTCCGGTGCTTATCATCACGGCGCGCGATGGCCTGAACGACCGCCTGCGCGGCCTCGACGGCGGGGCCGACGATTATGTGCTCAAACCCTTCGAGATGGCGGAACTGCTGGCGCGGATGCGGGCCGTGCTGCGACGCAAGGGCGGCAGCGCCGCGCCCGTTCTCAGCAACGGCGTGGTGTCGCTCGATCCGGTCACGAAAGAGGCCAGCGTCATCGGCGGCCCTGCGGTGCGACTGTCCAACCGCGAATTCTCGTTGCTGCAAGCCCTGCTGGTTCGGCCGGGCGCCATTCTGTCGCGTAGCGAGCTGGAGGACCGGATTTACGGCTGGGGGGAGGAAGTCGAGAGCAATGTCATCGAATTTCTGATCCATGCGCTGCGGCGCAAGCTGGGCAGCGATGTCATCAAGAATGTCAGGGGGATGGGATGGATGGTTTCAAAAAGCGCTTGAACGAGTCGGTTCAGCTGAAGCTTTCCGTCACCCTGTCGGTGGCCATTCTGCTCGTGGCTTTGGTGGCAGGGGTTTTCTCGTTCCTGTCGGCCTTCGATGAAGCTCACGAGCTGCAAGACGATGTCTTGCTCCAGGTGGCGCAGCTTATGGATCGGCAGCGCCTGTCACCCACCCCTCCGGTTACCGATACCCGCATCAACGGCGGCGATGAAGAATCGCGCGTGATCGTCCAGCAGTTGGGCGCCGGCAATGCATCCACGCTCGGTGTGGATGACGGCGGGCGGCTTGCCTTGCCGGCGACGCTGGCCGATGGCCTGCACACGCTGGAGGTCGGCGGCGAGACATTTCGCGTGCTGATCAAGACAACCGCCGCCGGAGAGCGCATTGCGGTGGCACAGGAGTCTGGTTTCCGCAATGAAATTGCCCGCGATGGTGCGCTGCGCGCGGTGATGCCGTTCCTGATCCTCGTGCCGGTTCTGCTGCTGATCGTCGCCGATCTGGTGCGCAAGATGTTCCGGCCCATCGCGGCGCTCTCCAGGGAAATCGACCAGCGCGCCGAGCAGGAGCTGCATCCCATCGAAGACCGCCATCTTCCCGTCGAGGTACGGCCGTTTGCCGTGGCGATCAATCGTCTGCTCGTTCGCGTGGCACAAGCGATGGACAACCAGCGCCGCTTTGTTGCGGATGCAGCGCACGAGCTGCGCTCGCCGCTGACCGCGCTGTCGCTGCAAGCAGAGCGGCTGGAGGACGCGGAAATGTCCATCACGGCACACGAACGGTTGACTGTGCTGCGCCAGGGGATCGAGCGAGGCAGGAACCTGCTGGATCAACTCCTGACGTTGGCGAGGGCGCAGTCCATTGCCGAAGCGCCGAAGTCGCCGGTGTCCGTGCAGGGCATCTACCGCCGCGTGCTGGAGGACCTCATGCCGCTGGCCGAGTCGAGGCACATCGACATTGGGGTCGAAGGCGAGCAGGACGTGCAGGTATGGGCCAGCGAGCTGGACATGATCGCCGTGGTCAAGAACCTGGTCGATAACGCCATCCGCTATACACCGCAGGGCGGCCGGGTCGATCTTTCGGTGTGCGCGGCGCAAGGGCGGGCCGTGCTGCGCATCGAGGACACTGGGCCAGGCATTGCGTTGGCGGAACGAGACCGCGTCTTTGACCCGTTCTACCGCACGCTGGGCAGCGAGCAGCCGGGGTCGGGCCTGGGACTCTCCATCGTCCAGGCGATTTCCAGCCGCATCGGAGCAGAGGTTCGTCTCGGCTTTTCCAGCGAGGAGCAGCAATCCGGTCTGAGCGTCACCGTTCTCATTCCGGTGCACGCCCCGTTCCGAACGGCCCGGCAGCAGGGATAAGGACATCCGGCGCGCGCAATGGGACGAAGTCGCGGACGGCCCGCATGGTCACGGGTGCCGGCGGGCAATCACGACCCGCGCCGGCGGGATGTTGGCCCAGACTAGGCAAGTCCGCGAGGTGACGAGGCCTGTGTGTCCGATCGCATGCGGGCCTGGCGGCCGCAGGTCGTAAGTGAACTGGATCATGACGCCTTGTCTGGCCAGCAACTGGTGACATTGATCGACGATGGCAATCACGTCGCGTCGTGGCAGCGAGCGCAGCGGCAGGCACGAAACGATGGCGTCGACCTGGGCATCGGACGGTAGCAGCCTCGCGAGCCGCGCCGCGTCACCCTGCACGATGGCGACACCCGGAAAACGTATCTGCAAATGTCGCACGAAAGCCGGCGAGCGCTCGATCACAACGAGGCGCTCCCGCGCCACGCCGCGATCGAGCAGCGCCTGCGTGACCGCACCCGTTCCACCGCCGAGCTCGATTACCAATCCTTCGCCCGCCGGCACCGCGGTCGCCATTCGGCGCGCGAGGCGCGGTGAACTGGGGCAGAGCGCCCCGACGATAGTGGGGCGGCCGAGCCACTCCCGGAGAAACAGCGCAGGGGTGCGCCAGGCGTCAGGCCAGATCATTGATTGGTTTTACCTTCGGCTTCGACGATTCGAACCGGTCCTTGCCGTACTCGCCGGTCAACGGCGGGACCATCGCAGGTTGCGCGGCCGTAATCGCAACGCGGCCGGTGTATTCGGCGAGTGCGGAAAGAGCGGGCGCTGCGAGTGCGGAAAGAGCGGGCGCTGCGAGTGCGAGGTTCGTCTCTTGCGTGGAAATCGTCATGGATGAACAGGTCGTGCCGGGACTGCGGCGGCGGAAAAGATTTTAGGCAATGAAAGCTTAAGAGCAGATGAACGCACTCGTGATCCCGGTGGGTGCCGCAAACTTCGTGCCCGGTTCGCCGCTGTTTTCGTCGTACGTTTATTTCGGTAAGCACTCCGGATAATTCATGAGCGGCTGAGCGCTCGCCCGCGCGACTAGCCAAACGGCCTGAGCAGCGACTCTGGCACGTCGATGCGCAGGTCCTCCATCAGCACCGTTTCGATCGGCTCATGTGACGCGCCTTCGCTCGCGACCTTGATGGGCAGCCCATGGCTCGCATCGAACCACAACTCATAGCGGAACACGCCCGTCACGATGTGTCCGGGCCTGCACGTCACGATTACATGCGACGCCCGGCGCATGCCGATCGTCTCGGCGCCGCCGATCTGCGTGTCGCCATGCTGTTGAAGCTCGCGGACGTTGACAAGCAGCGCGCCGATGTCGGACTGGTCGACGCGATGGCCCTGCGGGCCCTGGATCATATGACTGTCGGGGCTCAGCATGAGCCTCGGAAACGTCCCGAAACCGAATGGCCAAAGCTTGACCTTCCCCGATTCGGGGCTATAGGTGAGCGTCGCGCCGGCATGCGGACGGATGAAGTCCATCCGAACGAAGCCCGGCTTGCGGTAGCCATAGAGGACTTCGACCGGTTCCGCTCCCGCCGATGTCGATTTCAGCGTGACCTGATAGTTTGCGAGCGCATCGAAGCGTGCCTGTGCATCGGCAACGAAGTCCCGGCCCGGAAGCGGCGCGTCCGTCATTGCACAGGTCTCACGGTTTCCATGCACAGAGGCCCTGTGGCCCCGATTCCCGGTATGCGCATCGCCGCCTCCTATACTCGAACGTACCCGGACGTGGATGATGGCTAATTCTGGAGCACCGCTTCGCACCGCGCAATGTTCCCACGGGCATCCCGGCATGCGCGGGACGGGTCTGCAAACACGCGTCGCCGTATCGAAAACAAGGAGGAAGAGAACGATGGCGGAATTCCGTTTGACCACCTTGTGGTGCATCGAGGCGCCGGTGCAGCCGGTATGGGACGCGATCCACGATTCGATGCATTGGCCGAGGTGGTGGAAGAGTGTCGAAGCGGTGCGCGAGTTGCAGGCGGGCGGAACCGATGGCCTGGGCGCCGTGCATCGTTACACGTGGAAGGGGGTGCTGCCCTATCGGGTGATTATCGACGTGCGCGTCACGCGCGTCGCGCCGCTCGTTGCGCTGGAGGGCGAGGCCAGCGGCGCGCTCGAAGGCGTGGGACGCTGGCAGTTTGCCGCCGACGGCAGCCGCACGGTGGTGCGCTACGACTGGCACGTCAGGACGGCCAGCGCCTGGATGAACGCGGTCGCGCTCGCGCCGCCCGCGCGGCTGGCATTCCGCTGGAATCACGATTCGATCATGCGCGAAGGCGGCCTGGCGCTCGCGCGTCTGCTCGAGGCACGTCTTGTCGAATACAGCGGCAAACCGCGATAAGTGCAACAATCGAGTTCGTCAGCGCGCTTGCAAGCGCGTTCTGCGTGACGGAGGTGTTATGAACTACCGATACCGTTCACTGGCCTCGCATGGGAGGCAACATGACTGAGATCGAGAAAGAGCCGGTCGTCGCAGTGCTGAACAAGATCCTCGAAGCCGAGCTGGCCGGGGTGGTGCGCTACACGCACTATTCGTTCCTGGTATTCGGATTCGCCCGTATTCCGATCGTCTCATGGCTGCGGCAGCAGGCCGACGAATCGCTTTTGCATGCGCACCAGGCCGGCGAATGGATCACGACGCTCGGCGCGTATCCGTCGCTCGCCATCGGTCCGTTGCTCGATTCCCATACGTTCGATATCGCGTCCATCCTGCGCGAATCGCTCGAGGCCGAAGAGATCGCGCTCGGTCTCTACCGCGAGCTGCTCGCGCTCGTGGCAGGCCGCTCGGTCGCGCTCGAGGAGTACGCGCGCCAGATGATCCAGGTCGAGGAGCTGCACGCGGGCGAGGTCGACAAGATGCTGCGCCGCCCCGGCTCGACCACGACGTCGCCGCCGCGCGGTATCGGAGCCGCCGAATAAGCGCTGCGTTTGCCTGGACATCTTGCACCGCCGCTTCGGCGCGGCGAATCAGAACGGCTGTTGAGGGACAGACGACCCATGATGCTGACGCTCGCCAACGTGTCGAAGCACTACGACGGCACCACGCTGCGCAACGTGCTGCGCGATGTGAATCTCGAACTGCGGGCAGGCGAATGCGTCGCGATCATGGGCGAATCGGGCGCCGGCAAGTCGACGCTGCTCAATCTCGCGGCCGGACTCGACCGGCCGGATGCGGGGCAAATCGTCTTCGACGGAAACGATCTCGCCACGCTCGACGACGACGCTGCCACTCTGCAGCGCCGCCAGAAAATGGGCTTCGTGTTCCAGGCGTTCCATGTGCTGCCGAACCTCTCGGCGGCGCAGAACATCGCGCTGCCGCTGCTGTTGAACGGCATGCGCGCGAAGGACGTGCCGGGGCGCGTGTCGCTCGTACTGCTCGCGGTCGGGCTCGGCGGGCGCGAGCATGCGCTGCCGCGCGAATTGTCGGGTGGCGAATTGCAGCGCGTGGCGATCGCGCGGGCGCTCGTGCACCAGCCGCGTCTCGTGCTGGCCGACGAGCCCACCGGCAATCTCGATCACGACACGGCAATGCGTGTGCTCGCGCTGCTGCGCGAGCTGGCGCAACAGAACGGCGCGGGCGTGCTGCTCGCGACGCACTCGGCGGCCGTGGCGGCTGCCGCCGACCGCGTGCTGCGGCTCACGCCCAATGGGCTCGAGCCGCGCGCGCCCGGCGCAGATGGCGCGTAGCCGGCGATGAGTGAGCCC
>DATEJU010000053.1:0-4132 GCA_035277805.1 Paraburkholderia sp. | reverse complement strand
CAAGAACCGCAGCTGCGCGGCAAGATCGCCATCGTGACCGGCGCGGGTAGAGGGATCGGCCGGGCCATTGCGCTGGCTTACGCGCGCCAGGGCGCGGCGGTATGCTGTGCGGCGCGCTCGCCAGGCGAGGTGCAGGAGACGGCGGAGCAAATCGTCGCCGAGGGCGGCCGCGCGCTCGCCGTGCGCACCGACGTGGCCGACTTCGCGAGCGTCGAACGTATGGTGAACGAGACCGTCGAGACGTTCGGCGGGCTCGACATCGTCGTGATCAATGCAGGCGTGGGCGGCCGCAAACTGCCGATCGAGGCGAGCGACACGCAAACGTGGCGCACGACGATCGAGGTGAATCTCGTGGGCGCCTATCACTGCGCGAAGGCGGCAATTCCCGCGCTCAAGCGGCGCGGCGGTGGCAAGATCATAGCGGTGGGATCCGGTCTCGGGCAACGCGGCATGGCGGGCGTCTCCGACTACGCCTGCTCGAAGGCGGGATTGTGGATGCTCACGCGCGTGCTCGCCCAGGAACTGGCGCCACACGGCATCAGCGTCAATCAATTGATTCCGGGCCCGGTGCTCACGCAGATGACCGGCGCGCAGATGGCGCGCAACACCTTCGAAGGCGAGTGGGCCAAGTCGCCCGAGGACGTCGCGCCGCTCGCGCTGTTCCTGGCAGCCCAGCCCGAGCCGGGGCCGACCGGGCAGAGCTTCAGCCTGATGCGCCGCGATGCATGATGCGCTTGCCCGAGGGCTTGAGCGCACCGAAAAATATTCAAGGAGACGAAAGTGGGAATGCAAGCGACTGCCGCGCTGGGAGACGCCCACGCGGGCGCACCGAGCGTATCCCGGGCCTATGCCTGGAGTGTTTTTGCCCTGACCTTCGGCCTGCTGCTCGCCGACTACATGTCGCGTCAGGTGCTCAACGCCGTGTTTCCGCTGCTCAAGGCCGAATGGCTGCTGACCGATACACAGTTAGGATCGCTGAGCAGTGTGGTGGCGGTGATGGTGGGCCTCCTCACCTTCCCGCTCTCGCTGCTCGCGGACCGTTGGGGCCGCGTGAGGAGCCTCGTCCTGATGGCTGTGCTGTGGAGCTTCGCCACGCTCGGCTGCGCGGCGTCGGCCAATTATGGGCAGATGTTCGCGGCGCGCTTCTTCGTGGGCGTGGGCGAGGCGGCGTACGGGAGTGTCGGCCTCGCGGTCGTGCTCAGCGTCTTTCCCGAGCATCTGCGCGCCACGCTCTCGGGTTCGTTCCTCGCGGGCGGATCGTTCGGCTCCATGCTGGGCATGGCGTTGAGCGGCATCGTGGCCGCGCATTTCGGCTGGCGCTGGTCGTTCGCCACGATGGCGGTGTTCGGTCTCGTGCTGGCGATGATCTATCGCCTCGTGGTGACCGAGCGGCGCCTCGCGCCCGAACGCGCGCTGCCGGCGCGCGGCGCGCAGCGTGACGCGCGGCCCCGCTTCACGCCACGGGGCCTCGCGCGGGCATTGTTCGCGTCGAAAGCCATCGGTTTTGCCTACGTGGGCTGTGGCGTCCAATTGATCCTGCCGGGCGCGCTGTTCGCGTGGCTGCCGAGCTATCTCGTGCGCGGCTACGCGATGCGGCTCGACCACGCGAGCGTGCTGGCCGCCGTCTTCGTGTTGACCTCGGGCTTGGGGATGATTCTGTGCGGCGTGCTGACCGATCGCATCAGCCGCCGCCACGCGGTGCGCAAATGGACCATGGCCGTGGTGTATTGCGCGGGCGCGTTCGCGGCGCTCGCCACGGCGTTTCACCTGCCGCCTGGGCCGTTGCAACTCGTGCTGATCGGCGCCGGGATGTTCCTCGCACCGGGGGTGTGCGGCCCGACGGGCGCACTGGTGGCCGAACTGACGCCGCCCGCGCTGCATGCCACGGCAATGGCGCTCTGGGCGCTCGCCAACAACCTGCTCGGCCTGGCTGCCGGCCCGCTCATCGCCGGTATGATCGCGGACCGCATGGGACTGCATATGGCGTTGCAATGGATCCCGTTCGCGGCGCTCGGGGCGGCGTTGCTGTTCGCGCTCGGCAAGCGCCGCTACCTCGACGATCCGGCGCGTCTCGCGGCGCCGCGGCGCGAAGGCTGAGCGTTGCAGTAAAACGAGGCAGCGCGCCGTAGCGAGCGAAGCAGCAAACGAAGCAGCAAACGCAGCAGCACACAACAAGACAACAACAGGAAGTCAACGCGCCGTTCAATACAAGCAAGACAGCGGGCCGAAAAGAATCAGACGGCCTTGACAATAGTTTGGAGGAGACAGCATGAAACGGAAGTCGAGCGTCGTGGCCGTACTCGCGGTCATGGCCGGCGCGGCGCACGCGCAATCGTCGGTGACGCTGTATGGCGCCATCGATACGGGCCTGTTCTATCAGAGCACGGCGGCTGCAACGTTCGCCAAGGGCGCGAAGAATCTGGGCCACGTCTTCGCGTTGAAGGACGCGGGCATTTATTCCAGCTTCTGGGGCATCCGGGGCACCGAAGACATCGGTGGCGGCTACAAGGTCAATTTCCGGCTGCAAGGGGTGTTCAACAGCGGCACCGGCAAGCTCGGCCTTGCGGACACGACGGGCGCCACGGCGGTGTTCAACCAGCAGTCGACCATTGGTGTTTCGGGGCCGTTCGGCTCGATCGACGCGGGGCGCCAGTACACGCCCATGATCTACGCGATGGCGGAAACCGACGTGCGCGCCGCGCAGTACTTCGGCAGCATCCTGAGCGCGTGGCTCGGGGTGAACCAGGCGGCGGGCTGGGGCGGCACGAACACCAATGTGCCGGTGGGCGCGCTCTATGACAGCAACGCGATCGTCTATCAGTCGCCCAAGTTCTACGGCGCCTCGCTGGGGCTGGAATACGCGCCGGGCGGCGTGCCGGGGCAGTTCCAGGGCGGCACGCGCGAATCGGCCGTGCTGAAGTACTCCAACTACGGCCTGAACCTCGCCGCGGTCTACTACAACGGACACGACACGAACCTGCCGGCCACCGCGAGCGCCACCGGCCTCGACAACAACCGCTTCTACTATTTCGGCGCGAAGTACACCTTCCATGGGCTCTCGGTGTCGGCCTCGTATGGCCTCGGCAAGAATCCGTCGAACACGGGCCACGCCGACATCGAAATGATCTCGGGCGGCCTCGGCTACGCGTTCAATCCTTTCTTCAAACTCACATCGGGCGTCTATTATCTGAAGGATCGCAACGACTCGGCCAATCATTCGATCGAATACGCGCTGGGCGCGGAATATAGCGTGTCCAAGCGCACGCTGCTCTATGCTCAGGTAGGTTACGTGGCGAACCGCGGCACGATGAACCAGACGATCACCTACGGCGAGCCCGTCGCGCCCGGCGTCTCGACCACCGCCGCGATGCTCGGCATTCGCCATACCTTCTGACCTTACGACGGACCAACGGGAGTACCTCCATGAATAACAAAGGATTCCTTCGTATCGGCGTGCTGGTGTCGATCACCGCGTTGCTGGGCGGCGTGTGCGCCGGCGCATGGGCGCAGGGCGGCGCATCGTCCAGTGAATCGTCCGGGGCAACGGCGGCGAGCGCCGCGTCCACGCCGAGGGAGATACGCAAGGCCAACCGGGCGCTGAGCCGCAAGGTGTATGCGGCGCTCGCGAAGCACAAGGAGATCGATGCCGGGAGCATCAGCATCGTGGCGAGAGACGGCGCGGTGACGCTCAACGGCACCGTGGCCGAGGCCAGCCAGCTCGGCACCGTGGCCGAGGTGGCGAAGTCGGTGCCCGGCGTGAAATCGGTGACGAACCGGCTCTCGGTGCAGCGGCCTATTGGGGAGTAAGTCGAGAGAGTAAGTCGAAGGAGTAAGTCGGCCGAACAGATCGGCGCGCCGCCGCTTCTCACGCAATGCGTGAGCGCGCGGCGCGCCTGCCGCCGTCAGCTCGCCTGCGATCCGTTCGCGGCCTTGTCGACCGACGCCTCGTCGCGCTCGAGCCAGTCCCAGATTGCCAGTCGGCGATTGCCCGGTTTGCGGCTTTTGATCGGGCTGGGCCGAAGGACGTGCCTGTGCTGATTGGGTCAATTCAGACGACGGAGCCGATTCATCCGGTTGGGATGATTCCGTTGGCTGCTTCGGCTGCCCCGATTCTGTCGACTGCCCTGGCTGA
>DATEJU010000052.1:0-10981 GCA_035277805.1 Paraburkholderia sp. | reverse complement strand
CGTGCAGTGGCGCGTGGCGCGGCACCCGAAGGTGCTCTGGCGCAGCGTCGTGCTCTCGAGCGGCGGCACCACGCTCATGTGGGTGCTGCTGATGACGCTCTGGCTGCCGGTCGTCAACTACAGCCGGACCTACAAGGACGTTGCCGAGCAAATCGCCGCGCATCTGCCCGCCGACTATCAGTGCATCTCGCCCGTGCGTCTGGGCGACGCGCAAATCGCCACCTTCGCGTACTTCGGCAAGATGCACTTCTCGTTCGACGACGACTGCGATGTGATCCTGCGCCAGGACACACAGGACTACGGCGAGCCGAGCTCGATGTCGAACTTCGTCTGGAAGCTCGTCTGGGAAGGCCGCCGCGCGGCCGACCGCGACGAACGCTTCCGCCTCTACGTGCGCATCGACCGGCCGCAGCCGCCGCTGAAGAAGCACATCTGGCGCAAGCGCCCGGACTGAGGCGCCGGTGACGACGACCTTCCTCGGCGACATCCGGCGCATTGCCACGCTCGCCTGGCCGGTGCTGGTCGGCCAGCTCGCGATCATCGCGTTCGGTGTGATCGACACCGCCATGGTCGGCCGCTACTCGGCGCTCGATCTCGCCGCGCTCGGGCTGGGCTCGTCGATCTACGTTTCGGTCTATATCGGCCTGACCGGCATACTCACGGCGCTGCAGCCTGTCGCGGCACAACTCTACGGCGCCCGCAAGGACGCCGAGATCGGTCTGGAAGTGCGCCAGGCCTTCTGGCTTGCGCTCGTGCTGATGGTGATCGGCTTCACGATCCTCTACTTCCCCGGCCCGCTGCTGGACCTCGCTCACGCGCCCGAGGCACTGCGCGAGCGCACTGTCGCCTATCTGCGGCTGCTTTCGTTCGGGCTGCCCGCGAGCCTCGCGTTCCGCATCTACAGTTCGCTCGCCAATGCCGTGAGCCGGCCTCGCCTCGTCATGTTCCTGCAGGTGGCCGCGCTCGCGATCAAGGTGCCGCTGAACACCTGGCTCATTTTCGGTGGGCTTGGCGTGCCCGCGCTGGGCGGTCCGGGCTGCGCGCTCGCCAGCACGTCGATCAACTGGGCGCTCGCCGTGTGCGCGGCGATCGCGCTCACGCGACTCGACGTGTTCGCGCCGTTCGAGATCTTCAGGCACTTCTGCTGGCCCGAATGGAAGCGCCAGGCGGAGCTGCTCAAGCTCGGCATTCCGATGGGGCTCTCGTACCTGATCGAAGTGACGTCATACACGTTCATGGCGATCTTCATCGCGCGCCTCGGGACGACAACGCTTGCGGGCCACCAGATCGCCGGGAACCTCGGTGCGGTGCTCTACATGACACCGCTCTCGATCGGCGTGGCGACCTCCACGCTGGTCGCACAAGCGCTGGGCGGCGCGCGCCCCGCCGAGGCACGCACGCTCGCACGGCACGGTGTGGTGACCGCGGTGGCGATCGCATGCTGCTACGGCGCGATCGTGTTCGTGCTGCGGTCACTCCTGATCGCGGGCTATACGCCCGATCCAGCCGTCGCAGTGGCCGCCATGCCGCTCGTCGCCATCGTCACGCTCTATCACGTGTTCGACGCGCTGCAGATCACCACTGCATTCGCGCTGCGCGCCTATAAGGTCGCGGTAGTGCCCACGGTCATCTACGCTGTCGCGCTCTGGGGCGTGGGCCTCGGCGGCGGCTATGCGCTGGGCTTTGATGTGTTCGGCACCCTGCCCGCCTGGGCGACGGGCGCGCGCGGCTTCTGGATCGCCAATGCGACGAGCCTCGCGATTGCCGGTGCCGGGCTGGCGGTCTATCTGTCGCGCGTCAGCACGCGGCATCTGCGCGTGGAGGCATAAAGGCCCGCCGCTGTGCCACCTTCAAAGCGGGCACAGGCTGGCGGTTAGTTGCAAAACTACCCACTCCTTCACGCTGGCTCGTGACGACGCGCGGCCTCCACGGTCTGCGCCGCATGATACGAAGAGCGCGCGAGCGGCCCCGCCACCACTTCGCTAAACCCCATGGCGAGTCCCGCCTCGCGCAGCGCCGCAAACGCGTCCGGATGCACGTAGCGGCGCACCGGCAAGTGGTAGCGCGACGGCGCGAGATACTGTCCGATCGTCAGCACTTGCACACCGTGCTCGCGCAGGTCGCGCATGGTCGCGAGCAGTTCGGCGTCGGTCTCGCCGAGCCCCACCATCAGCCCGGATTTCGTGACGAGCGCCCCATGCGCGGCCTTGGCGCGCGCAAGCAGCGCGAGCGAGCCGCGATAGTCCGCACCCGGCCGCGCCGCCCTGTAAAGCGACGGCACGGTCTCGACGTTGTGATTGAACACATCGGGCCAGGCGGCCGAAAGCGCATCGAGTGCACGGTCGATGCGTCCGCGAAAGTCCGGCGTCAGCACTTCCACGCCGATACCCGGCACGCGCTCGCGCACGCTGGCAATGCAGCGCGCGAAGTGCGCCGCACCGCCGTCGCGCAGGTCGTCGCGGTCGACCGACGTGATCACGACATGACGCAGGCCGAGCGCCGCGACGGCTGCAGCAAGGTGCGCCGGCTCGTCCTCGTCGAGCGGCGCGGGCCGCCCGTGCGCGACGTCGCAGAACGGGCAGCGGCGGGTGCACAGCCCGCCCATGATCATGAAGGTGGCCGTGCGCTGCGCGAAGCACTCGCCGATGTTCGGGCACATCGCCTCCTCGCACACCGAATGCAGCCGGTGTTCGCGCAGCACGGCGGCCACCCCGGCGACGGTCGTGCTCATGAGCGGACGCGCGCGCAGCCAGGGCGGCTTGGGCAGCGCGGCGCCCTCCTCCGCCGGCACGATCTTCACCGGAATGCGCGCGAGCTTCTCGCGACTGCGCAGGCCGTGCTGGCCGAGCGCCGTATCGCCTGATCCGCCGTGCCCGACGGACGCGCCCGACGATTCGGCGCGCGAGCGCGCCGGTTCAACCGTGACGGCGTCCATGCTCAGCCTCCCATCTCGAAGAGCGCCTTGAGCAGACGGTTGACCTCGGCAGCGGCCTCCATCTGCACCATGTGACCCTTGCCGGCGATCACCTCGACGCGCACTTCCGGCGACAACCCTTGCGCATGCTTTGCCGGAATGATCTGGTCAGCCTCGCCCCAGATCACCAGCACCTTCGGCGCCAGCGTCGAAAGCCGGTCGCGGAACACACGCCGCTGTGTGCCGCCCTCGAAGGCTTGTGCCGAAATCTTCCTGAGCGCGTCCTGCACCCCTTCGAGCCGCTTGTACTTCACGAGGTCTTCCACGAGCTGACGCGTGACGAGCGCGGGATCGGCGAACAGCTTCGCGACATGCGGCTTGAGCGCGTTGCGGTTCGCGGCCGCGACGAAGCCTTCGATATACGCGCCATCGATCTCGTCGCCGAGCCCCGCGCTCGCGATCAGCGAAAGCGAGGCGACCCGCGCGGGCACGCGCTCGGCCACCGTCATCGAGACGGCGCCGCCCAGCGAATGCCCGACGAGGTGAGCGCGATCGATCTTCTGTGCGTCGAGAAAATCGACCACGCTCTGCGCGAGCTCGTCGAGTGCGCCGCTCTCCACCGCCTTGCCCGATTCGCCGTGCCCCGGCAGATCGAGCGCCCAGACGCTGCGCCCTGCCGCGAGATCGGCGTGATTGAAGAGCCAGTTATTGAGATCGCCGCCGAAGCCGTGAATCAGCACGACCGGCGTTCCATCGCCCTCGCCAAGCTTCAGATAGCGCAGCGTGCGTCCGCCGATCTGCGCCTTCTCGGGCTGCGGGCCGGCATCGGCATCACCGGCTTTCGCGGGCACGAAATCGCGCTGGAATTCGGCCACCGCCCCATCTATTTCGGCATCCGAATCTTCTTCACCCGCCACCACGCCGAGCAATGCGCCCACCGGCAGCGTGTCGCCTTCCTGCGCGATCTGCCGCCGCAGCACGCCGTCGAACGCGCACTCGACGCCCGACGCAATCTTGTCGGACTCGACGTCGAGCAATTCCTCCCCTTTGGAAACCTTCTCGCCGAGCGATTTGAGCCAGCCGTTCACCTGGCCCTGCTCCATCGACAGGCCCCATTTGGGCATCGTAATCATGTGAATCGGCATGGCTTCAGCTCCTTGCTGCGCGTGCGGCATCGGCGATCTGCCGCGCCGTCGGGATGTAAAGGTCTTCGAGCGAGGCCGCGAACGGCACCGGCGTATGCGGCGCGGTCACCATGCCGACTGGCGCCTTCAGGTCGCGAAACGCCTTGTTCGCCACGAGCGCCGCGATATCGGTCGCGATCGAGCAACGCGGGTTCGCCTCGTCCACCACCACGACGCGGCCCGTGCGGCCCACGCTCTCGAGGATGGTCTCCTCGTCGAGCGGCGAGGTCGTGCGCAGGTCGATCACATCGGCTTCGATGCCGTCCTTCGCGAGTTGCTGTGCCGCGTCGAGCGCGTAATGCACCATGCGCCCGTAGGTGACAATAGTGACGTCGTCGCCATCGCGCGCGATGTTCGCCTCGCCGAACGGAATCGAATACGACTCCTCGGGCACGTCGCCTTCCATCGTGTAAAGCAGCTTGTGCTCGCAGAAGATCACGGGGTCGTTGTCGCGGATCGCTTCGATCATGAGACCCTTCGCGTCATAAGGCGTGGCCGGACACACGACCTTGAGGCCCGGGATATGCGTGAAAAGCGACGTGAGCATTTGCGAGTGCTGTGCCGCCGCGCGCAGGCCCGCGCCGTACATCGTGCGGATCACGACCGGCGTGACGGCCTTGCCGCCGAACATGTAGCGGAACTTCGCCGCCTGGTTGAAGATCTGGTCGAAGCACACCCCCATGAAGTCGATGAACATCAGCTCCGCCACCGGCCGCATGCCGCACGCCGCCGCGCCCACCGCCGTGCCGATGAAACCGCCTTCCGAGAGCGGCGTATCGAGCACGCGCCCCGGAAACTTGCCGTAGAGGCCCTTCGTCACGCCGAGCACGCCGCCCCATGCATCCTGCTCGCCTGGCGAGCCCGCACCGCCCGCATTGTCCTCGCCCATCACGATCACGCTCTCGTCGCGCGCCATCTCCTGAGCGAGCGCTTCGTTGATCGCCTGCGAATAGGTGATTTTCCGTGCCATTTCCGTCTCCTTGATCTGGAATCCTGATTACCTGAGCGCGCCGCGCTCAGGGATACGACACGTACACGTCGGTGAGCAGCGCCTCGGGTGCGGGCAACGGCGCGGCCTTCGCCTTCGCCACCGCATCGTCGATCAGTGCCTTCACTTCGGCGTCCACCTTGCGCAAACCGTCGGTGCTCGCGAGCTCCGCGCGCACCACGCGCTCTTCGAAGCGCTTGAGACAGTCCTTTTCCTCACGCAGCTTCTGCACTTCGCCGGGTGCGCGATAGGTCTGCGCATCGCCTTCGAAGTGGCCGAAATAGCGCGAAAGCTTCATCTCGACGAGCGTCGGGCCGCCGCCGCTGCGTGCGCGCGCGATCGCTTCGCCAAGCGCCTCGTACACGGCGAAAAAGTCGAAACCGTCGACGATCACGCCCGGCATGCCGAACCCGTTGGCACGATCGGCGATGTTATCGGCCGCGACCGACCACGTGGACGACGTCGCTTCGGCGTAGCCGTTGTTCTCCGCGACGAAGATCACAGGCAGGCGCCACACCGAAGCGAGATTCATCGACTCGAAGATCACGCCCTGGTTCGACGCGCCGTCGCCGAAGAAGCACACGCCCACGCCGCCCGTCTTCTTCTGCTTGGCGGCGAGCGCCGCGCCGCACGTCAGCGGCCCGCCGGCGCCGACGATGCCGTTCGCGCCCAGCATGCCCTTCGCGAGGTCGGCGATGTGCATCGAGCCGCCCTTGCCGCGGCACGAACCCGTGGCACGGCCATAGATCTCGGCCATCATCTCGCGCACGTCCACGCCCTTCGCGATGCAATGGCCGTGGCCGCGGTGCGTGGTGGCGACGTAGTCGTTGTCGTTCAGATGGCTCATGGTGCCTACGGCGGACGCCTCTTCACCCGCATACAAATGCACGAATCCCGGGATCTCGCCGGTCGCGAATTCGACGTGCAAGCGCTCCTCGAACTCACGGATCGTGCACATCGAGCGATACGCCGCGAGCAACTGCTCCTTGTTCAACGTGACAGACATGGTTGTCTCCTGTGATGACCACTTTGGTGATGCCTGCTGTTTGCGATACCAACTGCGTGGGTGAAATGGCTCCTTTATTGGGGGAATTGGGGGAAAGCCGATAAGGCTCGTGTATCAGCGCGAGACGTCGTGGGCGCCGTATGCCGCCGCCTGGCGCAGCAACTGATGCGAGGCCGCGTAGCGCAACGTGCGCGCAACATCGACAGTCAGCGGCCCGCCCCAGTCGAGTGCGATTTCGTAGCGGTCGCCGCGCGCCGGTTCGATCTCGCGCTCGCCGTCGAAAGCGAGCGTGCCGTGATCGGCGTCGAGCGGCAGCGCCATGCCCACTTCAAGCCGCTGGCAGGTGCGCATCGTCACGCGCTCGACGCGCCCGGGCGCGATGGGCGCGATGAGCGGCATGCCTTCTCCCTCGCCGCCTTGCGTTGCCCCATGCGCGAAAGTCATGTGCAGACCGTGCGCGGCATCGCGACCGACCGGCGCCCAAGCGCCGCCGATCGCCGCGAGCCCGATGCCGTCGGGCGGCGCGAAGGCCAGAAATAACGATTCGATATCCGAACTATCAGAAATCGCCCGTGCGCCGATGAACGGCTGACGCGACACGCAGATGTCGACCAGCGCGATCTCCTCGCGTCCGCGATTCGGTCCTTCGACGCAGCGCGCGACGAGACGCTTGTTGCGCGCGAGGGCCGTTTCGGCCGGCACTACACCGGTGGCGACGAGCGCGCCCGCGAGCCCCGCGACCGTGGCTTCGCGCAACTCGGGAAACGCGTTGTTGGTGCCGGTGGAAAGCGCGAGCAACGGTGTGTCGCCGCAATGCGCCGCGACCGCGCGATGCGTGCCGTCGCCGCCGAGCACGGCGATCAGCGCGACCTGCTTGCGAACCATATGCGCCACGCCCGCATGGGTATCGGCCGCACTCTCGCTGATCGGCAGTTCGACGAACTCCACTGCGGGCCAGCGTTCGTGCCGGGCCACGGCAGCATGGGTCTCGAGCGCGCGCAGCACGAGCGCGGCCACGCCGGTGCGGTCGCGCAGCGTGAGCACGCGCGCGACGCCCAGCGCGCCGAGACCCGCGAGCAGACGCACGACCATGTTGGCCTTTTCCGCGGTCGGAAAAACGGAAGCATGCGTGGTAAGACGGCGGATGTCGCGCCCCGAAGCGGGGTTCGCAATCACGCCTACGGTCACGGGCGTCGTCACGGGTGTTGTCTCCTGTTCCACGCGGCGCCTGGGCTCGCGCGGACTCGTTGTGATCGCGGCGCATGCGTGCACCGCTGTTGCCGTCACTCTCTGCAAACGCTGTGCCAACGCATGCGAAAAGCAGCGAATCGCCCGCAGAACCGCTTGCCTGCGGGCTTTGCGTCGATTACGGCAATGCGTACGCACGGTCGTTCACGGCTCGCATAGCGTCTCAGCCGCAGCTTTACGCTCGCGAGCGGCGAGACGCCGCCCGCTTCCCGCACCTATGCGAGCCCCCTTCAGCCCCGCGCAGTGACCCTGCGCAGGCTTCGTGCCGCGTCTCACCCGCGTCTCGCAGCGCGCTGAGACGATCGTCTCAGCCGTCTCGCATGCTGCGCTGCAGTGTGATCGCGCGCGACAGATGTGCTACAAAAAAGACTCCCGCCGAACGCTCCGAGTGCCGACGCCCCGCGTCTGGACTCGTCTGGAACCGCCATGCCCTACGCACTCGCGCCCACCCGCCACGCCGAACGCGTGCGCGGAGCCGTCGAAGGCCGGTTGCCCGCGCCGAACGACTCGCAGCGCCTCGCCTCGTCGTGGCAGCGCTCGTTCGAGCGCTATCAGCTCGATCCCGGCTCGGTGATCGGTCCGCGCGTGCTGAGCGCCGCCGAACTGCGCGAGATCCGCGATCGCGAAGAGGCCTTCCTGCGCGCCTCGGGCCAATGCCTCACGCGCCTGCACGAAACCGTGCGCGACGCCGACTATTGCGTGATGCTCACCGACGCGCACGGCGTCACCATCGACTACCGCATCGATCGCGAGCGCCGCAACGACTTCAAGCATGCGGGGCTCTATATCGGCTCGTGCTGGTCGGAGAGCGAGGAAGGCACCTGCGGCATCGCGAGTGTGCTCACCGACCTCGCCCCCATCACGGTGCACAAGACCGATCACTTTCGCGCCGCGTTCACGACGCTCACTTGCAGCGCCGCACCCATCTTCGCGCCGGATGGCGAGCTGATCGGCGTGCTCGACGCCTCCGCCGTGCAGTCGCCCGACAACCGCGACAGCCAGCGCATCGTGAACCAGCTCGTGCGCCAGAGCGCGACGCTCATCGAAGACGGCTATTTCCTGCATCGCACCTGCGCGTGCTGGATTCTCTTCGGACACCAGAGCCGCAACTATGTCGAGGCGCAGCCCGAGCTCTTGATCGCGTTCGACGAGAACGGCAACGTGGCCGCCGCGAACCGCCGCGCGCGCGAGTGCATTCCGAACCTGGACGGGCCGCGCCATATCGACGAGATCTTCGATTCGTCGCACGTGCAGTTGCGCGATATCGGCCGTATCGAAGCCATCGCGGCGCTGCGCCTGCGTGCGAACGGCAGCATGCTCTACGCGCGCATTCGCGCGCCGCTCGGGCGCACGGGGTTCCCGGGAGCACCGCGCACACAATCCGCCGCCGTGCATGGCACGACGCCGCTGGGCGACACGCGTGCGGAGAGCACGCACGATCGCAGCGCGCTCGGACCGTTCCTGCGCAGCGCGGATGCGCGCGTCGCCGAAAACGCCCGCATCGCGCAGCGCGTGGCGGGCAAGCATCTGCCGGTTCTGCTGCTCGGCGAAACGGGGGCGGGCAAGGAAGTGTTCGCGCGTGCGATCCACGACGCGGGACCGCGACGCAACCGGCCATTCGTGGCCGTGAACTGCGGCGCGCTACCCGAGTCGCTGATCGAGAGCGAGCTCTTTGGCTACGCGCCGGGCGCATTCACGGGCGCGCGGCGCCATGGTGCGCGCGGCAAGATCGCGATGGCCGACGGCGGGACGCTCTTTCTCGACGAGATCGGCGACATGCCGCTCGCGCTGCAGACGCGCCTCTTGCGCGTGCTCGCCGAAGGCGAAGTGCTGCCGCTTGGCGGCGAAACACCCACGCGCGTCGATCTCGACGTGATCTGCGCGACCCACCGCGACCTCGCGCACATGGCCTCGTCAGGCGCGTTCCGCGAAGACCTCTACTACCGCCTCTGCGGCGCCGTGCTCATCCTGCCGCCGCTGCGCGAACGCTGCGATATCGCAACGCTCATCGAAACGGTGTTCGCCGAAGAGGCGCAGGCGGCGGGCCGCCCGCTCACGCTCGACGCCAGCCTGGCCACGCGGCTTGCCGCATTCGCCTGGCCCGGCAACCTGCGCCAGTTGCGCAATGCCATGCGCTACGCATGCGCCGTGTGCGATACGGTGCGTGTCGAGGCGCGGCATCTGAGCGCAGATCTCGCCGCGCGACTGCCTGCGGCCAGCGCGTCAGGTGTATCTCGCACCATTTCCGGCGCCGCCATGGCCTGTGAGCCCGCATACGACAGTGCCGACGAACGCTCACGCATCGTCGCCGCGCTCACTGCGCATCGCTGGCGTCCGAACGCGGCCGCCGAGGCACTGGGCATCTCGCGCGCGACGCTCTATCGGCGCATTGCGAAGCTCGGTATCGTCGGGCCCCATCGCACCTGAAGTGCGCCCGACGTGCGTTGCAAGCGCGTCTTTAGCCGGTCAGACCCAGCCGGAGACCTGCACGCGCAGGCATGCCACGCTGCGCGCGGACGCGCGCCGCATGGTTGCGTCCGCCGCCATCGGATTGCACAGAAGTATTAAATATTGTGCGGCGCGATTGTATTGCCACGAAACCGTGGGTATAAATCGACCGCTTCCCGTCCACGGATACGCCAACTGTCTTATCCTTGTAGCGCAGCACCACCGACTGGATGCGTCGTCCGTTCCCGGCTAACCGAAATGCCCTCAATGGAGTGATTGCCATGCTCAAGAAGTTGCTGATGCTGTTCCTCGCACTAGGTCTGTCGCTGTCCGCCGCGCTGGCGGCGGCCGTCGAAGTCAACACTGCGGATCAAGCCGCGCTAGAAACCGTCAAGGGCATCGGCCCGGCCCATGCCAAGGCGATCATCGACGAGCGCAGCAAGAACGGCCCCTTCAAGGATGCCGACGACCTCGTGAGCCGCGTCAAGGGCATCGGCCCGAAGTCGGTGCAAAACCTCGAAGCCGCGGGCCTGACGATCAACGGCTCGTCGGCGCCGCCGGCCGGCAAGAGCACCGCGTCGTCGAAGAGCAGCAAGAGCGCCACCCCCGCTGCTGCCGCTGCCACCGGCACCGCGCCCAACCCGATGACGACATCCCGGACGCCCGCCGCCACGACCGCTGCGACCGCACCGCAAGCCGCGTCGGGAACAAGCACGAGCAAGTCGAAGCACAAGAGCAAGAAGGACAAGGCCGCCGCCGCGAGCGCGCCTGAGGCGGGATCTGCCGCTGCAGCGCCGGGCGCCGCATCGGACGGCAAGGCGAAGAAGTCCAAAAAGTCGAAGAAGAGCAAGGCCGCCTCCGACGCGGCCGCATCGGGTGCATGATTCGCGTACCGAAAGCAAGCACCTGCTTCGAGCGCCTGATTCCGGCGCCCGAATTTAACGTGCTCCGGCGTGTGCGGCCCTCGGCTGCCGCCGGACAGCACGGATAGCAAGCCGCGGTGCACCTCGTGTGCGCCGTCCGATTTTCCGGCCGCGTTCCCTGTCGCGGCCATCATTCAGAGAGATTGTCATGAGCCTGCTAGATACCCTCGGTTCCCTGCTCGGTTCCTCGTCGCAGCAACAAGGCGGCGGCCAAGCCCAACTCCTCGCCGTCGCGATGGAATTCATCAACAACCAGCCGGGCGGCCTGAA
>DATEJU010000051.1:0-8500 GCA_035277805.1 Paraburkholderia sp. | reverse complement strand
ACCATGATGGTGATCTTGCCGGGCTCATCGGCGGCGTGCGCGCATTGAAGCGCCGCCCCGAACAGCAAGCCGCAGGCAATCGCCATGGCGGGCACACGACGGCGCAATGCGCGAGAAGTGGGTTGCATCGACTGTCTCCATGATTGTGGGCCGGCGGCACGATACCGCTGGCCTCGATGAATGGCGGCATTCTAGCGAGCGGAACCCTTCCCGACGCTTTCGCGCAAGGCGACAAACTATGCGGGATTTCCATGAAACGCGGCGCCGGCCATTTTCATTAATAAAAGTCATTTTTATTCAGGAAACAGCAACCGGTCCTGCAAGGGCCCGTTATGGTCAATCGAACGTATGCGGGCAATTAACGACGTCGCTCCGAGTGGTGGCGCGGGGCAATAGATTTACCGCAGTTCGGCGGGCATGCACCAGGGAATATGCGCGCCACCAATCGGGTACGACAGGCGCTGAAGCTTGCGGCCATGAGCCTCTCACGCAACGATTCGGCGCTGGGTGCGTTCTACCGGCACCTCTGCACGCGCATGGACAAGCCGCGCGCCAATACCGCAGTGGCCCACAAGCTCGCCCGCATGGTGTACTTCATGCTCACACGGGGCGAGGCCTTCGTCGACGAGGGGCAACAGCGCTACGAAGAGCAGCAGCGGCAGCGCAATATCGCAGCACTTCGCCGTCGCGCCAGGCACCTGGTTTCGAAATCACCCCGGCCCGTCAGGCAGCCTGAAACCGGGAGGATTGCTAATTGTTTATCGTGAGGTGAGCAACGGCAGCATAAGGGAACCCATGAGACAACATCGCTTTGGCCCGGAAAAAGCCAAACTCATTGGGCAACGCAGGCGGGAACGTCGGCGGCAACGCGAAGGCCGCCGAGTCTGCCATCCGTCCTCCCGCGCGAGGCACACGCCTCGATGTCGTGACGCGGGTAACGTATCGCCGCACTTTAGCGCTTTGCGCGCGCTGCGCGCCCAAAGTTCCGATTCAGACTGCGGTCAAATGGGTGAGCGGAACGGATTGAGCACTGTCAGCCGATCGAAGATGGCCTGGCCATGTTGCATGTCTTCGCTGTAGAGAGCTTCGCAACCTTCAAGCAAAGCGAAGGCGATGATGCATGAATCGTAGAACCTGAATCCGTAATGTTCGGCGATACGGCGTGCCTCCTTGTGGACTTCAAGCGTCAGTGGCACGATCTCGCACAACTCCTCCACATCGCCCAGGAGGACGTCGATCTCTGGCCACGAGAGCCCCATTTTCCGCCTCATGACCAGCGTGACCTCGTTCATGACCTGCGTGCTGATGACGGGCCTGGGAGTGCCCTGCACCACCAGCGCCTCGGCCCGGTCAGCCTTCGCGGCGTCGCCGGAGAACAGATAGACAATGACGTTGCTATCGACGGCAAAGCGCGTCGGTGCCTCAACGATCATTCAGCGTTTCCCCTTTCGCTGAGCGATTCCCGATCGAACTTGAAGTCGGCAGGCAGTCGTCCGCGGTACTTGCGCAGGCGCTCGATCCGCTCAGCGACTGTCGGCTTTTTGCTGACCGAAAACGCGCCGGATTGCCCGGCATAGATCTCAATGTCGTCGCCCTCCTTCAGACCGAGGGCGTCGACGACGCTCGCGGGGAGCCGGACGGCAAGGCTGTTGCCCCATTTTGCGACTTGCATGATTACCTCCAATAGATACACATAAATCATATTGTATATCCAATCTACTGCTTTTCAAGTCCGATGGCGGCTCCGATGATCACATCGCTGGCGACCAATCAGCACGTTGCTTCGCAAGCCGCAAGCGCAGGCTGGCGGGGATATGCTTTTCTCGTCGAAAACGAGATAGGGAAAGCCTGGCCCTTGTTCAGGGTCAGGGCGGCACGCGCATCGGGCTGCGTGAGTCCCGGCGAGCGCAGCGCGGCGCCGTTATCCGTAACCGTTGGTGTACACGTGCACCAGGAATAACAGCGAGCACCTTTCTGACTACCGTATCGAACGTGTTCCGGTTTAGTCGAGTTCAGCGTCGAAAGCCGCAAGAGCTTGCCGTTGTTCGCGCAAAGTGACTTTCAGATATGGGCAACCGTGATCGAGTGTCCCAACAGCAACCGAACGGTATCAAGCGAGTGACCTTGCCCACCAGACTAGCGCAGCGTCAGATACGTTCAACGTCCACGATCGCTCTCCATGAGCTGCGGCGCGCGGTAGCGCTGCGGGTCGGCCAGCCACTCAATCACGTCGGCCGAGCGCCAGAGCGTGCAACGCGCGCCGAAGCGCACAGCGCGCGGAAAGCGCCCGGCCTGCTCCAGTGTCAGGACAGTTTGGCGCGAGAGGCGTACGTGGGGCCGCAGATCGGCAAAACGCAACAGGTAGCCAGGCGCAAGCGGCGCGGCCGGCCACGGTACAGAGGATTGACGCGCCATCAGACTGTCCTCGCAATAGAAAGCGGTGCTTATTGATTGGAGAAAGAACACGCGAGCACGGCAAAAGGCGAGAAAAACAGCACAACGCGTATCCCGGCCCGTTTACGGAACGGGGCGCAACGGCTCAGACGGCGCACATTGGACCTCCCGCGTTTCTTGCTGCTGCGCCTCGGCACACGTGTCGTGGTTTCGTATTGAGGGTGCCTCGGGATCGAACACGCGTGGGCGCGCAACCGTCACGCCCTGAGTCTCGAGCGCGTCGAACAACCGCTCAGCATGGCGCAGCACCTTCGCGATCGAACGCTCACTGAAGCCCTGTTCGTGCATGGCAATGCGCAGGGCCGCGAGCTGAAGCACCCGTTCAGGTTCAATCATGTTGGTGAGCGAATCCTGTCCGGGCGCTCCGGACGATGTCTGAGCCTCGTGCATCGCGTGCCTCACAGTAGTAAGCCGAAAAAACAGGTGCTCCGAATCTGCCAGTTGATCGCCTGGCAGATGATCGCCTGCACCGATCGCCTGCACATTGCAGCCTGTGCCAGCCTGATGCGGGTGAAATTGCCCGTACCACTGAGCCCCGGGGCGGCGCAATCAGCGCTGTCGCGCCCCACCGGGTTCTCCGCGCACACGTTGCCGCGACTGCGCAAGCGCCGCCGCGCGCGCGTGCCGCACCCGCGTCCACGAGACGGCCTGCAACTGGTCGAGCGTCGCATCGAGCGCCTCGCCAAAACCCGCTTCGTGCGCGGACTTCTTGAGGGAAGCCACCGTGCGGTACAGTTGGTCGCGCGCGCGGTCCCACAGATACACCCGGGGGCGCGCGCCGTCGTAGGCCACCTGCACCTCCGCGCCGTTAAGCCGTTGATGCTCGTCCATCCACCGCAGCCGGCCAGACATGAGCTCCACGTTCGCCTTCGCATGGAACACGACGCTGCGTGGGGCGACCTCCTGAATCAGATGGCTCGCCGTACTGAAAACTTCGCCGCGATACGGCCCACCGTTTTCGCGCGGCGCGGCCATGCGGATCTGTGCGCCGAACCAAAGTTGCGCAAGCGCCCTGATTTCCCAAGGCACGTCCTCGAGCGTAAAGAGCAGCTCGCCGGCCAGCAGATGTGCTGCACCTGCCGAGCGCGATGCAGCCCCGGGCACAGGCCCCAGCTCTGGTGGAGCCGTTTCTCGCGCACCTGTTTGTGGCGCCCCCGTTTGTGGCGCACCCGTTTGTGGCGCACCCGTTTGTGGCGCCCCCGTTTGTGGCGCCCCCGTTTGTGGCGAAACCGCTTCTGGCCACACCGGCCCTGCGGCGCCCGCGGCGCTGACATCCGGGTCCTGCGCGGCGAACTCCCGCGCGTGCGGCGCTGGCGCGATGGCGGCGCGGCGGCGCAAAGGCCAATGCTGGGCTGGTTCGTCGCCATCACCCGAACGTTGCGCTTTCGCGTTATCCATTGCGTTGTCCTTGACGTTGTCCATTCCGTTATCCATGACATTGCCCATCGCATCACCCTCCTTTTGCGCCTCGCGCGACCATCGGGTACGGCCCATAGCCAACGCCTGAGGGCTCAACCCACCGACCAGCGCCTCCTGCGTTGACGGCATCGGGCACCGATCCCGCAAAAGCTCAGCGACGGCGCCAATACCACTGAGCACCGCCATGTCGTTAAAGTCCGTCGGCACCATGCCGGCAATGCGTGCATCGGGCGCAAAGTGCGGCTCGGCAAGAAGCGACGACGTACCGAGCGCAGCCTGCCTCGCGTGTTCGTGACCGGCACCGAGATCGGCGAGCACGAGTATCTGCGCTTGCGGGTAGCGGCCGCGCCACATGGCGGCCACCGGCCGCAGGTTGCCGCACGAGAGCGCGGCAACGGCAAACCAGCCCGTGGCCTGCCACGCCGAGAGTGCCGTGGCGACACCTTCGGCGATCAATATGGGTGCGAGCGCGTGCTCGCCCAGCCCGTGTGGCACCGCGACCCAGCAACCGCTTGACCTGGCTCCGCCGGCAAGCGCGCACTTGCGCCCCGCTGCATCGATCAACTCCAGCGTCGAGAGCGTGTCGCCGATGCGCACCGGCACCACCAGCACCCGCCCTTCGAGCGGGTCTTCTGCACTGCGTGGCACGTAGCCGAGCAGCGCATGCAACTCTTCGGCTTCGAGCTCGCGCACACTCGGCACCGCCTTGACCTGCTTGCGCTCAAGATACGGGTGAGCAGGCCCCACCGGGCGCGCCCAGTTCCAGATGGCGAGCGCCTCGCGCGCGACGGCCGCGCGCCTTGCGCGCAACCGGGCTTGCTGCCTGTCATGATCAACGCCTGGTCGGGCGCGCACAGGCACGCTAACGACCTGGCCCGAAGCCGCACGCGAGCCCTTCAGATCGAAACCGTGCTGCTGCGCAAGCCAGAAGAGCGATGCGAGCGTCTTGCCCTCCGACACACGCACCGAGCGCCAGGTCACATGCGCGGCGCGCTCGCTGTAGTTGTGGGCGCTACGGCTCCATTCGTCCCAGATGTCAAAACCCGCCTCACCGAAACCCTGCCTGAGTGCAAATGCCATCTCGACCCACGTCGCGTAATCCTCGGCGGGGATCGTGGCCAGCGCCGCGCGCACGCGCTCAGCCTCGTCCTGATACCGGGCACTCATCGGCGCGCTCCTTTACGCTGCAATGGCGGCAATGCGCCCGTCGGCAATACGTTCGGCGGCGCTGTGTTCGAGCTGCCAGTTTTCGAGCCGCCAGTTGCACGCGCCGATGCGCGCTGTGCGCGCTCAGTGGACGAGCGGTGCGCGCCTGGCGAAACCTTGCGCCGCGCCAGTGCGGCATCGGCACGCTGATCGTCCTCGTCGTCGTGATCGGCTTGATTGGCCTGAACGTCCTGCTCGTCCTGATCATCCGCAGCGGGACCGCAAGCCGAGCGCTGGCTTGATACGCCCCTCAATGCGGCCCTCAAGCGCTGCACCGGCACGCCAAGCAGCATGAAGTGCCGCTGCACGTAGGCCGCGGCTTCCTCAGTGCTGATGTCGTCCAGGTCAGGTGGAAGTGCGCGCGGCTCCCACGCCTGAAGCACCTCCAGATAGTCCGGTGGCATCCGCAAGGCGCCCGCCTCGTCCAGCTCGTCGGCTCGCAGCGCCCTCACCCGGTGCTCGATTTGTGCAGTAAAGCGCGCGAGATCCAGCTCCGGCACGCGTGGGGCAGCACACAGGCGCGAGGCGAACACCGGATCACGCCAGTAGCACACGCGCTCGGCCAGAATCGGCCTGGTGTTCTCAAGCAGGATGATCTCTTTGTCGCGCCCGAGCTCCTTGATTTCCTGCGGCAGCAGCAGCGGGCGGCGCTGCCCGGAAAAACTCTCGCTCGACGCGCCGCGCCCGCCGAAGAGCGCATTGGAGCGGCTCACGGTGCGTGCGCGCTGCGTGAGGGTCCCGAGCATCTCCGAATAGTCGTTTGCATCCTTTTGCTCGCGAGGCGCATAGATGACCTGCAAGGCGTGATTGGTGATGAACGTTCTCGCGTCGGCCCGGCCGTAGACCGATTCGAGCTGCGAGAGCGACTGCACGATCGACAGCAGGCGCAGGTTGTAGCCCGCCATGTACGCCACCGCTCGCGCCAGGATGGGGATTTTTCCGACCGCGGTGAGCTCATCCATCACCAGCAGGCACTGGTGTTTGAGCGCAGGATTGTCTGCGGGGAGCGCCTTCGTGTTCAGGTTGATGAGCTGCGTGAACACGAGGTTCACGAGCAGCGCCGCCTCGGCCAGGTGATCGGGCGTGATGCCGATGTAGACGGACATGCGCCGAGAGCGCACCTCACGCAGATCAAAGTCGCTCGCGCTCGTGGCGGCATCGACAACGGGATTGGCCCAGATGGTGAGCGGGGCGTTAAAAGTCGCGAGAATGCTCGCGAGCACCTTCTCGTCGTTGGCCAGAAACCGGTTGAGTGCATCAACGCAGGCGCGGCCGAGCAACGGCGCGTGCTCAAGCAGTACCTGCTGCAGGTACGCCTTCACCGGCATGCCATTGCCCGAGGACTGGCGCAGGACCTCGCCGATCGTTACCGGATAGTCGGGCACGTCCGTGTTGCCCGCGCGGCGCGCATCGTGCCATTCGCACAACATGAGCACGATGCCAAGAAAGAGGTTGCGCGCCTGGTCCTTCCAGAACTCATCATGGCCACCGCCCGGATACAGGGCGTAGCCAATCGCGAGAATGTCGCCCACGCGAAACGCGCCGCCCGATATCGCCGCGAGCGGGTTGTAGCGGTGCGTGCGGGCGTCCTCCGCGAACGGATTGAACAGGAAGACGTCGTGGCCGTGCGCGCGCCGAAAGCCCGCGGTGATGGTGAAGTTCTCCTGCTTGATATCGAGCACGACGACGGAATCCGGGTAACTGAGCAGGTTCGGCACCACGATGCCCACGCCCTTGCCCGAGCGCGCGGGCGCGGCGAGCAGCACGAACTGATGGCCGGTGAATTTCAGATAGCGCCCGCGCCAGGCACCCACGACGAGCGCCGGGCCACGCGAGACAGCGCGCGTTGCCACGCTCATAGCAACCCCGCCCGGCGGATCTCCGCCTCGTTGGCGAACCGGGCGCTGCCATACAGCTCCCGATGCCCGGCGTGCGCAAGGAGCGCGTACACGCCGAGCGCCGGCGCGCCGACGGCGAGCATCAGGGCAAGCAGCGCACACCCGGCAATGCGTCGCCCCGCCTGGGGCAGGCGCGCGTCGTACCAGGCGAGCGCCGCATCCGGCCAGGCGTGAAAACCGGCATGCAGCGGATTGAGATGCGCGCTCGCATAGAAGAAGAACGACGCGAGCCACAGGGCAGCGCTTAATGCGGCGGCCACGAGCATGAGCGCGGCAACGCTCACGAGCGCGGCATGCGCGTGATAGCGAAGCCGGTTGCGCTTTTCCTGCCGCGTGAGCGCAGTATCCTGGGTCGTGTCCTGGGTGTTCATGCGTGCCCTCCCTCACCGAAAATCCGCCCGATAACGGCGCGACGGGTCGAACGAGAGTTCGGTCATCGACCAGCGTTTGCCGGTCTGCTCGCCCGCCGCGTCAAAGGTGGCTACCGCCGCCATATGCGCGACCACGTCAATGCTCATGCACAGCAGCCGGTGCAGAGCGGCGTGATCCCACGTGGTGGCTTCGGGATGCTCGCGGGCCATGAGCGCAAAGCGCTCAATGGCCACCGAGATGCTCGAGGCGTGGTAGCTCGTGATCGAGCCCGCGTGCCCTGTCGTCAGGAGCTTGAGAAAATCGTAGGCTTCGCTGCCGCGCAGCTCGGCGAGCAGCACCCTGTCCGGGCGCATGCGCATCGTGCTGGCGATGAGCTCCGCGGGTGTGACGCGGGCATGGCCATGACCGCCCTTGCTGTAGACGAGGTGCACGCAGTTCTCGACATGGCCGATGACGAGCTCGCGCACATCCTCGATGGTCACGATGCGCTCGGTGGCCGGGATGTAGCGGCACAGCGTCTTCATGAAGCTCGTCTTGCCCGAGCCCGTATTGCCCACGATCGCCACGTTCAGCCGGGCGCGAACTGCGTGCTCGAAAAAAGCCGGCCAGCGGCGGGCCTCGAGATACCCGAGCAGTTGCCGCTCGAGCGGGCGCAGCCGCGAGCGGGTCTCCTCAAGGCGCGCCGCGCGCTGCCACCCGGTGCACCGGAACAGCCCCTCACGCTCGCAGTCCTCGAGGGTCTTCTCGCAGGAGGACGGGCGACGGATCGTCACCGACACCGTGCGCGAGGGCACCACCGGCGGGATGACAATCTGGATGCGCGCGTCACCAGGCAGCAATGCCGAGAGGATCGGGTGCTGTGCCGACACCGCCTGGCTCGTCAGTGTGGCGATGGCGACGGCAAACGACATGAGCCGCTCGAAGTCGAGCTCCGGGCAGTCGTGCGCCTGCCAGCCCAGATGCGTCTCGGTGAGCACGTGCTGCGGCCGGTTGATCACGAGCTCCGTGACGCCCGGATCCTCAAGCAGGCGCGCAAACGGGCGCATCAGCTCGCGCACCGAGGCGTCGTCCGGCAGCCGTGCCAGTCCCGCGTCGGCCACCATCGCGTCGGCCGCCGCCGTGGTGGCGATGGGCGCTGCGGCGTTAAGCTT
>DATEJU010000050.1:0-2916 GCA_035277805.1 Paraburkholderia sp. | reverse complement strand
GATAGCGGTCTGCGCGCCGTCGCCGTTTCCGACCTGATGCAATGGAAAGATTCCCGCTGGCAGCCGTTCGACGGCAATCCGAACTTCGTCGGTGTGTTTCGTTTCGCGTTCCTGACGCCATGAGTGCCGCCATGCAACGTCTGCTTGTTTCGCCGCGTTCCGCTGCGCTGGTTTTCTCGCGCGTTTCCAATGCGAAATCTTTGGCGCGGGCCCGAATTTCCGATGCGAAATGCAGCGCACATCGGCGTGCCTCGGCGCTGTTTGCAACGCTGTTCTCGCTGCTCTCGCTGTGCTTGTGGCTGGGCACAACGCCCGCATGGGCCGACGTTGGCGACAACGCCGCACAGCAAAGCATCGACGCGAATCCCACATTGAGCGCGCCGACGCCGAGCGGCTACGACAGCCAGGTCGTGCAGGGCCAGCCGTTCTTCCTGCTTTCCGATGCGAGCTTCGGCAGCAATCAGCTCGCGCAAGTGCGTCTGGAAGCGCCGGGCCGCGAATTCCAGTCGGAGCTCGAAGGCTATGGCGGTGCGGATATCGTCGTCTACAAGGTGCCGAATGCGCTCGCGTTTCTCAAGGCGCAGAAGAACCTGCATCGCCTGAACATCAAGCCGAACTATCAGGGCGAGGGTCTCGCGAACACGCTCGCCTATCTGTGGGATCGCTGGCTCAGCGACGCACGCCGTGCCTGGCAGCGCGTGCTTTCGTTCGCGACGCGCAGCAAGGTCACCGAGGCGAAGCCCGAATTCAAGCTCGGCGAGCAGACGAGCGCGCCTACGCATTTCGAGCCTCAATCGCGCTTCGCGCCGCTGCGCGGCTACGAGCTCATCACGCGCTTTCGCTACCCGATCTGGAACGCGAAGACCATTCAGCCGCCCAAGGGCGTGAACCTCGCAGGCAGCAGCAGCAACTTCGTGGAGGCGTCGTCGGGCAACGTCATGATTCCGGTTGGCAAACTGCCGCCGGGGCTCTACCTCGTCGAGGCGATGATCGGAAACTACCGCGCGCATACGCTGCTGTTCGTTTCCGATACGGTCGCGGTCGTGAAGGCGGCGTCGAGCGGCCTGCTCGTGTGGACTGCGCGGCGCGACAACGGCAAGCCGGTGCCCAACACCGAGGTGAGCTGGACCGATGGCGTGGGCGTGCTGCAAAGCGGCGCCACCGGCGAAGACGGCGCACTGGTGCTCCAGCACGTCTCGCCCGAGCGCAGCTACGTGATCGGCAGCGATCCGCAGGGCGGCGTTTTCGTATCGGAAAACTTCTACTACGACAGCGAGATCTACAACACCAAGATCTACGCGGTGACGGACCGGCCGCTGTATCGTCCCGGTGACGCGGTCCACGTGAAGTTCATCGGCCGTACGTTCCAGAGCGCGAATCAGTCGACACCTGCCGCGCCCGCGCAACTCAAGCTTGACGTGCTCGATCCGAACGGCGCGCCGATCGCAACACGCAACGTGGATTTCGCATCGGCAAGCGGCGGCGAAGCGACCTTCACGCTGCCGTCGACCGCGCAGGGCGGCGGCTATACGCTGCGCTTCGACTACAACGGCGACAGCTATGGCGGTGCGTTCCGCGTGGCGGAGTATGTGAAGCCGCACTTCGACGTGAACCTCAAGATGGACAAGTCCGATTACGCGACCGGCGACACGCCCAAGGGCAAGATCGCACTGCGCTACCCGGATGGCAAGCCCGTGAAGAACGGCAAGGTGTCGGTCACGCTGCGCGCGCAGAAAGTGGCGATCGTGGACGGCGAGCTGCGCTATTCAGGGCTCTTTCCCGTGAAGCTCGAGCAGCAGGAACTGCAGACTGATAGCGACGGCAACGCCACGCTCACGCTGCCCGCCGCGAAGGAGCCAAGCCGCTACGCGCTTACGCTGTTTGCGCAGGACGGCGCCGCGTATCGCGTGCGCGTGACGCGAGAGGTGCTGATCGCGCGTGGCGCGACGCCGTATCGCCTGAGCACGGCCAAGTCGTTCTCGCAGCCGCACGAGCGCGTGAGCTTCATCTTGTCCGCACTTGCCAATCGCAGCACGGCCAACCCTGCCAGCACCGGCACGCACAAGCCAGCGAAGTGGGAATGGGTGCGTCTCGAGTCGCAGACGAAGGCCGAGGGCACGCTGTCGGCCGCTGCCCCGGACGGTCGCGTGAGCTTCCCGCTGGAATTCGACGAGCCGGGTTCGTACATGCTCTCGGTGAAGGACGACGCGGGCAACCTGCTCGCGGCCGCCAGCCACTGGGTGGCGGGCGCCGGCCTCAAGGCGATTCCCGGCAGTGTCGAGATCGTGTTCGACCGCGACCGCTACAAGATCGGCGATACGGCCGAAGCGCTCATTACGTTCCCGTACGCCGTGGACGACGCGCTCCTCACGCTCGAACGCGATAGTGTGGAAGCGCGCGCGCTGCTTTCGAAAGGCGCGGACTGGCTGAGCCTCACGCGCGTTGCACCCACGCAATGGAAAGCGCGCATCAAGGTCGGCCCAGAGTTTGCGCCCAACATGACGTTCTCGGTGCTCTACGTGCACGACGGCGAATACGTGTTCCAGAACGCAGGCATCGTGGTTGCGAAGCCCTCGATCGACCTCGCCGTGAGGAGCGACAAGCCCGTCTACGCACCGGGCGAAACTGTCACGCTCGATCTCGGCAGCGCGCTTGGCGGCAAGGCGCTGCCCGCTCATCTCACCGTGAGCGTGGTCGACGAAATGGTCTACGTGCTGCAGCCCGAGATTGCGCCCGACATCACGGACTTCTTCTATCATCCGCGCCGCAACAACGTGCGCACGACGTCGAGCCTGTCGTTCATCACCTACGATCTCGCGCTTTCCGCGATGCGCGGCGCGCCTGGTGGCCCGCAGCGTGGTCAGTACAACGAACGCGGCGTGAAGGTGCTGGAGCGTCCGCGCCGCGACGACGTCG
>DATEJU010000049.1:0-6510 GCA_035277805.1 Paraburkholderia sp. | reverse complement strand
CACCACACGCCCGCGCCCCTCGGCTTCGAGAGCAGTCAACTGGATGTCGAGCAGACGCGTGGCACGCGCGGCCAGCAGTGTGAGGCCGAGGCCCGCGGCCTCGAAGCCGGAGATCGGGCCCGCCGCGAGGTCGTAGACCGTGCCGTCCGCTCCTGTTGTCAGGCCGCGGGCCGTCGTGCCGTCCACACTCACCGGCGTCACGCCAAGACGCACACCCAGCTCGCGCGAGAGCCCCTCGTCGCCCTCGACGATGCGCGCCTCGATCAGCACCTGGCGCGCCGGCGCATCGAGCCGCCGCACCAGCTCGCCGATCTGGTCGAGTCGCGCCGGCAGGTCGGTGACGAACAAGAGGTTTGTGCGCGCGTCCGCCACCGCCGTGCCGCGCTTCGACAGCGCGCGCTGCGTGCCCGAGCCGCTCAGGAACCGGCGCAAATCCTCGGCCCGCGCGTAATGCAACTCGAACGAGCGGCTTGCGAGCGGCTCCAGCTCCGCGGCCCGGGCGTGCGCCTCGTAACGTTGGCGCTCGCGCGCTGCCACCTCCGCGGCGGGCGCGACCCAGATCACGTCGCCGATGCGCGACATCGCAAGGCCGTTTGCCTCCAGCAACAGGTCGAACGCGGTGCGCCACGGCACGCGGTCGAGGCGCAGCGTCACCTGGCCTCGCGCACGTTCGCTCGCGACGATATTGAGCTTCGTGAACTGGGCGAACGCGTGCAGAACGGCTGTGAGCTCGGCGCGCTGGAAATTGAGCGTGATCGGCCGGTCCGGCGGCAATCCGTCGTTTGCTGCCGCGGCGTCGCCAAGGCGCAGCGGCGCGCGCATGGGTACCGGCGGACCTTCAAGCGGCGCCGCGGCTGGCGCGTCGTTAGCGGGTTCGCGCGAAGGTTGCGCGACAGGCGGCGTCACGCTGGGGGCGCTGTCCGCGTTGGCGGGCAAGCCCTCTTCGGGCGTAGAAGCATCGCTGCCTCCCGTGAACGGATTGGCGATCCACTGTGTTGCTGCCGGCTCGGCCGCCCCATCGGGTAGCGGCGGCGCTTCGTAGCGCGCAAGCGCCGCCGGCGAACGCGCCCAGACGGGCTGCGGCAACGGCACCGCAGCCCATGCAGCACACCCGGCAACGCTCACCATCAACGCGCCCGGGACACGAACGCCCCACTTGAGCGCGCTCATTTCACTGCCTCCGCCCAGCCTAGCGCGCGCGTCGTCCCGCCTGCCGCGACGACGACCCGCGCCGGCCCGATTTCCAGCACGCGAACGTCGCCGATTGCCTCGCCCGCCCGTGCAGTCACGACGCCCTCGGGTGTTTCCATGAGCGCGACGATGCGCTGCCGATCCTGGAGGATGCCGGCCAGGCGCCATCCGTTTTCCGCGCTCCCGGCCGCCGCCGCGCGGGCGAAGGGATCGCGTGCCGCCGCGGCGGTAGACGCCGTTTCAGAAGACCCCACCGCCAGCGGCACAGCGGGAAGCGCGTCGTACACACGCAACGTCGCCGAGACCGACAACCCGGTTGCCGTGCGCCGGACGGCCAGCTCGGATGGCGCCGTGAGCGCCGGCTCGAGCGCCAGACCTTCGAGCAGTCCGCGCAGTTGCGCGAAGCTGCCTTGTGCGGCCAGCTTGATCGACCGGAACGCCTCGGTTTGCGCACCGCCCGCAGCGCCTGGCTCGAGCGCATGCAGCACGAGGCCCGAATGCGCGGCGAGTTGCGAGATACGGCGAATGTCGTCGGCGGAATTGCCAGTACGGGGAACGGGCGAAGGTGTTCGCGCTGCTGCTGCGCGCAGCGCGGGCAGGCCCGCGAGGACTTGCCGGGCGTCGCCGTAGCGCTTTTGAGCGTCGTCCAGGGCGGTGCTTGCTGCATGCACGCCAAGCGGATCCCCGACGATGCAAGCGCCGCTCGCCGTGGCGAAGGCAAGCACTGCAATCGTCAGCGCGACAATCAGCCGGCGGCGCGCGCTCCACGCATGAAGCGCCGACCATGCGTGCAACGCGTTGCCCGCGCCAGCCGAGGCTGGAGCAAGCCCGCGTTCCTGTCCCCCGTGCGCGGACATCGTGCTCATGTCGCCTCCTTCGCCGCGGCACCGCTCGACGCTCGCGCCGCCTCGCGCGCTCTCGGTGCGCCGGCCCGCGGCACGACGCTCGCGCCTTGCCAGACGAGATGCGCCGCCACGCGAATCGGCTCGCTGTCGGGTGCACTGTCACGTGCAGCGCCAGCGGGCGCGCCGCGTTTGAGCTCGCGCACGCTCACGGCTTCTACACCGGGCAGAGAGCGTAGCCGGCTGAGCCAGGCCGCCGCCGCCGATTCGTCCGCCGCGCTCGCCTGCAGATCGGTCTCATCGGCGGACTGCGCGAGCTGCTGCAAGCCGACGCCAGGCGGCACGTCGCTCGCCAACGCGTCTGCGAGGGCGAAAAAGCGCGTTGTAGCCCGCGCGTACTGCCTAGCGTGTTGATCGCCGACGCGCCGCGCTTCGCTTTCGCGCGCCAGGCGCTGGGCCTCGGCGAGCGGTGCGCGCCACTGCGCCAGCGGCCGTTCGAGCGCCTCGCGCCGGGTCTCGAGCGCGTTGAACTCGACGCGCTGCCAAAGCACGACGCCAAGCGCGCACACGCACCCGCCAAGCGCCGCGGCGCCCCATTCGAGCAAGCGCCGGCGACGCAGCCTGCGGATGGCGCGCTGCCGCCACGGCAGCAGATTGAATCCGCCGATGGCCCGGCGCGGAAACACGCGCACGGCACGCGCGAGCGTCATTCCGCCACCCCGCGCAACGCGAGTCCGAACGCCACCGCGCACGCCGGATCGTGCAAAAGCGTTGCGGCGAGCGGCCGCTCGATATCGGCTAGCGGCCCGCATTCGAAGGGCAGCACCGGCGCGCCCAGCGCGTCGCCAATGTCGGCCAGCGTGAAGTTCACGCCGCGCAACATCGCAAGCTCGCCGGAGACCTGCACGCAGCCGGCCTGCTCGCCGTCGACGAGGTCGCGCAGCGCCTCGACGAGATCGGCATGTTCGAGCGCGGGAAAGCGCGTGTGCCGGACGACCGAGTCGTCGAAGAGAAACCAGCCGTGCACGCCTTCCGGGCCGACCCAGATCGCCACCCAGGGTTCGTGCGGCGGCAATTCGTACGCCGCCGCGTGCCGCATGGCGCGTAACGCGGCGTGCGCCTCGTCGTCCACTGCGCACAGCGTGATGCCTGCCATTGCCGCGCATTCGATGCGCGCTTCGAGATGCTGCCGCGCCGTCGCCGCGATCATGACCTGTGCTTCGTGGCTGCGTGGCGTGGCCGGCAGCACGCTCCAGTCGACCGCCAACTCGCCGCGCTCCATGCCCGCCACACGTTCCGCCTCCGCCAGCACGTGCGGCTCAAGCGCCGCGTGAATGCCGGACTCGTCCACAGCGCCCGCTGGTGCAAGACGCGCGAGCGGCACGGTAGCGATGAGCGTTGCGCTCGTGGGCATCGCCATGGCACAACGCAGCGACGCCGCGGCGCTGGCCCGCGGCAACTCGCCAAACACGCTGCGAAGCGCCGCGACGATGGCCGCCCGGTCGACGACCTCCGCGCCCGCCATCGCCTCGCGCGCGAGCGGCGCGCTCGCCAGCCATTCGAGGCGGACCGGCCCCGCCCCGACAATGCGCTGGCTCAACACGACCAGCGTGACGCCTCGCGCGCCCAGATCCACGCCCGCGGCGAAGCGGCGCGCGCCCAGCAACACCGGATTCCCGAAACCCATCGCATCTCTCCCGTACGTCCGCGCGCCGCAAACCGTTCGCAGCGCGTCGATGGAGAAATTGTGCGAACCTGGGCGACGCACGAATACTCGGCCGAACGGCCAACGGTCGACGTAAGCGCTATCCACGCGCGAGGGGCGCGTCTACAGTGCCAGTATCGGCAAATGCCTCAGCAACGGCATCGACAGAACCAGCGGGTAGCGTGCTCGCTCGCGCCGTCGATGTAAGCATCTCGAAAGCCCGCGGGCGAGCGGCGGCTATAATCGCGGGACCGTTTTTCTGGTGTTCGTATGCAAGATCAGCTTCCTTCGTCCGTACCGCCTTCCACGCCGCCCGAGCCGCCCCGGCGGCGCAAGCGCCCGTGGTGGGCCACGCTGCTGATCGCCTTTTTCGGCCTCATCTTCGCGGGCGTGGTGTGCGCGGCGCTGGTGCTCGGCTACGCGCTCGTCGTCGCGACGCCCAACCTGCCGTCGCTCGAGGCGCTGACCGACTATCGCCCGAAGGTGCCGCTGCGCATCTATACGCGCGACCACGTACTGATCGGCGAATTCGGCGAGGAGCGGCGCGATGTCGTCCATTTCCGGGATGTGCCCGATAACCTGAAGAAGGCCATTCTGGCCATCGAAGACGCGCGCTTCTACGATCACGGCGGCGTCGATCTCGCCGGCATCGCACGCGCGGGCTTCGTCGCGCTCACCAACGGCCACGCCACCCAGGGTGCCAGCACGATCACCATGCAGGTGGCGCGCAACTTCTTCCTTTCGAGCGAAAAGACCTACACGCGCAAGATTTACGAGATGCTGCTCGCCTACAAGATCGAGTCGAAGCTCTCAAAGGATCAGATTCTCGAGGTGTACATGAATCAGATCTATCTGGGACAGCGCGCGTATGGCTTCGCGAGCGCCGCGCGCGTGTACTTCGGAAAGGATCTGAAAGATCTCTCGCTCGCCGAATGCGCGATGCTGGCAGGGCTCCCCAAGGCGCCGTCGGCCTATAACCCCGTCGTCAATCCGAAGCGGGCGAAGGTGCGCCAGGAGTACATCCTCCAGCGCATGCTGGAGTTGCACTACATCACCCAGCAGCAATACGACGAGGCCGCGGCGCAACCGCTCGTCGTCAAGGGCGCGGGCAAGGAATTCAGCGTCCACGCCGAGTACGTCGCGGAAATGGTGCGCCAGATGATGTACGCGCAGTACCACGAGGAGGCGTACACGCGCGGGCTGAACGTCGTCACGACCATCGACTCCGCCGACCAGGACGTCGCCTATCGCGCGCTGCGCAGGGGGCTGATGGACTACGAGCGGCGCCACGGCTATCGCGGGCCCGAGGCGTTCATCGACTTGCCCACGGATACCGACGAGCGCGAGCAAGCCATCGACGACGCGCTCGTCGAGCACCCCGACAACGGCGAACTCGTTGCAGCGGTCGTGACGGCGGCAAGCCCGAAGGAAGTGCGTGCCACGTTCATGGACGGCAACACCACGAGCATCACCGGCGACGGGCTGCGCTTCGCGCAGTTCGCGCTGAGCGCGCGGGCCCAGCCGTCGCAGAAAATCCGGCCGGGCGCGATCATCCGCGTGGCGCGCAACAACGCAGGCGAATGGTCGATCACGCAGTTGCCGCAAATCGAAGGCGCATTCGTCTCGATCGTGCCGCAGGACGGCGCGATCCGCGCGCTCGTGGGCGGCTTCGACTTCAACAAGAACAAGTTCAACCACGTCACCCAGGCGTGGCGCCAACCGGGTTCGAGCTTCAAGCCGTTCATCTACTCGGCGTCGCTCGACAAGGGGCTCGGGCCGGCGACCGTCATCAACGACGCGCCGCTCTTCTTCAGCGCCGCCGAAACGGGCGGTCAGCCGTGGGAACCGAAGAACTACGGCGGCGGTTTCGACGGCCCCATGAGCATGCGCACGGCGCTCATGAAGTCGAAGAACCTCGTATCGATCCGCATCCTCAACCACATCGGCACGAAGTACGCGCAGCAGTACATCACACATTTCGGCTTCGACGCCGACCGGCATCCGGCCTACCTGCCGATGGCGCTCGGCGCGGGTCTCGTCACGCCCTTGCAGATGGCCGCCGGCTACTCGGTGTTCGCCAACGGCGGGTATCGCGTGAATCCGTATCTGATCGCCGAGGTCACCGACCAGCGCGGCATGGTGGTCGCCCAGGCGCAGCCGCTCGTGGCCGAGCAGAACGCACCACGCGCGATCGACCCGCGCAACGCGTACATCATGAACAGCCTCTTGCAGAGCGTGGCGCAGCGCGGCACGGGCGCGAAGTCGAACGTCCTCAAGCGCACCGACCTGGGCGGCAAGACCGGGACGACCAACGACTCGCGCGACGCGTGGTTCGCGGGCTTCCAGCACACGCTGGCCGCGATCGCGTGGATCGGATACGACAACCCGCGCAGCCTTGGCGACAAGGAAACGGGCGGCGGCCTCGCGCTGCCGGTGTGGATCGACTACATGCAAAAGGCGCTCAACGGCGTGCCCGAGTACAAGATGGCGATGCCGGACGGCGTCATCACACTCGGCGACGAGCTCTACTACGCCGACGCGACGCCGGGACACGGTTTCGTCTCGACGGTGGGCATCAGTCAGGCGGCGCTCGAGGCCTCGGCGAGCGGCGCATCGGGCGAGGGTGGCGCTGACTCCGCGGGTGCCGCGCCCACGCCCGAGCACGTGAACGCGAAGGAAAAGGAAGACATCATGAATCTGTTCCGCGGGCACTGAAGCTCGCAGGAACCGCGGCAATGAAAAACGGGCGCCAGCTTTTCAACTGGCGCCCGT
>DATEJU010000048.1:0-7598 GCA_035277805.1 Paraburkholderia sp. | reverse complement strand
ACGATGCGTGTTCAATGCGCGCTCCGTCACGTTGCGCGTGCCCGCTTCCGCGTTGAGCGTGACCAGCTGCGTCACGCTGCGGCTATTGCGCAGCGCCTCCCAGTGCACGGCGGCGCCCGATGCGAGCGGATGCGCGTGCGGCAGCACGGCGCACAGCGGCGTCGACACGAGCGGCTGCATATGGAAAGCATCGGCGCCCGCGACGTTCGCATCGCACAGCACGCCGAAATCGACTTCGCCCTGCTCGATCGCTGCGAGCACGGCATGTTGAGGTTGTTCCTTCGCGGTGACGATCAGGTCGGGGAAATGCGCGGCGCTGCGCGCGAGCCGCTCGGGCAACCAGCCCGACGACGTCACGGGATCGCACGCGACCACGACGAGCCCGGTGTGCTCTTCGTGCGCGGCGCGCTCCTCGCGCAAGGTCAGCTCGATCTCCTCGATCAGGCGCCCGATGCGCCGTTCGAGCCGCGAGCCCGCTGTCGTCAGTTCGACCTGACGCGTCGTGCGATCGAAGAGACGCAATGCAATCGACTCTTCGAGTTCGCGCACGCACCGGCTCACGGCCGACTGTGTCAGGTCGAACTCGCGCGCCGCGCGGGTGAAGCTCCGCTGACGCGCGACGGCGACGAACACCTTCAATTGCTGCAACGATACGTTCATGTGTTCACGTCGCCATGTTGAAGTGATACGGGTTTATTCGCCCGTCTGTTCCGGCCAGTGACGCAGGCCCGGTCCATTGGCCGCGAGTTCCGGCTCGAGTTCGTGAGACCTTTCGTTCGATGAAGCGATCCAGCGTGCGCGCATCGGTGCCAGCACGAATTTCGCCGACACACCCGCGGCAATCGTGATCACTGCCGAGACGATGAACACCAGGTTCCAGCCGCCCGTCGCCGCGAGTACCGAGGCGATCGGCACGATCAGCGAGGCCGTGCCCTTTGCCGTGTACAGCGTGCCTGCATTCGCCGCCGCATACTTGCTGCCGAACGTGTCCGCGCAGATTGCCGGGAAGATCGAGAAGATCTCGCCCCAGAACAGGAAGATCAGCGCCGCGAACGTCATGAACGCATACGGGTTCTGGCCATACTGCATCAAGCCCAGCAGCGCGAGACCTTCGCCGATGAAGATCGCGAACATCGTGTTTTCACGGCCGATCTTGTCCGAGATGAAGCCGCACAGCGGACGCGTGAAGCCATTGCAGATGTTGTCGATCGACAGCGTGAGGGTGAGCAGCGGCAGCGTCGCGCCGAACACCGTCATCGGCATGCGTGCGAGGCCCCAGTCCTTCGCGATCGGACCGATTTGCGCGGTTGCCATCAGGCCGCCAGCGGCCACGGCGACGAACGCGATATAGATGACCCAGAACACCGGTTGCTTGACCATCTGCCCCGGCGTGTAGTCGACGCGCGTGACGAGTCGGCGGCCCGCTGCCATCGCGGCGCGCGGCACAGGCTTCACGAGCAGGAACGCGAGCAGGAGGATCGCCACGCCCTGGAAGACGCCGAAGAAGAAGAACGTGTGCTCGTAGCCCGAGCGCGTGATCATGTTCGCAATCGGAATCACGGTGACGGCGGCACCCGCGCCAAAGCCCGCTGCCGTGAGACCCGCCGCGAGGCCGCGACGGTCCGGGAACCACTTGAGCGCATTGCCCACGCAGGTGCCGTACACGCCGCCCGCGCCCAGGCCCGCGAGCACCGACCCCGCGTAGAGCATCGGCAGCGTCGTGGCATACGAGTAGAGCACCCATGCGAGGCCCGCACACACGGCGCCGCCCATGACGACCGGACGCGGGCCGAACTTGTCGACGAGCCAGCCCTCGATCGGCACGAGCCAGGTTTCAGTGAGGATGAAGATCGAGAACGCCAGCTGGATGGAAGCTTCTCCCCAGTGATGACGTGCGTTCATGGGCGCGACGAAGAGCGTCCACGCGTACTGCAGATTGGCAACCAGCGCCATGCATAGCATGCCCACCACCAGTTGACCCCAACGGCTCGTCCAGAACGGGCCGCCCTCGCTCCTCTGACTGATTGCATTCATCTCGGTTGTCTCCACTATCCATTCACGGATTGCAGCCGCTTTCCCGGCTTGCATAGATATCGACTTATAGTCTTGAGTCCGCCCTTCTTTACTGCTCATTCTTATTCGATTCGGCACACGAAAATTCGAATGGAAATTCGTAATTCCCCTCTCATTCGACGAATTCATAAAGTGCCTGAGAAGCCCTTCTGCCAAGCCTTTTTATACGGGTTTTCCCGCTGAAAAACGCCTTTCCAGGCGTTAACCCGCACGCTGGAGCATGGCATTCGGACTCCTTTCAACTCATGCTAGGGTGATTACTCGATTACGAATAATTAAAGTTTGTTATTATGTTGATTCAGTATCCTTTATGGATCGGCCATGACCATGCGAAATGCCACGCTGCGCCAGTTGAAAGTCTTCGAGACCGTGGCGCGCCACCTCAGTTTTTCGCGTGCCGCGGAAGAGCTTCATCTCACGCAGCCGGCCGTCTCTACCCAGGTCCGGCAGCTCGAAGACCACGCTGGCTTGCCGCTCTTCGAGCAGCTCGGCAAGAAGATCTATCTCACGCCCGCCGGCACCGAGATGCTGCACTACAGTCGGGCGATCATTCAGCAGTTTCATGAAGTCGACGAGGCCATGAGCCAGTTGAAGGGCGTCTCCGGCGGCAAGCTCAACGTCGCCGTCATCAGCGCGGGCGATTACTTCTTTCCGCGTCTGCTCGCCGAATTCACGCGCCGCTACAAGGGCGTGCAACTCAATCTTTCCGTGCACAATCGCGAGCAATTGCTGCAACAGCTCGCGACCAACCAGACCGATCTCGCGGTCATGGTGCGTCCGCCGCACGCCACCGACGCCATCAACGAAGCGTTCGCCCCTCACCCCTACGTGATCGTGGCGGCGCCCACGCACCCGCTTGCGCACAAGCGCGGCATCAAGCTCAGCACACTCGCGAACGAAGCGTTCATCGTGCGCGAGCGCGGCTCTGACACGTGGAATTCGATGGAGGAAGGTTTCGCGGGCAAGATCACGAACCTGAAGATCGCGATGGAGATCCAGAGCACCGAAACGATCAAGCAAGCCGTGATCGCGGGCATGGGCATCGCGTTTCTCTCGGCGCATACCATCAGCCTCGAATTGCAGGTGGGACACCTCACCGTGCTCGACGTAGAAGGCTTTCCGGTCATGCTCAACTGGTACCTCGTGCACCGCAAGAACAAGCGCCTGCCGCCCGTCGCGCTTGCGTTCAAGCGCTTCCTTCTCGAGGAAGGCGAGCAGCTCATCGAAAACATCACACGCGTGTCAGAGTCGTCGCTCCATAAATAACACTCAATAGTTCGACTCGAATCCATCATGCACAGCTAATCATTCGCACCCTTCGCCGCCGAGCGGTGCTGCGCAGGGGCGCGAATCGATTCAATGTCCTTCCCCGAATAATTGAATGTGCGGCTTCAGTGCGGCCCCTGGCGCTGCCTGAGCGCGCCATGGCGGCTGCGATTGCGCTTTCGGCGCGGCCGGTCCTGCGAGACATGATGTGACGCGCGCGGCGCTTCATAGAGCGGCTCGCAGTCCGCGAGCCATGTATCGAAGCCCATCGGTTCGAGCGCGCGGTGGCCGCACGGCGCAAAAAGCCAGTCGCGCGGCACGCCCGCGAAGTGCGTTCGCGCAGGCGGCTTTGATGCGGCGATCTGCGAAAGCACATAGGCCGGCGCAACAGCAGACGCGCGCACGGTGCCCGGGCGCGGGGCGGCCGGGCGGCGCGCGCCGCCCATGAGACGCACGCCGAGCGCGACAGCAAGCACGCAGGCGGCCACCAGAACAGAGAGCCCGAATTCGGCGAAGGCCAGGATGCGCACCGCCGCAAAGCCGTAGCCCAATATCGCAAACAAAGCGAACGCCATGGCATGCACCACACGATCGCCGTGCCGGAACGGCAAGCGGTTGCGCTCGCTCATGCGTGCGCCGCCTAAGAGCGCATTCGCAGCGGCGCCTGTGAGCACCGCACCGAGCGTCGCCGTGACGTAGAGCGCAGCGCGCCCGGATGCCGACAGCGCGGGCAGCAGCAGAAAACCGGTGAAGCCGACGCAGATGGATACCGCGCCCACCACGCAGCCCGCAGCGGCAGTCGCCCGGGCACGCCTGGCGAGGTCGTGCCGTGCGCCCAGCCACAACCCTGCAAGCGCACCGCATTCCGCAGCGGCAACCGCATCGGGCAAATGGGCGACGAGCGCCGCCAGCAATCCCGGCGGCACGGTCAATAGCAGTGCGAACGAAATGGCGAGCGCGATGCGTGCCCGCGGCTTCGCCTCGCGCGTGCGCTTGCAGCGCGGCTTCGCGCGCTCCGGCGCGCGACGCGCCCATGCCGGCGCGAGCGCCGACAATTGTGCAAGTGCACACACAAGCCACGCGAACAGCAGGCCGCCACCCAGCCATGCCACATCGCCAGCCAGTTGCTCCGGCATCTCTCCTCCTCGCGCGCGGTGCTCATGGCACGCACGTCCTTAGTTCGGGCTTCGAATGCCTGCCGCGGCGCCTACCGCATTTGCGCCCTTAATCTTCTCGCGGCGCGATGCATCACGTCATACATCACGCCGTGCATCGCGCCCCGCTTCCACTCGTCTGCCTGCTACGCGACTGTGGCCGACTGCGGCTCGCGGCCCATGCCCGCGGCGTCCTGCTGCGCGTCGCCCAATCGCGAGCCCAGCGCGTTCGCCAGCGCGCCGATGCCTTCGATGGAGACCTCGACCGTCGCGCCATCGCCGATCGAGCCCACACCCAGCGACGTCCCGCACGCGATCACATCACCCGGCTCGAGCGTGAGGTCCTGCGAAATCAGGCTCACTTGCTGCGCCGGCGTAAACACCATGTCGTCGAGCGGATAGTTCTGCCGCTCCACGCCGTCCAGCCGCGTCACGACGCGCGCGCTGCGCCAGTCGAAGCCCGAGACGATGGCCGGCCCCAGACAACAGAAGGTATCGAAACCTTTGGCGCGGCACCATTGCGGGAAGTGCGGATTTTCGGCGAGCAGGCCCGCGGCAGTCACGTCGTTGACGATCGTGTAGCCGAAAATCGCGTCCTCGGCCTCAGCGAGACTCGCATTGCGGCAACGCTTGCCGATCACGATGCCAAGCTCGCCTTCGAAGACGATTTTTCCCGCATAGTGCGCGGGGCGCCGAATCGGCACCCCCGAACCGATCACCGATTCCGCCGGCTTGATCAGAAAGAGAGGATGCTCGGGAACCGGCTTTTCGAGCTTTAAAGCAAGCGCATGAAAGTTGTTCCAGAGCGCCACCACCTTGCCCGGCGCGCACGGCGCAAGCGGCGCGAGCGTGCGCATCGAGAGCACCGCGCCCGTGGGTACCGGTTGATCGAGCCCTTCGTATTCGTGCAGATAACCGTCTTCTACGCGGCCGAACACGATACTGCCGTCGTTCGCCATCAAGCGCATCCATGTGTCCATGCTTCGCTCCATCGTTCGCGTGGCGCGCGGCACGCCTGTGCCGCGCGGTCCATCGGTTCAAAGATTCACTCGTTCATGGGCACGGGCGCATCGTTGCGCCCGCATCGATCCTTGCCTGCCGCTTTGCCCTGCTGCTGCGCGCGGCCACTCGCAGCGCCGTTCAGATCGCACCCGAAGCACGCAGCGAACGGATATCCGTCGCGCTATAGCCGAATTCGGCGAGCACTTCGTCTGTGTGCTCGCCCAGAAGCGGCGAGCGCGTGACTTCGGTGGGACTGTCCGAGAGCTTGATCGGATTGCCGACCGTGAGGTACTTGCCACGCACCGGATGATCGACCTCGACGATGGTGCCGGTTGCGCGCAGCGATTCGTCGGCGGCAATCTCCTTCATCGAGAGAATCGGACCGCACGGAATGTGCTGGCGATTGAGCACGGCCATCACTTCGAACTTGGTGCGATGCATGGTCCAGTGCTCGATCTCGGCGAAGATCTCCTTGAGGTGCGGCAGGCGCGCATTGGGCGTGGCGTAGAGCGGGTCGTCGATCCATTCCTCGCGGCCGATCAGCTTGCAGATGCGGTCCCACACGGGCGCCTGCGCGATGAAATAGATGTACGCGTTCGGATCGGTCTCCCAGCCCTTGCACTTGAGAATCCAGCCTGGCTGGCCGCCGCCCGAGGCGTTGCCCGCGCGCGGCACGGCATCGCCGAAGCCTTCGTTCGGGTATTGCGGATACTCCTTCATGACGCCGGTGCGGTCGAGCCGCTGCTGGTCGCGCAACTTCACGCGGCACAGGTTGAGCACGCCGTCCTGCATCGCCGCCAGCACCTTCTGGCCACGCCCGGTGTGCGTGCGCTGATACAGCGCCGTGACGATGCCGAGCGCGAGATGCAGGCCCGTGCCGCTGTCGCCGATCTGCGCGCCGGAAACGACCGGCGGGCCGTCGTCGAAGCCCGTGGTGGAGGCGGCGCCGCCCACGCATTGCGCGACGTTCTCGTAGACCTTGCAGTCCTCATAGGGGCCAGGGCCAAAGCCCTTCACCGAAGCGACGATCATGCGCGGATTGAGCGACTGGATGTGCTCCCAGCTAAAGCCCATGCGCTCCAGCGCGCCGGGCGCGAAGTTTTCGACGAGCACGTCGCAGTCGCGAATCATCCGTTCGAGCACGCGCTTGCCCTGCGGATTCTTCGTATCGAGCGTGAGCGAGCGCTTGTTGCCGTTGAGCATCGTGAAATACAGGCTGTCCGCGTCGGGGAGGTCGCGCAACTGCTCGCGCGTGATGTCGCCGGCGCCGGCGCGCTCCACCTTGATGACGTCGGCGCCGAACCATGCCAGCAATTGCGTGCAGGTCGGACCCGACTGCACGTGCGTGAAATCGAGAATGCGCACCCCATCCAGTGCCTTGCCCATGTCATGTCTCCCTTGGTTAGTCTTGGCCGGGCGAGTTTCGAAAATCGGTGGACTGCGGGAGCGCCTGGGCGTCCGCGGGTTACTGCCTTGCTGCGTCCTTGTCCAATACAGTATGTGATATATCACAACGAAGCAAGAGGGGATTTACCGCGTGCAAATGCAGGTCGAATAAGCTGGAAGCCTTATCCGATATGGCTTCGAAGGAATTTATGTCCTTTTGCCACGCCACGGGGAAGGGAAAACCCCGAGTCGATACCAGTGAGATATTTCAGATTCGGTGTGCGGGATGCTCCCCCAGACTTGATGCGCATAAAGTCGTGCCAGCCGCCCCTGCCCGCCTCCCTTGATTGCCGCTTGTCGATTGCCGGGCCCCAAACAAAAAGGCGGAAGACCCCCAAGGTCTCCCGCCTCTCAAGCGAATGACGGCGCTGCCGCGCTCAGTCGAGGAAGTCGCAATGCTTCTCGACGTATGCCGCGAGATCGAGCGAATGCTGGCGCACGAGCCGCTCGGCGAGCTCGGTGTCGCGCTTCTCGAGCGCTTCGATAATGCGCAGGTGATCGACGATCGAGCGCGAAGCGCGGTCGCTCTGCGAGATCGTCATGCGCCGGATCGCGCGCACGTGCACGAAAATGTTCTTGATCGTATCGAGGATCAGCTGCGACTTCGAAAGCTCGACGATCGCCTGGTGGAACGCGATATTGGCGTCCGAATACTCG
>DATEJU010000047.1:0-2649 GCA_035277805.1 Paraburkholderia sp. | reverse complement strand
CGCGCACGCGCGCGAGCAACGCCTGATGCCCGCGGTGGACACCGTCGAAGTTGCCGATGGTGAGCGCGCAGGGCGCGCGACTTTCGGCGTTGGGAAGACCGCGGAAGACTCTCACGATATAGCGGAACCTGGAGGAACCTGAGGGAACCTGGAAAAGTGCGCGCGGGCCATGCGCGCCGATCAAGACCGGTTATGCGGCCACGGCCGCGACTAAACAGGAGATTATAAACGCACGGGACGACGATCGCCGCCGCCCGAGCGTCGGACGCCTTCCCCGATGATAAAATCCGCGGATGAAAAATCTCGTCATTCTGATTTCCGGGCGGGGCAGCAACATGGAGGCCATTGTGCGCGCCTGCGCGCATGAGGCCTGGCCGGCGCGCGTCGCCGCCGTGATTGCCAACCGTCCCGACGCCGCGGGCCTCGCGTTCGCGGCTTCAAACGGCATTGCCACGGCGATCGTCGACCACCGCCGGTATCCGGACCGCGCCGCCTTCGACGCGGCGCTCGCTCAGGCGATCGACGGCTACGCGCCGGACCTCGTCGTGCTCGCGGGCTTCATGCGCGTGCTGACCGAGGGCTTTGTGCAGCATTATTCGGGTCGCATGCTCAATATTCATCCCTCGCTGCTGCCGAGCTTCCCGGGCTTGAAGACGCACGAGAAGGCGATCGAGGCGGGCTGCCGCGTGCATGGCGCCACGGTCCATTTTGTCACGCCGACGCTCGATCATGGCCCAATCGTCGTGCAGTCGGTCGTGCCCGTGCGCACGGGCGACGATGCCGCGGCGCTCGCAGCGCGCGTGCTCAAGACCGAGCACGTGATTTATCCGCGTGCGGTGCGCTGGTTCGTCGAAGGGCGCCTCGCGCTCGACGGCGAGCGCGTGACGCTCACGCCGCCCGGGCCGCAGTGGCTCTTCCTTGACGATACCGATAACGACACAAGCGCAAACGCATTGACCGCCGGGGAGGGCGCATGAGGCTGCATGGTTTTCTGATCGGACAAACCGAGACGTTGCTTGCCGACGTCCTCAAGTTCACGGGCCCCGCCGACGCGGTGACAAGCCGCTTCTTCCGCGAGCATCCGAAGCTCGGCCATGCCGAGCGCGGTGTGATCGCCGAGGCGGTGTTCGCCGTGCTGCGCCGGCGCATGGAATTCGCGCACCTGGCCGAGAGTGGCACGGGCAGCCCGACGCGGCGCCTCACGCTGCTCGGCCTGATGGCCACCGCTGGCCGTTCGGCCATCCGTCCGTTCGTCTCCGACGCCGAGGCCAGCTGGCTCGAGCACGTCGCGAAAATCGATCCGGCGAGCTTGCCGCAGCGCGTGCAATTGAATTTGCCCGAGTGGATCGTGAAGGCGCTGGAAACGCGCTTCGACGCCGCCGAGCTCGCGCAGTTGGCCGCCGCGCTGAACTACCCGGCGCCGCTGGATTTACGTGCGAATCCGATCAAGTCGAGCCGCGACGAACTGCTGCGCGCGCTGGCCGAGGCCGGCGTCGAAGCCGGCGAGACGCCGTTCGCGCCGTTCGGCGTGCGCGTGACGGGCAAGCCCGCGCTCGCCAGGCTCGACGTGTTCAAGGACGGCTGGTTCGAGGTGCAGGACGAGGGCAGCCAGCTGCTGTGCTCGCTCGTCGCGCCGCGCCGCGGCGAAATGGTGGTGGACTTCTGTGCGGGCGCGGGCGGCAAGACGCTCGCGCTCGGCGCGATGATGCGCTCGACGGGTCGCCTCTATGCGTTCGACGTGTCCGAGCGACGCCTCGCGAAGCTCAAACCGCGTCTCGCGCGCAGCGGCCTGTCGAACGTGAATCCGGTGCTGATCGACAGCGAGCACGACGCCAAGATCAAGCGCCTGATCGGCAAGATCGACCGTGTGCTGGTGGATGCGCCGTGCTCGGGCCTCGGCACCTTGCGCCGCAACCCTGACCTCAAGTGGCGCCAGACGCCGGAGTCGGTCGCTGAGCTCGCGCCCAAGCAGCTTTCGATTCTCACGAGCGCGGCGCGCCTGCTCAAGCGCGGCGGCCGTCTCGTCTACGCGACCTGCAGCATTCTCGAAGCCGAGAACGAGGCGGTCGTGAAGCAGTTCCTCGAAGCCCATCCCGATTTCGTGCTGGTGAGCGCACGCGAGGCGCTGGCCGACCAGCGCGTGGGCCTGGATACCGGCGATTACCTGTCGATGTGGCCGCACCGCCACGCGACGGACGGTTTCTTTGCCGCCGTGCTGGAGCGTCGCGGCGAGGCTCAGCCCAAGGCGAACAAGGCGGGCGCCGCTACGACGCCGGACGAGGCCGCCGCGGCGAGCGAAGCCGCCGACGCCATCGCCAAGGCGCAGGAGTCCGAGGCGGACGAGCCGCTAAAGTAAGCGGGCCGCAGAGGCCATCGCACAGTGGCCATGACTGTGGCCAAAAGCGTGGGGCCGTCCGGTGCAGCCGGACGGCCCCACGTCGCGTTGAGGGCCTGGCAGGGCCCGGTCGAGCTTCCTGGGGCGCTTGTTGCGGCATTCCTTGAGCGGCATGCGCAGCGACGCATGAGGTCGAGCGGTTGCGATCAGTGCCCCATTCGCACCGTTGCCGCCCCGCATGAACGGTAACCTTTCTGCCCTGTTCCATTCAGCGGTGCGCTTGGCGTGGGCCTGGGTTTTGGGCTGCAAAAAAA
>DATEJU010000046.1:0-10205 GCA_035277805.1 Paraburkholderia sp. | reverse complement strand
TGGCTTCGACGGCTCGTCGATTCGCGGGTTTCAGGAAATTCAGGAATCCGACATGCTGCTCAAGCCCGATCCCACGACCGCGTTCATCGACCCCGTGAGCGAGACGCCCACGCTCTCGCTGATCTGCGACGTGGTCGATCCCGTGCTGCATCAGCCGTATTCGCGCGATCCGCGCTACATCGCGAAGAAGGCCGAGGCGTACCTGCGCCAGACCGGCATTGCCACGACGTGTTACTTCGGGCCCGAGCTCGAGTTCTTCATCTTCGATTCGATCCGTTTTGGCCAGGACGCGCACAGCGGCTACTACTACCTCGATTCCGCCGAAGGGGACTGGAATACGGGCCGGGATGAAGGCGCGTATGGCGGCGGCAACCTCGGCTACAAGTCGCGCTTCAAGGAGGGCTATTTCCCGGTGCCGCCGCACGACACGTTGCAGGACATCCGCTCGGAGATCGTGCTGTTGCTGCTGCAGGCGGGGGTGCAGGTGGAAGTGCATCACCACGAGGTGGCGACGGCGGGACAGAACGAAATCGACATGCGCTTTTCCACGCTCACGCGCATGGCCGACAACGTGATGATCTACAAGTACATCTGCAAGAACGTGGCGCGCCAGCATGGCAAGGTGGCGACCTTCATGCCCAAGCCGCTTTTCGCCGACAACGCGAGCGGCATGCACTGCCACCAGAGCCTCTGGAAGGACAACGAGAATCTGTTCTACGACGCACACGGCTGGGCGCTCACGTCGGCGCTGTGCCGCTGGTACATCGGCGGCCTGCTCAAGCATGCGCCGGCGCTGATGGCGTTTTGCGCACCCACCACGAATTCCTATAAGCGTCTCGTGCCCGGCTACGAGGCGCCGGTGAATCTGGCGATGTCACAACGCAATCGCTCGGCGGCCGCACGGATTCCCACGTACTCCGATTCGCCGAATGCGCGGCGCGTGGAGTTCCGCTGTCCCGATCCGTCGGCCAATGCGTACCTCGCCTTTGCGGCGATGCTGATGGCCGGGCTCGACGGCATCGAAAACAAGACGGACCCGGGTGACCCGCTCGACGTGAACATCTACGATCTGCCGCCCGAGAAAGCGAAGAATGTGCGCCAGGTGCCCGGGTCGCTCGATGAAGCGCTCAAGGCGCTCGAGGGCGACAACGAGTTCCTGCGCAGAGGCGATGTCTTCACCGAAGACGTGATCGACACGTGGCTCGAGTACAAGCGCAAGCGTGAGATCGACGCGATCAGGATTCGCCCGCATCCGTGGGAGTTCTATCTGTATTTCGACATTTGACTCAACCTTCGGTGCCCGCACTCACGGGAAAATCGGCGTCGTAGGCTCGGCGCCTTCCGGATCGGCCCGTGGCACGTGCTTGGCGATCGCCTGCGCGATTTCCTCTTCGCGCGCGGCGGGCACGTCGGCCATGATCAGGAACTGGCCGCCGCGGATGGCCTCGCGAAAGCGTTCGAGCCGCGCATTGGGCTCGTCCACGCCGATCATGGCGGCCGTCCACGCGCCAAAGCCCGCGCCCGCCAACGTCAGCGCCACCACCGCCCCGCCGCCGATGACGAGTTCCGCGGGCGGAAACACCAGCGCCACGAGACCCACAATGGCGCCGGCCGCGCCGCCTAGCGCCACGCCGCGCTCGAGCGCGTGCACGACGTCGCTGCTTTGCAGCAAGGAGGCGCCGGGCAATTGATCGAGTTGGACCGTATGGTTCGCAAGAACGTGCAGATGCCGCCACGTGACGCGTGCCAGCAGCAGGTCGTCCACGACGGCCCTGGCGGTGGGGATGTCAGGTGCCAGGAAGTAAAGACGTCTCATGTTGGCCCCCCTTTGCTCAAGCGACTTTTGTCGCGGGGTAAGCGTTGATGGTACGCCTGCTGCAGCGAAATGGCACATCGTGCGCGAATCGGGTTTCGGCGTGGAAAACGACCTCGGCGCGCTACATGGTTGCGCTACATCTCCGCGCGCAACTGCATCACGGACGTGTAGGATATAAAGCGTCGTGCAAACAGTCTTGCCAATCAGCGCAGGTGCCCCTATGACTTCAATCTCTCGTGAGCCTCACAATGCCGATGCCGAGGCGCTGGCTACCCTCGCTGAATATCTCGAACTGCTGCTGGACAAGGGGCAGAGCCTGATTCTGGTTCGCAGCCACGCGGAGAGCAGCGACATATTTCTCGGCGACGCGAGCGAACCGGAGGAAGGCTGGACGCGTCACGGGGCGATTCGAAACGCCATGGCGAGCGCCGTGCTGGGCGTCACCCAGTCCGGGTTCAACGAACTCACCATTGGCGGGCAGACTTACCGCTTCGTGCGCGCATTCACACAAGTCGCCAATCAGGGTGCCGTGGTCTTTAGCGCTGCGTAGGGAAAACCGCCACCCATTCACGCGCGAGAAGTCCTACGATATTTGAAAACACCAAGGAGGCCGTCATGACCACGGCTGCCAGTTTTCAAATCGGCTACACGCAGTACCTCGGCCCCGACGGCGAGCCCATTCATCCGCTGCCGTCCTTCGCGAGCGACCCCGCAGCGCTCTTGCCCCTGTATCGCGCGATGGTGCTGACGCGGGCGTTCGACACCAAAGCGGTTGCGCTGCAACGTACGGGCCAGCTCGGCACCTTTGCATCGTCGGTGGGCCAGGAGGCGATCGGCGTGGGCGTGGCCAGCGCGATGCGGCCCGAAGACGTGTTGTTTCCCTCCTATCGCGACCACGCGGCGCAATTGCTGCGCGGCGTCACGATGACGGAAAGCCTGCTCTACTGGGGCGGCGACGAGCGCGGCAGCGACTTCAGCGTGCCGCGATCCGACTTTCCGAACTGCGTGCCGATCGGTACGCAGGTCTGCCATGCGGCCGGCGCCGCCTATGCGTTCCTGCTGCGGCGGGAGCCGCGCGTCGCGGTGGCGATTTTCGGCGATGGCGCGACTTCCAAGGGCGACTTCTACGAGGCGATGAACTTCGCCGGCGCATGGCAGGCGCCGCTCGTGCTCGTCATCAACAACAATCAATGGGCGATTTCGCTGCCGCGCAGCCAGCAGAGCGCGGCGCAAACGCTCGCGCAAAAAGCGATCGCGGCGGGCATCGATGGCGTGCAGGTCGATGGCAACGACGTGATCGCCATGCACCAGGTGGTCGCCGCGGCGCTCGCGAAGGCCCGGCGCGGCGAGGGGCCCACGTTGATCGAAGCGCTCAGCTATCGTCTCGGCGACCACACGACTGCCGACGACGCCACGCGCTATCGCGACGCCGAGGTGCTCAGCCAGCAGTGGGAATACGAGCCGCTGCGCCGCCTGCGCGCTTACCTGATGCGCGCGAACGTGCTGGACAAGGCGCAGGACGAGCAGCTCGGCAAGGCGTGCCATGCGCAGGTCGAGCAGGCGGTCGAGGCGTATCTCGCGGTCGCGCCGCCCGATGTGGCGTCGATGTTCGATCATCTCTTCGCGACCCTGCCGCTCGCCATGCGCGAGCAACTGGCGATGGCGCAGCACTTTGCGTTGATTGCGGAGAACGGCCATGGCTGACTTGAACATGGTCGAGGCGATCAATCTCGCGCTCGCCTGGGCGCTCGAGCACGACCCCGACGTCGTGCTGCTCGGCGAGGATATCGGCGTGAACGGCGGCGTGTTTCGCACGACGGCGGGCTTGCAGGCGCGCTTTGGCGCGCAGCGGGTGATCGATACGCCGCTCGCGGAAACGGCGATCGGCGGCGCAGCGGTCGGCATGGCCGCGATGGGCCTGAAGCCCGTCGCGGAGATTCAGTTCAGCGGCTTCATTTACCCGGCCATCGACCACTTGCTGAACCATGCTTCGCGGCTGCGGCACAGGACGCGCGGCAGACTCACGTGTCCGCTCGTGGTGAGGTCGCCGAGTGGCGCGGGCATCCATGCGCCCGAGCATCACTCCGAAAGCCCTGAAGCGTTGTTTGCGCACATACCGGGGCTGCGTGTCGTGACGCCGTCGTCGCCGGCGCGCGCCTATGGGCTGCTGCTGGCGGCCATTCGCGACCCGGACCCGGTGATCTTTTTCGAGCCTACGCGCCTCTATCGCCTCTTCAGGCAGTCCGTGGAGGACAACGGCGAAGCGCTGCCGCTCGACTGCTGCTACGTGCTGCGCGATGGCGCGGACGTGACGCTCGTGAGCTGGGGCGGCGCACTCCAGGAGGCGCTGGCCGCCGCCGATCTGCTGGCGCTCGAGGGCGTGAGCGCGGAGGTGATCGACGTGGCCACGCTCAAGCCGCTCGACATGGACACGATTCTGGCCTCGGTGGCCAAAACGGGGCGCTGCGTGATCGTGCACGAAGGATCGCGCACGGGCGGCGTGGGCGCGGAGATTGCGGCCGGGATCGCGGAGCGCGGCCTTTATTCGCTGCTGGCGCCGGTGCAGCGCGTGACGGGCTATGACGTGGTGGTCCCGCTCTACCGGCTCGAAAGTCACTACATGCCCGGCACGACGCGCATTGTCGCCGCAGTCCGGCAAGCGCTGGAGGCGCAGTGAAACCATGAAAATCTTCAAGCTGCCCGATCTGGGCGAAGGCCTCCAGGAAGCGGAAATCGTCGCATGGCACGTCAAGAGCGGCGACGAAATTCGCGCGGATCAGCCGCTCGTGTCGGTGGAAACGGCCAAGGCGATCGTCGAGATTCCCTCGCCGCAATCGGGCCGCATCGCGAAGCTGTTCGGCAAGCCCGGCGACATCGTGCATCTGGGGGCGCCGCTGGCCGCGTTCGAAGGCGAAGGTGCGGAAGATGCCGATGCGGGCACCGTGGTCGGCCACATGGAAGTGGGCAAGCAAGTGGTGCAGGAGGAGGCGCCTGCCGCGCTCGGCAGCGGCGCGGGCGCGGGACACGGCGCCATCAAGGCGATGCCCGCGGTACGCGCGCTCGCGCGCAAGCTCGACATCGATCTCGCGATGGTGACGCCTTCCGGGCCGGAGGGCGTCATCACGGCCGCCGACGTGCAACGCGCGGCCAGGCTGCTCGCCGAGCTCGGACCGCCCGAAGTGCTGCGCGGCGTGCGGCGCGCGATGGCGCAAAACATGGCGCGCGCCCAGAACGAAGTGGCGGCCGCAACCGTCATCGACGATGCGGACATTCACGCGTGGCCGCCCCATACCGACGTGACGATCCGTCTGGTGCGCGCGCTGGTGGCCGGATGCCGCGCGGAGCCGGGTCTGAACGCGTGGTTCGACGCGAAGATGGCGCGACGTCACGTGCTCGCGAAAATCGATCTGGGCATTGCCGTCGATCTGCCGGAGGGTTTGTTCGTGCCGGTGCTGCGCGACGTCGCGCATCGCGATTCGGCCGGGCTGCGCGCCGGGCTCGACCGCATGCGCGCCGACGTTCGCGCCCGCAAGATTCCACCGGAAGAGATGCGCGGCAACACGATCACGTTATCGAACTTCGGCATGATTGCCGGCAAATACGCGGCGCCCGTGGTGATGCCGCCCACGGTCGCGATTCTTGGCGCAGGGCGCATCCACGATCAGGTGGTGGCGCATGAGGGCGCGCCCGCCGTGCACAGGATCTTGCCGCTGAGCCTGACATTCGACCATCGCGTGGTCACGGGCGGGGAGGCCGCACGCTTTCTTGCCGCCGTCATCAAGGACCTCGAGCTGGCGCAGTAGCGTTGGTGCAATAGCGATGGCGCATCGGGCGCCACCCGTTACACCCGTTAGAATGGCGCACGGTCGGCGCCACGTTGCTGCGCGCCGGCGCGTTTACGAATTCCTTGTCATGGCTCGATCCCTCCACGCGTGAAGATCTCCACCCTCGAACAATTGCGCGACGGCCAGCTTGCCGGCGCACGACAGCTCAAGCTCGCCTGCGGACTGACCGAATTTCCGCGCGAGATCTTCGAGCTCGCCGACACACTCGAAGCGCTCGACCTCTCCGGCAATGCGCTCACCGCGCTGCCCGACGATTTGCCGAGGCTGCGCAAACTGCGCATCCTGTTCGCTTCGAACAACCCGTTCACCGAGTTGCCGGCCGTGCTGGGCGACTGTGCATCGCTGAGCATGGTCGGCTTCAAGGCGAACCGGATCCGGCACGTGCCGGCGCGCGCGCTGCCGCCGCAATTGCGCTGGCTGATTCTGACCGACAACGCCGTCGAAACGCTGCCGGCGCAGATCGGCGAGCGTTCGAATCTGCAGAAGCTGATGCTCGCGGGCAACCGGCTACGCGCGCTGCCTGAGACGATGGCCGCGTTGAACCGCCTCGAGCTGCTGCGCATCTCCGCGAACCGTCTCGACACCTTGCCCGAGTGGCTGCTGCGCCTGCCGCGGCTCGCGTGGCTCGCCTACGCCGGCAATCCGTTGAACGCGATGCGCGAGCAAACGGCATTGGCCGAGGCGCCGGTGCCCGATATCGACTGGCATACGCTCGCGCTCGGGCAGACGCTGGGCGAGGGCGCATCCGGCGTGATTCATCGCGCGACGCGCCTGTTGCGCGACGGGCATCCGGTCGAGGCGGTCGCCGTGAAGCTGTTCAAGGGCGCGGTGACGAGCGACGGCTTGCCGGACCTCGAAATGGCCGCTTGCCTGCAAGCCGGCGCGCATCCGAATCTGATCCCGGTGCTCGGCAAGATCACGGGCCATCCGCTCGACGAGCATGGCCTCGTGATGGCGCTGATCGATCCGTCGTTCCGCAATCTCGCGGGGCCGCCGAGCCTGGACTCGTGTACGCGCGACGTGTATGCAGACGACATGTGCTTCGATCGGCCAGTCGCATTGCGGATCGCGCGAGGGATGGCGTCGGCGGCGCGGCATCTGCATCGGCGCGGGATCATGCACGGCGATCTTTACGCACACAACATCCTGCATGACGGCGCGGGACACGTACTGCTCGGCGACTTCGGCGCGGCGTCGCTGCATGATGTCGCCGATCGCACACGGGCGCAGGCGCTCGAGCGCATCGAGGTGCGCGCGTTCGGTTGCCTGCTCGAAGAGCTCGCGCAACGCGTGGCCGGAGAAGCGGACGATCGCGCCGTCGGCTTCGACGCGCTGATTGCCGACTGCCTTGGCGAGCACGTGGAGATGCGGCCATCGTTCGACGACATCGTCGAGCGGCTCGATGCGCTGAGCGATTAAGCGGAGCCCGACGGGTCTGCCTCAACCGTCGCGAGCCCATCGAGCAATACCTTCGCTGCTCGCAAGTGTCGTCGTTCCCCGCGCATCGACAAATAATCTGGAATCCTTTTCATCGGCTGCCATGTGCGGCATCCGTTCACTCAGTTCGTGCGCGGTGGCGTACTCGGCGCGAGATATATAGTGGATCCGCAACCTCTGATGCATGACGAAGAGCTCGGAGGTCTCTCCAATCTGCTCGCGCAATTTGTGCTGAAGACCGGCATCCGATGGCGCGACTCGCCCGCAGAAATGGGATGGGGTTCGGGCGTGAGTTGCTGGCGCAGGCTGCGCGATTGGCAACAAGCGAGTGCATGGGATCGACTGCACGCAGTGCCGCTTTCGAAGTTACACGCGGCGGACAAGATCGACGTCTCTCTCGTGGTCGTCGACTCTTCGTCGATTCGAGCGGTAGGGGCGGGCGAAAAACTGGCCCGAATCCCACCGATCGAGCGCGACCCGGTTCCAAACACCATCTCGCCACCGACGTCAATGCCATCCGTGCCGTTTCCCATGAACAGTCCGAGCATGGATATGCGGCATGAATATGGGTGAATGCGAGGGACAGTTTTATATCGCGTTACAGCCGGACACGGCCATGAGAGACGTCCGATTCTTCAGGGCATCTGCAATTTCGTTGAGGGCGCTGAAGCTTCCGGATCAAACCGTTCGGCGGCCATCATGTCCCTCGTTTATCCTCCCTTCGCATAAAGTTGCCTGCACAACGTTGTGCCTTGCTTCTTTTAAACCAGAAGGGAAAGCGCATAGATGAATGCGGTCACCAGGGATTATTTCACCGAGACGCTGGAGCGTCCGGGCTCGCGCCTGACCCAGCACGCGAGAGTCTGGATCGGCAGGAAGCAGCTCGATCTCGACGTGAACGACTTCAGGGCAAGCGGCGGGTTCTGCAAGGACTACAGGGTCGACGTGACCGTTACGTCGCCACGACTCGATATCGATGGCAAGGAGTATGTGGGATGGCGCGGGGGCCTGCAGGTCGACGAGCGGGCGGCGATCCCCTCGGCGAGCTGGAGCGAACCCGTGGACCGCCCGGCGGTTACCTTCAACGGCGTGGTGACGGGCTGGAAGCGCATCCGCGTGAGCCGCGACGAGGCGACTTACCGGATGCGCATCGAGCCACGCTTCGCGGCCTTGTGCAAACGGATCATCAAAAGCGACGTATTCCGTGACGTCACCCTGCAGGAACTGATCAGGCAGGCGCTGGTTGACGGGAAAAACTTCGAAGCCTTCGATGTCGAGTTTGATATCGAGGGACTGCAGGAGAGGATGGAGCAGGTGGTCATGCATGAAGAATCTTTATGGAACTTCATTGCGCGCCACTGCCGCCGCCTCGGGGTGTTCTGGTTTTATAAGCAGGGCCGTGGCGATAAGGGCCAGCTCGACACCATCGTGTTCACCAACCGTGCGCGTGCCTATATCCGCTCGATCGACGTGCCGCTGCTGTCCGCCTCGGGGCTGAACGGCAACTGGCAGGAGGCGGTGCAGGCGGTCCATGCGCAGCGCACGCTGGTGCCGGCGACGATCGAGCTGTGGGAGCGCAACTACCGCACGCCGGAGGACCCGCTGCGGGCCTTGGCAGCCGTGTCCGCCGACGCGCACGACCGCTCGGTGTTCGGGCAGATCAGCCGCAGCGCGGAAGGCCATCTGACGCCGGCGCAGGGCGAGGCCTTCGCAGAGACGCGGCGCGACGAGCAGATCGCGCGCCAGGTGACCCTGGCGGGCAAGACCGACGCCACGGGCATCGCTACGGGCGTGGTCATCAAGCTCACCAACACGAAGCTGGCCGTCGCCGAATACGGCTTCGTGGTCACGTCGTTCAAAATGAAGGGCAGCCACACGAAGCCGGTCTATACGCGCTTCAAGGCGATGCCCGCGCATCTGGCGTACCGGCCGAAGTTTGACGATGGGCGGCATTGGCGTTTTCTGTCAGGCCCCGTCGTTGGCGTTGTCGCGACCATGGGTACCGCGCCCTATGCGTACCTCGACGAGCATGGGCGTTACCCCGTTCTGCCGAAGTTTCTGCAGGGCTCGGGCAACCACGACAACAAGGTGCTGATGCTGCGCCTGGTGCGTGTGTCATCGTCGTACCACGGGGGCCTGCACTCGCCCCTGCTGCCGGGCACGGAGGTGCTGCTCGACGGCGAAAACCACGACGTGGATCGCCTGCACATCAGCGGCGCCCTGCACGATCATGCGCATCAGGATCTGGTGCGAGGCACGGACCGGTTGTTCAGCTATGCCATCTGGCGCTCGCCGCTGCTGGGTGCGGAGATCGTTTTCAATGACCTTCGCGAGAAGGAGAGCGCCCGCATCGCGACCGTGTACAGCCAAACGGCCTTCAACCAGGGCTACCTGCTCAACAGCAAGAAGCTCCCGCGCGGGGAGGGCTTTGAAAATACCACGAAATCGTGGGGCACGACGCGTGCGGAGAAGGGGCTGTTCTTTTCGGCGGATGCGGCCGCCGGGCCGGACACCCCGCATCTGGACATGCCTGCTGCCGTCGCGCAACTCCGGGCCGCGCTGCAGCACGTCACGGATCTCGCAGCAGCAACGTCGCAGGCCGGGGCCGATCCCGCCGACCGCGCCACGCAGTCGGCGCTGCTCGACGCGCTGAACCAGCTTCGCGACGCGGGGCTGCTTGCGAGCGCCCCCGGCGGCATGGCGTTCGTGACGCCGAAATCGGTGCAGCACTCGGCGGGCGAGAACGTGATTGTCACCGCTGGCCAGAGCATGGACGTGAGCATCGTCAAGCGCCTGCGCATGGCGGTGGGCGGGATGATCTCGCTTTGCGCGCACAAGCTCGGCATCGACCTCACCGCTGCGAAGGGCAAGTTCACGGCCTCGGCGCTCACGGACGGCATGGATCTGTTCGCACAGAAGCAGGTGCGCGTTGCAAGCGAAAGTGAGGATGTCCAGGTATCGGCGAAGTCGAAGATCACGCTCAACTGTGGCGGGGCCTCGGTGGTCCTGGAGGGCGGCAACATCACCTTCCATTGTCCGGGCGCATACACGATCAAGGCCGCCTCGTTTACCTTCGTTGGCCCGGATAACGTGCCGACGACGCTGCC
>DATEJU010000045.1:0-18220 GCA_035277805.1 Paraburkholderia sp. | reverse complement strand
GATCAGTCCAGGCAACCTGTACTACCACTTCCGCAACAAAGACGACATCATCAACAGCATCTTCAGCCAGTTCGAGCAGGAGATCGAAAAGCGTCTGCGCTTCCCGGACGACCATCGCGCCACCATCGACGAGATGTGGGCGTATCTGCAGTACATGGTCGACTTCACGTGGCGCTACCGCTTCCTCTACCGCGACCTGAACGATTTGCTCGCGCGCAACCGCACGCTCGAGATGCACTTCAAGCAGATCATCAGCCACAAGGTGCACTTCGCGAAGCAGTTCTGCGAGCAGCTCGTGGAAGACGGCGAGATGGTCGCCACGCCCGCCGAGATCGACGTGATCTCGACCAATATCGGCGTGATCGCCACGTACTGGCTCTCGTACCAGTTCGTGATGAACCCCCGCAAGTACAACGACCAGGAAGCGATTCGCGACGAGCTGCATCAGGTGAGCGTGCAGATCGTCTCGCTGATGGCGCCTTATCTGCGTGGCCGCGCGCGGCAACTCTTCGACGACCTCGTCTCGGGCAAGCTGCCCAAGCGCGAGTTCTACGATTACCTGCCGCCGCGCGAGGGCACGACGGGGGGCGTAAGCGCAAAGGACAACAAGGATTGACGCGAATGAAAGCAGTCTGCGTGTATTGCGGCTCCTCGATGGGAGCCAGACCGATCTATGACGAGGCGGCGCAGGCGTTCGGCCGCGCGCTAGTCGATGCGAATCTCGCGCTCGTCTACGGCGGCGGCAAGGTAGGCCTGATGGGCGTGATCGCCGACACCGTGATGGCGCATGGCGGCCGCGCGATCGGTGTCATTCCCGAGCTGCTGGTGGATAAGGAAGTGGGCCATGACGGTCTCACGGAACTGCACGTCGTGCCCGACATGCATCACCGCAAGAAGATGATGGCCGATCTCTCCGATGGGTTCGTCGCAATGCCCGGCGGCGCGGGCACGCTCGAAGAGCTGTTCGAGGTCTACACGTGGGCGCAGCTCGGCTATCACCGCAAGCCGGTGGGCGTGCTCAATATCGGCGGCTTCTACGATCCGCTCATCGCGCTGCTCGAACACACCGTGCGCGAAGGCTTCATGCGTCAGACCTATCTCGATCTGCTGCAGATCGACAGCGATCCCGCCGCGCTGATCGGCAAGCTCAAGCACTACCACGCGCCCGCCAAGGACAAGTGGGCCGAGCTGCGCGAGAGCGTTTGAGTTTGGCGCGGCCGCCAGCCGAACCGCCAGGTCGCATCGACAGGAGGTGACACACAGATGGGCAAGGTCGTTCTCATCACCGGCGCGAGCCGCGGCATCGGCCGCGCGTGCGCGCGACTGCTCGGCGCGCACGGCTGGACCGTGGGCGTGAATTATCAGCACAACGAACCGGCCGCCGAGGAAACCGCCGCCGAAGTGGGCCGCGCGGGCGGCCACGCACGCGTGCTGCGCGGCGACGTGGCGAGCGAAGCCGACGTGGTCGCGATGTTCGACGCACTCGAGTCGGCGTACGGGCGCATTGATGCGCTCGTGAACAACGCGGGCATCGTCGCGCCTTCGTCGCAAGTCGCCGACATGGACGCCGCGCGACTCAAACGCATGTTCGATGTGAACGTCTACGGCGCCTTCCTGTGCGCGCGCGAAGCGGCGCGGCGCATGTCGAAGGATCGCGGCGGCGATGGCGGCGCCATCGTGAATGTGTCGTCGGCGGCGGCGCGCCTCGGCTCGCCCAACGAGTACGTCGACTATGCGTCCTCCAAAGGCGCCATCGACACAATGACGATCGGTCTCGCCAAGGAGCTCGGCCCGCAAGGCGTGCGCGTGAATGCGGTGCGGCCCGGCCTCATCGACACGGAGATTCACGCGAGCGGCGGGCGGCCCGAACGCGCGGCCGTGCTCGGCGCGCAGACGCCGCTCGGGCGGCCGGGCAGCGCCGACGAAGTGGCGCAAACGATCGTATGGCTCTTGAGCGATGCGGCATCGTATGTGACGGGCGCCCTGCTCGACGTGAGCGGCGGGCGCTGAGCCATCCGCCGGCGATCCTCGGGCGAACGCCGGCCAATCATCCAGGGAGCGCTCGGCGCGTCCAGGCGAGCCCGCTAGAACGACGAGCCCGGCTCGCGCAGGAACGCGGCTTCGGCGTCGCTGCTCGGGCGGCCAAGCTGCGCATTGCGGTGCGGGAACCGCCCGAAGCGGTCGATGACTGCAGCGTGGCGCCGTGCGTAATCGTAGTACCCCTGACCTTCGGGATCCTTCGCGAGCTCGCCGAAGAGCCGCAAGGACTCGCGCTGCGCGTCGGCCGATTCCGCATGCTCGAACGGCAGATACGCGAACACGCGATGCTGCAGGCTCGGCAGGCGCAAATCGGCGCCGCTCGCCACCATCGCGCGGGCGATGCCGAGCGCCTTGCCGTCCTGGGAAAACGCGCGCGGCGTGCCGCGATGGCAATTGCGCGAGAACTGGTCGAGCACGACCACGAGAGCCAACGCCCCTTCGGGCGTTGCACACCAGGCGTCGAGTTCGTTCGCGCACGCGGCGTCGAGCAGCGCGCCAAAGCGCTCGCGCAGATGCACGTCGAACGCGTCGTCCTTGCGAAACCACATCTTGCGCTCGCGGCCGTACTCCTGCGAGCCGGGCAAGCCGAACCAGAAGTCGAGCACCTCGCGCGCGCGCGGATCGAGCACCTCGTCAGCGCGAGCGGTGTCCGGCGCGGCGCTCATTCGGCCAGCTCCAGCACGAGCCGGCGCGTGCGCGCACTCTTCTTTTCGAGCTTCGCCACGCGCAGCCGGCCGATCTCCCCGGTGTTGCGCACGTGTGTGCCGCCGCACGGCTGCAAGTCGACGTTCTCGATGCGCAAAAGACGCACGCGCCCGAGTCCCATCGGCGGCTTCACGCTCATCGTGCGCACGAGCTCGGGACGCTGCTGCATTTCCTCGTCGGTGATCCATTCGGTGGCGACGGGATGCGCCCCCGTCACCAGCTCGGCAAGGCGCGCCTCGACCATTTCGCGCTCGATCGGCTCGACGGTCGCAAAGTCCAGACGCGCGTAGTCCGTCGTGATGCTGCAGCCGTCCACCGCGTAGGGCAGCACCGCGCACATCAGATGACTCGCCGTGTGCAGGCGCATATGCCGGTGACGGCGGGCCCAGTCGATCTCCGCGCGCACGCGCTCTCCCGCGGCGAGGCGCGCGAGCAGCGCCTCCTGGCCCGGCGCGGGGACGTGCAGCGCGTCGTCGGGCGTCGCGCCTTCGAACCTGGCCTTGCGCGTGTCGGCGATCTCGATGCGCGTGCCGTCGGCGAGCACGAGCGCGCCGGTGTCGCCGGCCTGGCCGCCACCGAGCGGATAGAACACGGTCTGGTCGAGCCGCACGCCGTCCTCGCCGACGGCGATCACGGTGGCGTCGCACTGCGCGAGATAGGCGTCTTCGCGAAAGAGCGCGCGGGTGGGGGGTGTCGTCATGGTGTCTGTCTCCTCGGTGTAGCGCCGAATCCTGCATTATGGCGACTCGCGCATCGGCCCAAAATACAGACTGCGCGCGCGGCACCGTCGGACTGTACCGGTGCGTTCACCGGGCCAATCGGTCCGGTCGTGGCAATCGTGGCAAGCGGCTCTCGAATCCCGGCATCAGCCCGGACGATTGCGCATCCAGTCGGCGGTATCGAAGAACGAATGCAGCAACCGCTCGCGCAGCGCCTCGGGCAACCCGACGTCTTGCATCGCCCAGGCCATGCAGCGCAGCCACTGATCGCGCTCGGACGAGGCGATGGCAAACGGCAGATGGCGCGCACGCAGGCGCGGATGGCCGAAGCGCTCGATGTAGTGGTCCGGCCCGCCGAGCCAGCCGCACAGGAACCAGAACAGCTTGTCGCGCGAGCCGTCCAGCGTCGGCGGGTGCATCGCGCGGATGCCGGCAAACTCGGACTCGAGGTCCATCAGGTCATAGAAGCGGTCGACGAGCTCGCGCACGCGCGCCTCGCCGCCGACGAGTTCGAAGGCCGTGGGTTGCTGCGGCGCTTCGTCGGCTGGATCGGTCATACGGTTCAATCGTTGCGAAAACGAAAGGCGGCAAGACGCTTGGCGTCCTGCCGGGGAAGCATCCATTTTCGCATGGCGACGCAGGCGGCGCGCGCCGCTCCTGCCTGCGCCCTGCTCGCCGCCGTGCCTCCGGCGGGCCGTCTAGCGTGCTCGCGCCCGCACCCGCATGGCGTCGTCGATGACGAGCGCCACCGCTTCGCCCTCGCGCAGCGCCGTGTCGCTGCGTGCGATCACTACCGGCCCGGCCTGCGTACGCACGCTGGCGAGGTACACGTCGCCCCTGCCCTGCGCCCCCACGCGATGCCGCACCACCGTGCTTTCCTCCACCGCGACACCGGCCGCGGGCTCGCGCTTCCAGTCCGCCGCGCCGCAACGCGGGCACCGGTAGCGCGCCGGAAACACGGCGTCGCCGCAGGCATTGCAGCGCTGAATCGCCAGAATCGTCTCGCTCATGCCGACCTCCTTTCGAGCACGACGGCATTCGCGCACATGCCGTAGCGATACTGCACCATGCCGTAGCCGCTCGCGAGCGCGAGCCGCGCATCAGGCACCTGACGCGCGCCCGCCTCGCCCCGCAGTTGCCGGATCGCTTCGACGAGCCCGTGCATGCCGCCCGCCGCGCCCGCCTGCCCTGCCGACAGCTGTCCGCCCGAGGTGTTCACCGGCAGCTCGCGCGACGCGATGCGCGCAATCAGCGCGCGCAAGTCGCCATCGGGCGCGAAGCCGAGATCGGCGAGCTGGATCAGCGTCATCACCGGGTAGTCGTCGTAGACCGAGATCACGTCGATGTCGGCGGGCTTGGCCCCGGCCTGGGTCCAGAGCGCGTCGGCGAGCGCGGCGAGGCCGGTCTCCAGACCGTCGCCCGCCTGATGATCGGGGTTGTAGCGGCATTGCAGCGCGCGCACGTGGAGCGGCGCGCCGGCCTGTCCGGCCCGCGTTTTCGCGAGGTCCGCGCGCGCCACCACGATGGCGTTCGCGCCGCACACCACGGGCACGCAATCGAAGCGCCCGAGCGGATCGGCGACACGCGGCGCCGCGAGATAGTCGTCGAGCGTGAGCGGCGTGCGGTACACCGCGTCCGGATTGAGCGCGGCCCACTCGCGCTGCGCCACGCACAACGCGCCGTAGTCGCGAGCGTCCAGTCCGTAGCGCCGCGCGTGGCGCTGCGTGAGCATCGCGAAGAGGCTGTTCGGTCCGCCGTTCTCGAGCGGCCGCAGATACGTGCGCGTCGTGAGGTTGTAGTGCTCGACCAGTTGCCGGAAATCGGCGGCCTCGAAGCGGTCGCCGGAAAGCAGCACGATCACCGAGGCATCGCCGTGCTGCACCGCGCGCATCGCGTGTTGCAGCATGTTGATCGCGCTCGCGCCGCCGTGGCAGTCGTCCATGCACCAGCGCGGGCTGATGCCCAGCCGCCAGGCCATGTCGATCGCGTGATCCGGTGCGAGCGTGAACGACGCCACGCCAAGGCCGTCCACCTCGCGCGCATCGAACCCCGATTGCGCGAGCGCCAACTCAAACGCCTGGGCTAACAGATCGCCCGTCGTGTGCTCCGGCGCCTGGCGGCGGTACGGCACCTCCACCCCGCAGACAACGGCAGCGCCGTCGAAATCAGATTGCATGTTCCCTCCTCGCACGGCATGCCGCCGCGCGTGTCCTGTCCGTGTTCATCTTGCCTCGACTCCTCCGCGATTTCCCGCCGTCTCCATGGCGTCCGACGACTAGCGACGCTCCCCGCCTCGGGAGCGCCCGCCTTGACAGCCGGTTTTTTTCATTATCCAATAAAACACATGAATTTTCATATTTTCGAATCTAAAGGGTTTACGCGCAGTTCGCCTTCGCGATGCGCCCATTCCGCAGATCGAAACAGGTAGCGCCACACCGCCACGCGAGCCGCGCATTGCGACCGCATGGCTTCGTGAGCGCGCAGGAGACACCTCATGGCGTATTGCATGACACCCCGGACATCCCGCAGCCTCGCCGCCGCACAAGGAGCCTCGAAATGAGTGCCGCATGCGTCACCGATGCCTTCGACGTCATCGTCGATGCCATAGAGCCGCTGAGCTCGCACGTCACCGCATTCCGCCTGCGCGCGCCCGACGGCCGTGCGCTGCCCGGCTACGCCGCGGGCGCGCATATCCGCGTGCAAGTGGGCGAAGGCGGCGACGAGTGGCGCGCGTATTCGCTCGTCAATCTCGCAGCCGAAGCGTGCAGCGCGTGCGAGCGCGCACCCGATCGCTACCTGATCGCGGTGCGCCGCGAAGACGCGGGCGCAGGCGGCTCGCTATGGATGCACACGCAGGTTCGTGCGGGCCAGACGCTGCGCATCGCGCCACCCGTCAACGCCTTCGCGCTCGAAGAGCACAAGGATGAGAACGCCAGCGCCGGCACCGTGCTGATCGCCGGCGGCATCGGCATCACGCCGATCGCCTCGATGGCCGCCGCGCTCGCCGCGCGCGCCTGCCACTACGCCTTGCACTACACGGGACGCTCGATCTCGCAACTGGCCTTCGTCGACGAACTGCGCGCGCTCGCAAGCGAGCGCCTGCATCTCTATGGCGACGACGAAGCCAGCGAGGCCAACCGCTTCGACCTCGCGCGCCTGTTCGCCACGCTCACGCCGGGCCAGCCGCTCTATGTGTGCGGCCCGCAAGGCCTGATCGACGCGGTCATCGCGTGCGCCACCGAACGCGGCTGGCCGCGCGAGCGCATCCGCTCCGAGCTGTTCGCCGCCGCCGCGCCCCAAGCCGGCGACGCCGCGTTCGACGTCGAGTTACGCCAGAGCGGCATGACGCTCACCGTGGCGCCTGCGCAGTCGATCCTCGACGCGATGCTCGACGCCGGCCTCGATCCGCTCTACGACTGCAAGCGCGGCGAATGCGGCGTCTGCCAGGTGGGCGTGATCGAAGGCGAAGTCGACCACCGCGATTACTGCCTGAGCGTTGCCGAAAAGTGCTCGGGCAAGGTGATGCACATCTGCGTGTCGCGCGCCCGCGCGGCTCGCCTCGTGATCGACGCATAAGCGCGACACATAAGCGCGACGCCCGGGCACAACGCCTAGGCGCGCACGCCCCGCAACACCACGCACCACAACACACAAACGCACCAAGCCCCAGCCAAGGAGCCCACCATGCCCCGTTATCGCGAAGACGCCGCAGCGCTTGCCGCGCTCGTCGAGCCGGATCAGGTTCATCGCGACGTGTATCTGGATCAGGAAGTGTTCGACCTCGAAATGGAGCGGCTCTTTCACCGCACCTGGGTCTATCTCGGCCACACGAGCCAGCTGCCCAACGCCGGCGACTACATCACCGTCGATATCGCCAAAGAGCCGCTCGTGATGGTGCGCCAGGCCGACGGCAGCGTGCGCGTGCTGAAGAACCGCTGCGCACACAAGGGCGCGAAGCTCGTGAGCGCGCCCAATGGCAACACCGGAAAATTCTTCCGCTGTCCTTACCATGCGTGGACCTACAAGACCGACGGCAAGCCGCTCGCGATTCCGCTGAAGAACGGCTACGAAGGCACACGCATGAGCGAATGCCCCTCGGGACAAGGCCTCACCGCGGTCGCGAACGTAGAGACGTATCGCGGCTTCGTGTTCGTGCGCCTGTCCGACGAGGGCCCGTCGTTCAGCGAGTATTTCGGCGCTTCGCTCTCCTCCATCGACAACATGGCCGACCGCTCGCCCGAAGGCGAGCTGGAGATCGCGGGCGGCTGCCTGCGCTACGTGCACAACTGCAACTGGAAGATGTTCGTCGAGAACCTCAATGACACGATGCATCCGATGGTCGCGCACGAGTCGTCGGCGGGCACCGCGAAAAAGCTCTGGGACGGCAAGAGTGCCGACGAACCGAAACCCATGGCGATCGAGCAGTTCGTGCCGTTCGTCTCCGACTACGCGTTCTTCGACGGCATGGGCGTACGCGTCTTCGAGAACGGGCACAGCTACACAGGCGTGAACTTCTCGATCCATTCGAGCTATTCGGCGCTGCCCGAATACGAGCAAAAGCTCGCGGCCGCCTGGGGCGAAGAGAAGGCGAAGCAGGTGCTCGGCACCGCGCGCCACAACACCGTCTACTACCCGAGCCTCACGATCAAGGGCGCGATCCAGGCGATTCGCGTAGTGCGCCCCATCGCGCCGGACAAGACGCTGATCGAATCGTGGACCTTCCGCCTGAAGGGCGCGCCCGACGCGTTGCTGCAACGCACGCTCACGTATTCGCGCCTCATCAACTCGCCGATGTCGGTGGTGGGCCACGACGACCTGCACGCCTACCGCGCGATCCAGGAAGGGCTCGCCGCGAACGGCAACGCATGGGTGAGCCTGCACCGCGACTATCGCGCTAACGAAGGTGAAGCGCAGGACCTCACCGTCAACGGCACGAGCGAGATCTCGATGCGCAACCAGTTCCGTGCATGGGCGCGCTACATGGCGCCGCAAGCGGCGCAATAATTCCGAGGAACCCAGCGATGACCGCTACACATGATGCTGCACTGCCCGACACGGCACAACGCGAGACGCTGATCGACTTCGTCTACCGCGAGGCGCGCCTCATCGACGAAAAGCAGCTCGACGCGTGGTACGAGCTGTTCGCCGAAGACGGCCTCTACTGGATCCCGCTCGCGCCCGATCAACGCGACGGCCTCAATCACGCCTCGCTGATGTACGAAGACCGCCTGCTGCTCAAGCTGCGCATCGAGCGCCTGAAGCAGCCGCGCGCCTTCTCGCAGCAGCCCGAGAGCCGCTGCCAGCACGTGCTGCAACGGCCCGAGATCGAGTCCGCAGGCGCCGCTGGCTATCGCACGCGCACGCCGTTCTTCTATGCCGAGGTACGCGGCGACGAGCAACTGGTCTTCACCGGTGTCGTGCGCCATCACCTCGTCGAGGAAGACGGTACGCTGCGCATCCGCGAAAAGCGCATCGACCTGCTCAATTGCGACGCGGCGCTGCCGTCGGTCCAGCTCTTCATGTGAGGCACGCGGTGAACCACGAACCACGCCAGCACGATCCGTTGCCCTACCCGTCCGTGTACGCGGCCTTTGCAGCAAGCGCCGCGCGCTATCCCGATCACGACTTCCTCGTCGTCCTGCCGCAGACCGCGCAGATCTACGGCATCGATGCGCAAACGCTGCGCTATGGCGAGGCGCTCGCGCGCGTGGACACACTCGCCGCGCGCTATCGCGCAGCGGGCTTCGGACCCGGCCATCGCGCGGGCCTGATGCTCGAGAACCGCCCCGCGTTCTTCCTGCACTGGCTCGCGCTGAACGCGCTCGGCGTCTCTGTCGTGCCGCTCTCCACCGAGCTGCGCGCCGCCGAGCTCGAATACATCACGGGCCACAGCGAGCTCGATCTCGCGATTGCGCCCGCTGCGCGTCACGCCGATTTGCACTCAGCGGCGCAAGCAACACAACGCAGCGTCGCGATCTGCGAAGCTGACGCCAACGCCGATGCAGACACGCAAGCGATTCCGCACGCCGCCACCGCACCGCACGCGCGCACGCCCGACGCCGATACCGAATGCGCCCTGCTCTACACCTCGGGCACGACGGGCCGCCCGAAAGCCTGCGTGCTGCCCAACCAATACTTCCTGCTCGCGGGCCTCTGGTACAACCGCATCGGCGGGCTGTGCACGTTGCGGCCCGGCGTCGAGCGCCTCATCACGCCGCTGCCGATGACGCACATGAATGCGATGGCGTACTCGAGCATGGCGATGATCCTCGCGGGCGGCGCCATCGTCGCGCTCGACCGCTTTCATCCGCGTAGCTGGTGGGAAAGCGTGCGCGCCTCGCGCGCAACCGTGATTCACTATCTCGGCGTGATGCCGGCCATGTTGCTCGGCGCGCCCGAAAGCACGAGCGACCGCGGGCACGCCGTGCGCTTCGGCTTTGGCGCGGGCGTCGACAAGACCTTGCACGCGCCGTTCGAAACGCGCTTCGGCATTGCGCTGCTCGAAGCGTGGGCGATGACCGAAACCGGCGCAGGCGCCGTGGTGATCGCCAACCGCGAGCCGCGCAACATCGGCAGGTCGTGCTTCGGCAAGCCCGAAGCGGCGCTGGAGGTGTGCATCGTCGGCGACGATGGGCAGGCAGCCCCCGTGGGCGAGCCTGGCGAACTGCTCGTGCGTGCGCGCGGCGACAATCCGCGCCGCGGCTTCTTTCGCGAATATCTCAAGGATGCCGAAGCAACGGCGGCAGCCTGGGAAGGCGGCTGGTTCCATACCGGCGACATCGTCAAGCAGGACGCCGACGGCCAGATGTACTTCGTCGACCGCAAGAAGAACGTGATTCGCCGCAGCGGCGAGAACATCTCGGCGGTCGAGGTCGAGAGCGTGCTGCGCAAGCATCTGTGCGTGGCCGACGTGGCTGTCGCGGCCGCGCCCGATGCGGTGCGCGGCGACGAAGTGCTCGCCTGTGTCGTCGCACGCGAGCCGCTAAGCGAGGCCGAACGCACCGCGCGCGCCGCCGAGCTCGTGCAGCTCTGCCTCGCGCAACTCGCTTATTTCAAGGCGCCCGGCTATGTCGCGTTCGTCGATGCGTTGCCGCTGACCGGCACGCAGAAGGTGCAGCGCGCCGCGCTCAAGGACCTCGCGCGCACGCTGCCCGGCACGCCGCGCTGCATCGACACGCGCCCCATGAAAAAGCGCCAGGATTGACATGACGACGAACATTCTCAGCAAGGATAGCGCCATGAACCGTGCAGCCATCGTCACCGGCGGCAATGCCGGCATCGGCAGGGCGATCGTCGAGCATCTGCTCGAGGCCGGTTATGAAGTGATCTCGCTCGACCTGCGCGCGAACGCGCCGGGACACGCGCGCCTTCACACCGTCGAAGTCGATCTCTGCGACGCAGCAGCCACGCGCGAAGCCGCTGCCGAAATCGCGGCGCGCCACGCGCCCACCACACTGATCCACAACGCCGGCACGATCCGCCCGGCGCTCCTGCCCGACGTCGCGCACGAGGACCTGCTCGCGCTCACGAACCTGCATCTCGCCGCGCCCATCGCGCTCGCGCAGGCCATGCTGAGCGCGATGCGCGCACAGCATTTCGGGCGTCTCGTGCTGATCTCGTCGCGCGCGGCGCTCGGGCTCGCCACGCGCACCACCTACTCCGCGACCAAGGCGGGCATGCTCGGCCTCGTGCGCACCTGGGCGCTCGAGCTCGGGCCGCTCGGCGTCACCGCGAACGCCATCGCGCCCGGCCCGATCCAGACCGACATGTTCCACGAGATTGTGCCCGCCGACAGCCCGAAGGTCGCACAAATCGCGGCCGGCATTCCCGTGGGGCGCCTCGGCCAGCCCGACGACATCGCGCGCGCCGCGATGTTCTTCGCGGCGCCGGAAAACGGCTTCGTCACGGGGCAGACGCTTTACGTCTGCGGCGGCACGAGCACGGGCAGCCTCGCGCTTTGATGCGCTTTGACGCCCTCTAATGCGCGCTGATACGCCTCGATAAGCCTCGGCCGCGCGCCCGATGCGGCGCGCGCCCTACTTCGAATGCTGCGCGATCAGTTGCCGCAAAACGTCGACGAAGATCTTCGCCGTCTCGGGCGCAAACGGCAGCAGCACCGAGGCCTCGTGCTCGAGCGCGAGCCCGACCAGTTCCGCAGCGAGCGCGCTGCCATGCGGCGTGAGCGCGACGAGCGTGCGGCGTCGGCTCGCCGGATCCTCCTGACGCACGACCAGCCCCGCCGCCTCCATGCGGTCGATCAGCTTGCTCACCGTGGGCTGCTTCGCGAGGATCACGCGGCCCAGGTCGCCCATCGGCAGCGAGCCGTCGGAGAGGCAGGCGAGCACGCGCCATTGCAGGACCGGAATCTTCTTGCGCGCGAGCGTGGCGTGAAATTCGTCGGAAATGAGGCTGCTCGCGCGTGCGAGCAGCGCGGCGAGATAGGTGTCGAGAAAGCGCATCGGCGCGGGTTCAGACATGGAAGGGGCCGTCTGGACGGAGGCTGGCGCGATCGGCCTGGTCGTGGGCTTTGGTGTTGATTCGTGGGTCATGGCATCGGCGGAAAAAGCCCCGGCATCATATGCCGAAATCCACGCTGATGGCACGCCCGACGCACCACAAAACCATCACGCAAGCCGTTACCCTCACCCGCTCCTCACGCATCGCGCAACGACTGCAGCGCGGGCCGCGCCAGCACGTGCCGCAGGCTGATCCACCCGCCCACGCCCGCACAGGCCACACCGGCCGCGATGCCCGCGGGCACGAGCCACGGATCGAACTCGAGATAGAAGTCGAACACGCGCGTGGCCAGCACCGACCCGACGATCTGCGCGCCAACGGCCGCCATCAGCCCGGCGAGCGCACCCACCGCGACGAACTCCGCCACCTGCACCGAACGCACCTGCGCATGCGACGCCCCCATCGCGCGCAGCAATGCCGACTCGCGCATGCGCTCGTCGCGCGTGCCCGCGAGCGCCGCGTAGAGCACGAGCACGCCCGCCGCGAGCGTGAACAGAAACAGGAACTGCACCGCGCCGATCACCTGCTCCAGCATGCGCTGGATCTGCGCGAGGATCGGGCCGACGTCGATGGCGGTCACGTTCGGATACTGCGCGACGAGTCCGTCCACCACGGCGCGCTGCGTCTCGGGAAGGTAGAAGCTCGTGATGTAGGTGGCCGGGAAGTCGCGCAGCAGCGCGGGCGGCATCAGCACGAAGAAGTTCACCTTGAACGAGCCCCAGTCGAGCTTGCGCAGGCTCGTCACGGGCGCCGTTACTTCGAGGCCGGTCACGTCGAAGGTCAGCACGTCGCCGGGCTTCACGCCGATCAATTTGGCGAGTCCCTGCTCGATCGAAAGCTGCGGCGTGCTCGAATCGCCGTACCACTTGCCCGCTTCGATGCGGTTGTCGTCGGGCAGTTGCGTCGTGTACGAGAGGTTGAACTCGCGATCCACGAGGCGCCGCGCATCCTCGCTCGGGTACTTCGCGGGGTCCACGGGCTTGCCGTTGATCGTGGTGAGTCGCCCGCGCACCATCGGTTCGAGATCGGGGCTGACGATGCCGTGTGACGTGAGCCACGCGGCCACGGCGTCGTGCTGGGCGGGCTGGATGTCGATGAGGAATTCGTTGGGCGCATCGGGCGGCGTGGACTTGCGCCAGCCCTCGATCAGATCGTTGCGCGTCATCGCGATCAGCAGCAGGCACATCAGGCCGATCGCGAGCGAGGTGATCTGCAGCGCGCTCGCACCGGGCCGCCGCTCGAGCGACGCCAGCGCGTAGCGCCAGCCCACGCCCGCGCGCGCCTCGAGGCCGTTGCGCTGGCTGCGCGCCACCCGCGCCGCGCCCCAGAGCGCGACCCGCGCCACACTCGCGAACACGATGAGACCCAGCGCGAAGCCACCCGCGACGATGCCGCCGAGCTTCAGTTCGCCCGCCGCGATCACGAGCAGCCCCGCAAACAGCGCGATGCCGATGGCGTAGGCAGCCCACGCAGTCCGGCTCTCTTCGCCCCACTCGCGACGCAGCACGCGCACGGGCGGCACGCGCGTGAGCGGCAAGAGCGGCGGCAACGCGAAGCCGAGCAGCAGCACGAGGCCGGCCGCGACGCCTTCGAGCGCGGGCAGCGGCCCGGGGTACGGCAGCGCGACGTCGATCAGGGTGCCGAGCCAGACGAGCAGCGCGAGATGCCCCGCATAGCCGAGCGCCACGCCGAGCGCGCCGCCCACGAGACCGAGGCCGGTGAATTCGAGCACGAAGAGCGCGCGCAGCGTGCGCTGGCTCGCGCCGAGGCAGCGCATCGCGGCGCAGCCATCGAGATGCCGGCGCATGTAGCGATGCGCGGCCATTGCGATCGCCACGGCCGCCAGCAGCGCCGTGAGCAGCGAGACGAGCGTGAGGAAGTGGTGCGCCCGGTCGAGCGTCTGGCGCACCTGCGGTTGCCCGTCCTGCAGCGATTCGAGGCCGACGCCGCGCATCTTGCCGCCATCGACGCGCGCGTGCGCCCACGCGGCGAACTGCGCGACGGCGGGATCGGCGCCTGCCACCAGCAGCCGGTAGGTCACGCGGCTGCCGAATCCCGTGAGGCCGGTGGAGGGAAGATCCGCGGCGTTGAGCATCAGACGCGGCGAAAAGTTCACGAACGAAAAGCCACGATCGAGCTCGCGCGTGATGAGCGCGCCGATTGTGAAGGTGCGCGTGCCGACCCTCACCGGGCTGCCCACGTGCACCTTGAGGGCGTCGAGCAGTTGCTGGTCGACCCAGACGGTGCCGGGCGGCGGAATGCCCTGCGCCTCGTGGTCGGGCGCGCCGGGCGCGGACGCGATGCGCAACGCGCCGCGCAGCGGATAGCCCGGCGACACGGATTTGACCGCGGCAAGGCGCGTGGGCGTCTGGGCGCGAGGCGCGCCCGTGGCAGCTTCCGCACTCACCATGCTCGGGAAAATCGCCGTGGTCGCGGTGCGCAAGGCGAGCGACTGCGCCTCGCGCGAGAACGACGGGTCGACGGGATGATCGGCGCGCACGATGAAGTCGGCGGCGATCATGCCCCGTGCGTCGCGCTCGAGCCCGCGCTGGAGCCGGTCGGCGAGAAAGCCCACGCTCGAGAGCGCCGCCACGGCCAGCACGAGCGCCAGCAGCAGCATGGTCAGCTCGCCCGCGCGCCAGTCGCGCGCGCTCATGCGCGCCGCGAGGCGCACGAGATCGGACCAGCCGAGGGTGGCGCGGCTTACGCGGGAGATGGCGCCTGCGCCGCCGCGCGGATCTTCACCGCCCGCGCATGGCGGCATGGGCCCCGAACGGCCGGGATTGCTGCCGGTCGCGTCGTTCGACGAAGACGAGGAAGGCCCGGCGCCGCTCAATCGTGACGGCTCCGCAGCGAGAAGCGCGACACCATATGCGTCGCCATGCCGCGAAAACCGCCCTGGACGCCGCGCCACAGACGAGGCAGCGCCCACGCGGCCACCAACAGGAAGGCCGCAAGCAGCACCAGAAACAGCAGCGGCACGAAAAACGCGAGCAGCACGCCCACAAAGGTCATGCCGTCTTCGGCACCCGATGTGACGACGTTCGACACCGGCTCCGGCGAGAGGTTGATGAGCGCGCGCGTGCCGGCCTTGGCCAGATGCGCGGTGCCGGCGAGCGTGCCGCCCGCGAGCGCCGCAACGGTAAGCAGCGCCGGATCGGCATGGCCGAGCGCACCGGCCGCCAGCACGGCGCCGGCGGGAATGCGGATGAAGGTATGCACGGCGTCCCAGAGCGAATCGAACGCGGGGACTTTGTCGGCGAGGAATTCGAGCACCGTGAGCGCGGCGGCCACGCCGATCACCCAAGGCGAGGCGAGAATCGCCAGCGTGTCAGGTAGATGGATGAAGCCGAGGCGTTGCAGCACGCCGGCCATCAGGACCGTGAGGTAGAGGCGCAGACCGCTGCCCCAGGACAAGCCTGCGGCAAGCGAAAGTGGTTCCAGCATGACTGCCTCCTCGCGCGAGGCTCGCGCGACGCCGTTCCCCACGAATCAGGCTGGGCGCGACGCATGGGCATGCGCGGCGCCAAGTGTTATCGGGCGCGGAGTGTTATCGGGTTATGACCGTTCCATTATAGCCACGCTCCCTGCGGCACCGCTGCCGTGTTGCGCGAGCGCGCCAGCTTGATGCCCAAACCCGGGGCGCCAACCCAGGACGTCAACTCAGCACGTCGATTCAGGCGCCCGACGAGAGCTTGAGCCCGACGAGTCCGAGCACGATCAGCGCGGCACTCGCCACGCGTGCGACGCTAGCGGCCTCGCCCATCACGATGATGCCGAGAATGAACGCGCCCACCGCGCCGATGCCGGTCCACACCGCGTACGCCGTGCCGAGCGGCAGTTGGCGCATGGCGAGCGCGAGCAGCCAGAAGCTGCCGAGCGCCGTCACGACGGTGAACGCCGACCAGCCGATTTTCGTAAAACCTGCGGAAAGTTTGAGACCGCTGGCCCATGCGACTTCGAGCACACCGGCAATCAGGAGATAAAGCCAGGACACAGGAACGCTCCCCTTGAGAAGTGGGGCCGTCCCCGTTTGAAGATTAGACGCAAGGTCGTCCTTACGCATCCGTAAGTATATCACGGAGGTCCCGTAGTCTCCCGGGTTATCCCTGGCCACCCGCAAATGGCTCGCTACTGCACGCCCACGAGCCGATACCCCACGCCCGTCTCGGTGACGATGTGCTCGGGCTGCGCGGGATCGCGCTCCAGTTTCTGCCGCAGATGCGCCATGTAGATGCGCAAATAGTGGCTGCTCTCGACATGCGAAGGTCCCCAGACCTCGCGCAGCAGTTGCCGGTGGGTCAGCACGCGGCCCGCGTCGCGCACGAGCGTCGCAAGCAGGCGGTACTCGATCGGCGTGAGATGCACGGCTGCGCCGCCGCGCGTCACCTGGCGCAGGGCCAGGTCGACGCTCACCTCGCCGAAGCTCACCTGCGGCGCCTCGTTCGCGCCGCCCCGGTTGCGGCGGCGCAGATGCGCGCGAATGCGCGCAAGCAGTTCGGACACGCCGAACGGCTTCGTGAGGTAGTCGTCGGCGCCGGCGTCGAGCGCGGCGACTTTTTCGCTCTCCTGGGTGCGCGCCGAGAGCACGATCACCGGCAGGTCGCTCCAGCCGCGCAGCTCGCGGATCACGTCGAGGCCGTCCGTGTCGGGCAGGCCCAGATCGACGATCACGAGGTCGGGCTTGCGCGTCGCCGCCTCGACGAGCCCCTGCTTGCCGGTCTCGGCGTCGTAGACGGCAATGCCCTCTCCCTCCAGCGACGCGCGCACGAAGCGGCGAATCTGCTTTTCGTCTTCGATCAGGACAACGGCGAGGCTCGGATCACTCATGGGCGGGCTTGGCGGGTTTGGGTTCCACTGCGGATTCGTCGAGGTCGGCGACATCGGCCGGCAACGGCGGCGGCGTTTGAACCGGCAGCGCGAACCAGAACGACGCGCCTTCGACGCGGCCATCGGCAGCCACGCGATTGGCCGCGCCGATTGTACCGCCGTGCGCCTCCACGATCGCGCGGCAGATCGCGAGCCCAAGGCCGATGCCGGGCTTCGCCGATTCCTTCTCGCCGCGCGTGAACTTCTCGAACACGCGCTCGCCCATGCCGTGCGGCAGGCCCGGGCCATTGTCGTCGATGCTCACGCGCACGAACGGCTGGCCGTTCTCCTCGATGCCACGCGCCGAAATCGTGAGCGGCGTATCGGACGGCGTGTACTTCGCGGCGTTCTCCAGCAGGTTCGAAAAGAGCCGCTCCATGAGCACGGCGTCGAGCTGCAGCAAGGGCAATCCCTCTTCGAGCTTCACCTGCACCGGATGCCGCGCCAGCACGCGGCGGCACGCGGCCAGCGCCGCGCCCACGGTCTCCTCGAGCAGCGTCCATTGCCGGTTGAGCTTGAGACTGCCCGCCTGCAGGCGCGCCATGTCGAGCAGATTCGTGACGATGCCGGTCATGCGCAGCGCCTCGTCGTGGATCGCCTCGATGAGCTCGCCCGAGCGCGCATTGCGGGCGTCGTCGGGCATGCCGGGCGCGCTGGATCCCGCGCTGGAGCCATCGTGCCCGTGCGTCTGCGCGAGCATCGACGAAAAGCCGACGATCGCCGTGAGCGGCGTGCGCAGGTCGTGCGAGATTGCCGAGAGCAACGAGTTGCGCAACCGTTCGGACTCCATGCTGACGAGCGCGTCGCGCGCGATTTCCACGTAGTGCACACGTTCGAGCGCCAGCGCGATCTGCGCGGCGAATGCATCGAGCATGCGCTGCTGCTCCGGCACCTGCAGCTCGCGCGCGTCGCGCGTGACCACCGCCAGCACGCCGCGCGTGCGCATCGGCGCCTTGAGCGGCAGGTAGAGCGCCGCCGCCGCGGGCAGCGTGTCGGTGCCGCGGCCCGCGGGCTTTTGCTGGTCGTAGACCCACTGGGCCACGTCGATGTCGAGGCTCCCGGCCTCGAGCATGATCTGCGGATCGGGGTCCTCGATCTTCTGCTGCACCTTGTCCGCGCTGTCGGGCAAGAGCATCGCCACGCGCGCGCCGAACACCTCGTTCACGTGGCGGCTGCCGATCGCCACGATCTGCTCGGTCGCGAGCGCGGCGGCCAGCTCGCGCGCCATCGCGTACATCGCGCCCGTGCGCTGCTCGCGCCGCTGCGCGACGCTCGCCTCGCGGCGCAGGCTCGACGTGAGATGGCTGATGACGAGCGAGGTGAGCAGCATGCCCACGAAGGTCAGCAGATATTGCGTGTCGCTCACCGAA
>DATEJU010000044.1:0-7474 GCA_035277805.1 Paraburkholderia sp. | reverse complement strand
TCGCCGCACTGCGCGCGCTCGCAGACAAGAACCAGGTGTTCCGCTCCTATATCGGGCAGGGCTACTACGACACGCACACGCCGGCCGTCATCCTGCGCAACGTGCTCGAAAACCCGGCCTGGTACACGGCCTACACGCCGTACCAGCCGGAAATCTCGCAAGGCCGCCTCGAAGCGCTGCTGAATTTCCAGCAGATGATCGTCGACCTGACGGGTCTCGCGATCTCGAACGCATCGCTGCTCGACGAGGCCACCGCAGCCGCCGAGGCGATGACGCTCGTGCAGCGCGTGGGCAAGTCGAAGTCGAACGTGTTCTTCGTCGCCGACGACGTGCTGCCGCAAACCATTGAAGTCGTGAAGACGCGCGCGCAGCCGATCGGCATCGAGGTGAAGGTCGGCCCCGCCGCTGAAGCGGCTCAAGCGGGCGCCTTCGGCGTGCTGCTGCAATATCCGGGCGTGAACGGCGACGTGCGCGACTACCGCGCACTGGCGCAAGCCGTCCATGCGGCCGGTGGCGCGGTGATCGCCGCCGCCGACCTGCTCTCGCTCACGATGCTCGCGCCGCCCGGAGAATGGGGCGCGGACGTGGCCGTGGGCAACTCGCAGCGCTTTGGCGTGCCGATGGGCTTTGGCGGCCCTCACGCCGCCTACCTCGCGGTGAAGGACGAATTCAAGCGCCAGATGCCGGGCCGTCTCGTCGGCGTGACCGTCGACGCACAGGGCAACCCGGCGCTGCGCCTCGCGCTGCAAACGCGCGAACAGCACATCCGCCGCGAGAAGGCCACCTCGAACGTCTGCACGGCGCAAGCGCTGCTGGCGATCATGGCGAGCATGTACGCGGTCTATCACGGCCCGCAGGGTCTGAAGCGCATCGCGCAGCGCGTGAACCGCGTGGCGGCGATCGTCGCGGCAGGCGCGAAGCAGCTCGGCTACACGCTCGTGAACGAGTCGTTCTTCGACACGCTCACGTTCGAAGCCGGCGCGCGCACCCAGGCGCTGCACGACGCGGCCCTCGCGCGCGGCATGAACCTGCGCCGCGTGAGCGAGACGCGCGTGGGTGTGTCCGTCGACGAAACCACCACGCGTGGCGATCTGGCCGACCTGCTCGCCGTGTTCGCGCAAGCCGCGTTCGCGAGCGTTGCACCCTCGGTGGACGCGCTCGACGCCGCCCTCGCTTCTGGGCAGGCCGTGACGTTCCCGGTCACGCTCGCGCGCGAAAGCGCGTACCTCACGCATCCGATCTTCAATCGTCACCACTCGGAAACGGAAATGCTGCGCTACCTGCGCAGCCTCGCCGACAAGGACCTCGCGCTCGACCGCTCGATGATCCCGCTCGGCTCGTGCACGATGAAGCTCAACGCCACCTCGGAAATGCTGCCGGTCACGTGGCCCGAATTCGGCCGCATCCACCCGTTCGCGCCCGCCGAGCAGACCGTCGGCTATCGCGAGATGGTCGACCAGCTCGAGCAGATGCTGGTGGCCGCCACGGGCTACGCCGCCGTTTCGCTGCAGCCCAACGCGGGCTCGCAGGGCGAGTACGCGGGCCTGCTCATCATCCACGCGTACCATGAGTCGCGCGGCGAGGGACATCGCAACGTGTGCCTGATTCCCGCTTCGGCGCACGGCACCAACCCGGCTTCGGCGCAGATGGCCGGCATGCAGGTCGTGGTGGTGGCTTGCGACGCGCAGGGCAACATCGACCTCGCCGACCTCAAGGCCAAGGCCGAGCAGCACGCGGCCAAGCTCGCGGCGATCATGATCACCTACCCCTCGACGCACGGTGTGTTCGAAGGCAACGTGCGCGAAGTCTGCGAGATCGTGCACGCGCACGGCGGCCAGGTCTACGTGGACGGCGCCAACATGAACGCGATGGTCGGCCTCGCAGCGCCGGGCCAGTTCGGCGGCGACGTCTCGCACCTGAACCTGCACAAGACCTTCTGCATTCCGCACGGCGGTGGCGGCCCGGGCGTCGGCCCGGTGGCGGTGGGCGCGCACCTCGCGCAGTTCCTGCCGAACCAGCTGTCGTCGGGCTACAAGCGCTCGACCGACCAGGGCCACGGCATCGGCGCGGTGAGCTCGGCGCCCTACGGCTCGGCCTCGATCCTGCCGATCTCGTGGATGTACATCGCGATGATGGGCGCGGTCAACCTCAGCGCCGCCACGGAAGCCGCAATCCTCAACGCGAACTATGTCGCGAAAAAGCTCGCGTCGCACTTTCCGGTGCTCTACAGCGGCCCGGGCGGGCTCGTTGCGCACGAGTGCATTCTCGACCTGCGCCCGATCAAGGACGCGAGCGGCATCACCGTCGACGACGTCGCCAAGCGCCTGATGGACTACGGCTTCCACGCGCCCACCATGAGCTTCCCGGTGCCGGGCACGCTGATGGTCGAGCCGACCGAGTCGGAGTCGAAGGAAGAGCTCGACCGCTTCATCGACGCCATGGTTGCAATCCGTGAAGAAATTCGCGCCGTGGAAGAGGGCCGCGCGGACAAGGAAGACAACCCGCTGCGTCATGCGCCGCACACGGCGGCGGTCGTGGTCGCCAACGACTGGAAGCATGCCTACTCGCGCGAGCAGGCGGCGTATCCGGTGGCCTCGCTCGTCGCGCAAAAGTACTGGCCGCCGGTCGGCCGCGCCGACAACGTCTACGGCGACCGCAACCTGTTCTGCTCGTGCGTGCCGGTCAGCGAGTACGCAGAGCAAGGCGAATAAAACGCACCCGATCGCCCCGCCAAACCTGCCCGAAACGCCGCCGCGCACTCCGCAAGGAGCCGCGGCGGCTTTTGCGCGCCGCACATTTGCCGCCGCAAACCCGCGCCAAACCGTTAACATCACACACCTGTCAGCCTTGAATCAGGGAGTCGCGCATGGCGCGGAAGGTGGTAACGGCCTTCGTCGGGCATGCCCCGGCGACAACACAGGCCATGCAGGCCTCGCGGGCCACGAGCGCCTCGGGCCAGCACACGCGCGGCGGCGCACGCGCATTCGAAACGGCAGCGGGAGCGGGCTCCCTGCCTGCTCGCGCGCGGCGGCGAAACACCGTGCGCGCGTTCGTCACGGCCGGTCTGGTCGGCATGAGCCTTGCCGGTCTGGGTATGGCCAGCGTTGCCCATGCGGCCATGAACTTCTGCGCCGCGCCGGCGCTGCAGACGAGCGAGCGCACCAACGCCGATCCGGGCGTGAAGGCGCTCGTGGCCGCGGTCCAGGCGCACGTGAACGACGTCCCGCATCCGTTGCCGAAGCTGCATACGGAAGGCACGCTGCCGCACGAGGGCATCTACGACCAGAGCGTGGAGGCCGAGAAGGAACTCGACCTGATGCGCAACGCGGCGCTCGCCTGGCGCGCCACGAGCGACGACCGCTACCTGAAGCTCGTCGACCGCTTTCTGCTCGCCTGGGTCACGACTTATCAGCCGAGCTTCAACCCCATCGACGAAACGCGCTTCGACGGGTTGATCCTCGCCTACGACATGACCGCGAGCGCGCTGTCCGTGAAGACGCGCAACGCCACCATGCTGTTCCTGAACCGGTTCGCGAACGGCTACATCAACCAGGTGGACGCGCAGCCGCGCCCGCTCAAGGGCACGTTCGCGAACAACTGGCAGAGCCATCGGGTCAAACTGATAGCGATGACGGCGTTCACGCTCGACAACCGCAAGATGATTGCGGCGGCGCAGCGATTGTTCATCGAGCATATCGGCGACAACGTCGCGCCCGACGGCTCGACGCTCGACTTCACCGAGCGCGACGCGCTGCACTACGTGACCTACGATCTGCAGCCGCTCGTGACGGCCGCGCTCGCCGCGCGTCGCCACAACCGCAACTGGCTGCCCGAGCGCGCGGCCAACGGCGCGACGCTCGCGAGCGCGCTGAACTGGCTCACGCCCTACGCGATGGGCGAGAAGAGCCACGAGGAATTCGTGCATTCGAGCGTGCCGTTCGACGCCAAGCGCCGCGAAGCCGGGCTGCCCGGCTACAGCGGCGCCTGGGACCCGAAGAACGCCGCCGAGCTGTATCACCTGGCCGCCCGACTGGACGGCCGCTATACGCCGATCGCGCGGCATCTCGCGCCTACGCCGCCCGCGTGGCTGGCCGTCTGTCTGCCGTTGCCGGCGCGCTAAAAAGCGCGCTGGGGGTGCGGTGGCGGACCGGGAAGCAAAGTGCGCGCGGCACCCACTGAAACGACTAGACGAAGCAGGAGCAGTACCATGGCAGTAAGCGTTTTCGATCTCTTCAAAATCGGCATCGGGCCGTCGAGCTCTCACACGGTAGGGCCGATGCGCGCAGCGCTGATGTTCGCCGAAGGACTCGAGCGCGACGGACTGCTCGCGTCCACCGCCGCCGTGAAGGTCGAGCTGTACGGCTCGCTCGGCGCGACCGGCAAGGGCCACGGCACGGACCGCGGCGTGATGCTCGGCCTGATGGGAGACGCGCCCGACACCGTCAACCCCGACACCATCTCCGAGCGCCTCGAAGCCGTGCGCGACTCGCGCCAGCTCGCGCTGCTCGGCCGTCACCCGATCCCGTTCGTGCAGAAGGAGCACATCGCCTTTTATCGCCAGGCGCTGCCCGAGCATCCGAACGGCATGAAGCTGCGCGCGCTCGACGCGAGCGGCGCGACGCTGCGCGAGAGCACCTATCTCTCCGTGGGCGGCGGCTTCGTGGTCACGGCGGGCGCGGCCAACAGCAAAGTGCTTTCGGCCGTGCAGCAGCTGCCGCACTCGTTCCGCACGGGCGCCGAACTGCTCGCGCTGTGCGAATCCACCGGCAAGAGCATTGCGCAGCTGATGCTCGAAAACGAGCGCGTCTGGCACAGCGACGAGGAAATCCGCTCGGGCCTCCTGCGCATCTGGGAGGTGATGCAGTCGTGCGTCTCGCGCGGCTGCGGCATCAACAACCCGGACGCCGAGGGCACGCTGCCCGGACCGTTCCAGGTGAAGCGCCGCGCCGCGCAGCTCTATCGCGCGCTCACCGGCAACCCCGAGCGAGCGCTGCAAGACCCGCTCTCGATGATCGACTGGATCAACCTCTACGCGATCGCCGTGAACGAGGAGAATGCCGCGGGCGGACGCGTCGTGACCGCGCCCACCAACGGCGCCGCGGGCATCATCCCCGCCGTGCTGCACTACTACGTGCGCTTCACGCCGGGCGCCAACGAGCAAGGCGTGATCGACTTCCTGCTCACGGCCGCCGCGATCGGCATCCTCTACAAGCTCAACGCGTCGATTTCGGGCGCGGAAGTGGGCTGCCAGGGCGAAGTGGGCGTGGCCTGCTCGATGGCCGCGGGCGCGCTCGCCGCCGTGCTGGGCGGCACGCCCCAGCAGGTGGAGAACGCCGCCGAAATCGGCATGGAGCACAACCTCGGCCTCACCTGCGACCCGGTGGGCGGCATGGTGCAGATCCCCTGCATCGAGCGCAACGCCATGGCGTCGGTGAAGGCTGTGAACGCCGCGCGCATGGCGCTGCGCGGCGACGGTGCGCACTACGTCTCGCTCGACTCCGTCATCAAGACGATGCGCGAAACCGGCGCCGACATGAAGACGAAGTACAAGGAGACCTCGCGCGGCGGCCTCGCGGTGAACATCGTCGAGTGCTGATGGCTGGCTGAACGCGCGCGTCTCGTGTCGCGCGGACGGTTCCGTTTGCGCGGTTTGTTTCGCTTGTGCCGCACCGAAGAATCGAACGTAAATCGGCCGTAAATCGAACGTATTCACGTAACGAACGAAGGAGACTTGATCATCATGCAGATGCATCAGCCGGACGATTCAGCCCGCGTTTCTGATTCCGCGACCGTCACCGGCGCGCGGCTCGTCGTGGACGCGCTCGTCGCCAACGGCGTAGCGCGCGTGTTCTGCGTGCCTGGCGAGAGCTATCTCGCCATGCTCGATTCGCTTTCGGACGAGACCGCGCGCATCGACACCATCGTGTGCCGCCACGAAGCGGCGGCGGCCAACATGGCGGAAGCGGTCGGCAAGCTCACGGGCAAGCCTGGCATCGCGCTCGTCACGCGCGGACCGGGCGCGACCCACGCGGCGATCGGCGTGCACACGGCTTTTCAGGACTCCTCGCCGATGATTCTCCTGATCGGCCAGGTCGCGTGCGACCAGATGGACCGCGAGGCGTTCCAGGAGATCGACTATCGGCGCATGTTCGGGCAGATGGCGAAGTGGGTCGCGCAGATCGACGACGCGCGCCGCGTGCCCGAGTATCTGAGCCACGCGTTCCATGTCGCGACATCGGGGCGCCCCGGCCCGGTCGTGCTTGCGCTGCCCGAGGACATGCTGAGCGGTGCGATTCCCGCTTCGGAAGCGCAGCACACCGCGCCCGCTGCACAACGCGTGCAGGCGTCGCCCTCGGCGGCGCAGATCGAACGCGTGCGCGAATTGCTCACCACGGCGAAAAAACCCTTCGTGATCGCGGGCGGCCACGGCTGGACGCGTGCAGCGGGCGCGGACCTGCAGCGCTTCATCGAGAACTGGCAGTTGCCGGTGGGCCTCGCGTTCCGCTTCCAGGACACGCTCAGCAACGATCATCCGAACTATGCGGGCGACGTGGGCCTCGGCATCAATCCCGCGCTTTCCGCGCGCATCCGCGAAGCCGACGTGCTGCTCGCGCTCGGCCCGCGCCTCGGCGAAGCCACGACGGGCGGCTACGCGCTCCTCGACATTCCCAGGACGAAGCAGACGCTCATCCACGTGCATCAGGGCGCGGAGGAACTAGGCCGCGTCTATGCCGCCGATCTGCCGATCGTCTCGGGCCTGCCCGAGATCGTAGCGCTGCTCGCGGCGCTGCCTGCGCCCGAAGCGCCCGCGTGGGCCGGCTCCGCTCAGGCCGCGCACGATGCGTATCTCGCGTGGCGCGAGCCACGCCCCATGCCAGGCGACGTGCAGCTCGGCGAAGTCATGCAGCAACTTCGCGCGCGCCTGCCCGACGACGCGATCGTCACGAACGGCGCGGGCAATTACGCGACGTGGCTGCATCGACACTTTGCGTACCGCAATTTTCGCTCGCAGCTCGCGCCCACTAGTGGCGCGATGGGCTACGGCGTACCCGCCGCGATTGCGGCAAAGTCGCTTTATCCGTCACGCACCGTGGTCGCGCTCGCCGGCGACGGCTGCTTCATGATGTCCGCGCCCGAACTGGCGACGGCGATGCAATACGGCCTCGCGGTCGTGTTCATCGTCGTGAACAACGGGCATTACGGCACGATCCGCATGCATCAGGAGCGCAACTACCCGAACCGCGTGCACGGCACACAGCTCACGAACCCGGATTTCGCCGCGTTCGCGCAGTCGTTCGGCGCGCACGGCGAAACCGTCACCACGACGGCGCAATTCGCACCCGCGCTGGAGCGTGCGCTCAACGCAGGCAAGCCGGCGCTGATCGAGATCCGCGTGACGAAGGAGGCGAGCACGCCCGCCGCCTCGCTCGAGCAGATTCGCGAGCAGGGGAGAAAGGCGCGCGGCGAGTGATCA
>DATEJU010000043.1:0-2001 GCA_035277805.1 Paraburkholderia sp. | reverse complement strand
CCTGTTACCGCTCACTCACAGCGGCATTCCCCGTCACGTCGCCGTTGCGCTCCGCCACGCGGTTCGCGCCCAACACGCCGTTGCCCCTCAATTCGCCGTTCAGGCGGCCACCGTCTCGGTGACCGCGTGGGAGCCGGCATGTCCGCCGACGAGGCACCGCTTGTTGTGCACGTGATATTCGAATTCGTCCCAGTAATGCTTGAGCATGCCGCGCACCGGCATGGCCGCCGCGTCGCCGAGCGCGCAGATCGTACGGCCCATGATGTTGCCTGCCACCGAGTTCAGCAGATCCAGGTCTTCCTGGCGGCCCTGGCCGTGCTCGATACGGTTCACGACGCGATACAGCCAGCCCGTGCCTTCGCGGCACGGCGTGCACTGGCCGCACGACTCTTCGTAATAGAAGTACGACAGACGCAGCAGCGAACGCACCATGCAGCGCGTCTCGTCCATGACGATGACCGCGCCCGAGCCGAGCATCGAGCCCTGCTTGGCGATGGAGTCATAGTCCATGTCCGTCTGCATCATCAGATCGCCCGGAATCACCGGCGCCGACGAGCCGCCCGGAATCACGGCCTTGAGCTTCTTGCCGCCGCGCACGCCGCCGGCCAGCTCCATGAGCTTCGAGAACGGCGTACCGAGCGGAATCTCGTAGTTGCCCGGACGCTCAACGTCGCCCGAGATCGAGAAGATCTTGGTGCCGCCGTTGTTCGGCTTGCCAAGCTCCATGTACGCCTGCGGACCGACGCTCAGCAGGAACGGCACCGCGGCGAAAGTCTCGGTGTTATTGATCGTGGTGGGCTTGCCGTACACGCCGAAGCTCGCCGGGAACGGCGGCTTGAAGCGCGGCTGGCCCTTCTTGCCTTCGAGCGACTCGAGCAGCGCGGTTTCTTCGCCGCAGATGTACGCGCCATAGCCATGGTGCGCGTGCAGCTGGAACGAGAAGTCCGAGCCGAGAACGTTCTCGCCGAGATAGCCCGCCTGGCGCGCTTCTTCAAGCGCAGCCTCGAAGCGGCGATAGACCTCGAAGATTTCGCCGTGGATGTAGTTGTAGCCCACGGTGATACCCATCGCATACGCGCCGATGGCCATGCCTTCGATCACGGAATGCGGATTCCAGCGCAGGATGTCGCGGTCTTTGAACGTGCCTGGCTCGCCTTCGTCGGAGTTGCAGACGAGGTACTTCTGGCCCGGGAACTGGCGCGGCATGAAGCTCCACTTCAGGCCCGTCGGGAAGCCCGCGCCGCCGCGGCCGCGCAGACCACTCGCCTTCACGTCGGCAATGACCTGCTCGGGCGAGATCTTTTCTTCGAGAATGCGGCGCAGCTGCTTGTAGCCGCCACGCGCGACGTAGTCTTCGAGATGCCAGTTCTCGCCGTTCAGGCCCGCGAGAATCAGGGGTTTGATGTGACGGTCGTGCAACGAAGTCATTTCGAAAGCTCCTCGAGCAGCTGGTCGATCTTCTCGCGACTCATGAAGCTGCACATGCGGTGGTTGTTCACGAGCAGCACCGGCGCATCGCCGCACGCCCCCATGCACTCACCTTCCTTCAAGGTGAACTTGCCGTCGGGCGTGGTTTCGCCGAAGTCGATTCCGAGCTTCTGCTTCAGATATTCGGCAGCGCTCTGCGCGCCGCCATCCGGGCCGAGCTGGCACGGCAGATTCGTGCAGAGCGTGATCTTGTGCTTGCCGACCGGGCGGGTCTCGAACATCGTGTAGAAGGTGGCGACTTCCTGGACCGCGACCGGCGGCATGCCGATGTAGTCGGCCACGAACTGCATGAGTTCGGGGGACAGCCAGCCATGCTCTTCCTGAGCAACGGCCAAAGCCGCCATGACGGCGGACTGTCGCTGATCGGCGGGGTACTTCGTCAACGCGCGATCGATTTCTTTCAGGCCTTCAGCTGAGATCATTTTCAGACACGACTCTTTCATTTCCTACCGTTGCAATTCCCGCCACACAAACACCCGCCGCGCGTTAGCCTACCTGCTCGCTGCGACAGAC
>DATEJU010000042.1:0-3733 GCA_035277805.1 Paraburkholderia sp. | reverse complement strand
CGAACAGGACCGTGAAACAGCTCCACGCCGATGATAGTGCGGATTGCCCGTGTGAAAGTAGGTAATCGTCAGGCTCCTCATGCTGTACAGTCCAGAACCCCGGTGGCTCCGAAAGAGCGCCGGGGTTCTGGCGTTTACGCGGCCGAAATATTTAAATAGCGCGCAAACTACGTACACACAACGAAAAAGCCGTCCTGTGAACGACACCGGACGGCTTTTTCGTTGAAGACACGGTCAATCTCTACTTCTGAGCCAGGAATTTCATCGCTAGATGCACCCAGTACGAAGCTCCAACCGGTAACAATTGATCGTTGAAGTCGTAGCTGGCGTTATGCAGCATGCAGGGGCCCGCGCCGTGGCCTGCCTCGCGGTGCCCGCCCTCTCCGTTGCCGAGAAACGCGTAGCAGCCCGGTTTTTCCAGCAACATGAACGAGAAATCCTCGGCGCCCATGGTCGGCTCGACGCTATCGTCGACATGATCGGCACCCACGACTTCCCTCATCACTTCAGCCGCAAACCGAGCCTCCGCGTTGCTGTTCACCGTTGGCGGATAGTTGCGATGGAACGTGACGTCGACGGAACATTCGTACGCATCTGCCGTGCTCTCAGCGATCTTGCGCAGACGCGTCTCGAGCAGATCGAGCGTTTCCGTCGTGAAGGTGCGCACTGTCCCCGCAATCCAGGCCGTATTCGGCACCACATTCACTGCATCGCCGGCATGGATCTGCGTAATCGATAGCACTGCCGTATCGAGTGGCTTCTTGTTGCGCGTGATGATGCTTTGCAGCCCACTGGCGATTTGCACCGCGGTGAAAACCGGATCGCGTCCGTTGTGCGGCAACGCGGCATGCGAGCCTACGCCTTTGATTTCGATGCGAAACTCGTTGCTCGACGCCATGATTGGCCCTTCGGTCACGCCGAAGTATCCTGCCGGCATGCCGGGCCAGTTGTGCATGCCGAACACGGCATCCACGGGAAAACGCGTGAACAGCCCGTCTTCGATCATGGCTTTCGCACCCGCGCCGCCTTCCTCCGCAGGCTGGAAGATGAACACGATGGTGCCGTCGAATTGACCATGCTGCGCGAGATGCTGCGCTGCACCGAGCAGCATCGCAGTATGGCCATCGTGGCCGCACGCATGCATCTTCCCGTCGTTGCGTGAGCGATGGTCGAACGTGTTCAGCTCTTGAATGGGCAGTGCATCCATATCGGCGCGCAGCCCGACGGCTCGCGTGCTGTTACCGCGTTTGAGCATGCCGACAACGCCTGTTTTACCCAGCCCTCGATGCACTTCGATGCCCCATTCTGCGAGCTTCGACGCGACCAGCTCGGCAGTTTGGGTCTCTTCGTAGCGCAGTTCCGGGTGGGCGTGGATCGTTCGTCGTAGGCCCTGAATTTCGCCTTGGGCGGCCTGGATTTCCGGGATCAGTTTCATGGCGGACAGTGCTCGAGAAAGTGTGTGCCCGTCGTCGTTTTGAGGCGGGTCTGGGTGAACCATTCTACGCCGAACCTTTTTTTTCGCGGCAACCCCTCGGGCGAGCGCCGGCGCCGCACGCAGGACATAATAAAATTGCGATATCGATATCACCCTCCACCGACGGATTCCCCATGAACGGCCGAGTCGAGTTTGCCCGTGCAGTCTGTCCCCACGACTGCCCCGACACCTGCGCGATGCGCGTGACCGTCGAGAACGGCAGGGCCATCAAGGTGAGTGGCGACCCCGATCATCCGCCGACGCAAGGGGTGCTCTGCACGAAAGTCACTCGTTACGCCGAGCGTGTGCATCATCCGAAGCGCCTCACGCAACCGATGAAGCGTGTCGGTCGCAAGGGGGAAGGGCGCTTCGAGCCGATCAGCTGGGACGAGGCATGCGCGATTGCGGCCGTGCGTCTTGGCGAGATCGCGCAGCGCGCACCCGAAGCGATTCTGCCGTATAGCTACGCAGGCACGATGGGCCTCGTGCAAGGCGACAGCATCGCGCAGCGTTTTTTCCACAAGCTTGGCGCGTCGCGGCTCGACCGCGCGATCTGCGCTGCAGCGGGTGCCGCGGGCCTACGCTACACGTACGGATCGAGCCTCGGCATGCTCACCGAGCATTTCGCGGAAAGTGAAGTGATCCTGATCTGGGGCGCGAATCCGATCGCCTCCAACCTGCACTTCTGGACGCGTGCCCAGGAAGCCAAGCGCAACGGCGCGAAGCTCATTGCGATCGACCCGTATCGCTCGCTCACTGCGGAGAAGTGCCATCAGCACATCGCGCTGAAACCGGGCACCGACGGCGCGCTCGCGCTCGGCATGATGCACGTGCTGATCACCGAAGATTGCCTCGATCACGAGTACATCGCAGCCTACACCCACGGCTTCGAGCAGCTGAAGGCGCGCGCGCTCACCTATACGCCTCGGCGCGTCGCGCAGATTTGCGGCATCGAGGAGCAAACCATCGTCGATCTCGCGCGCCTCTACGCCTCCACGCGCAAGGCGGCGATCCGCATGAACTATGGCTTGCAGCGCGTGCGCGGCGGTGGCAATGCGGTCCGCGCAATCGCGTGCCTGCCGGCGCTGACTGGCGCCTGGCGCGAGCGCGCTGGCGGCGTGCTGCTTTCGTCTTCGGGTTGGGCGCCAATCGATGGGAACGCGCTTCAGCGCCCCGACCTGATTCCTGGCTGGCCGAAGCATCAGCCGCGCATCGTCAACATGAACCAGGTCGGCGACGCGCTCGCGCACGCGGGCGACGCGGCGTTCGGTCCCAGGATCGAGGCGATCGTCGTGTACAACTCGAATCCGGTGGCGGTCGCGCCGGAGTCGGCGAAGGTGGCGGCGGGCTTCGCGCGCGAGGACCTCTTCACGATCGTGCTCGAGCAATTCCAGACCGACACCGCCGATTATGCCGACTTGCTGCTGCCCGCCACGACCCAACTCGAGCACCTGGACGTTCATAAGTCCTACGGCCATACGCACGTGATGGCCAATCTACCGGCTATCGCGCCGGTGGGAGAGGCGCGTCCGAACACGGAGATCTTCCGCTCGATTGCACGCGCAATGGGCCTGACCGAGCCAGCGCTCTTCGAGAGCGACGAGGAGGTGGCCGCGCGCGCGTTCGACTGGAGCGATCCCGCGCTTGCTGGCGCCGATTGGGCGACGCTCAAGCAGGACGGCTGGGTGAAGCTCAATATCGCCGATGCACCATTTGCCAACGGTGATTTTCGTACGCCCACGGGCAAGTGCGAGTTCTACAGCGAGGCACTCGCGAAGGCCGGCCTCGAGCCGGTGCCCGATTACCTGCCGCCGCACGAATCGGCAGACGGGGCGCCGGAGCTGGCCGCTCGCTATCCGCTCGCGATGATCTCGCCGCCCGCGCGCAATTTCCTGAACAGTACCTTCGTGAATGTCGAGAGCCTGCGGGCGACTGAAGGCGAGCCGCATCTCGACCTCCATCCCGCCGACGCCGCCCGCCGCGCCATCGCCGATGGCGATCAGGTGCGCATCTTCAACGACCGTGGGTCGCTGCAGGCGCGGGCGCGCGTCTCCGGGCGCGCCCGCGAAGGCCTCGTGGTCGGTCTGTCGATCTGGTGGAAGAAGCTCGCACCGGACGGCCGCAACGCGAATGAAGTGACGAGCCAGGCGCTCACCGATCTGGGCGGCTCGGCCACGTTTTACGACTGTCTCGTGGAAGTCGAACGCGCGTAAACCCTGCAAAAGCGCTCTGGAAAACGTAGACAACCGTTCGAGGGGC
>DATEJU010000041.1:0-4049 GCA_035277805.1 Paraburkholderia sp. | reverse complement strand
ATTTCCTCGACGACCGGCGAGAGCCGGTGGATTTCGTCGATGAACAGCACGTCGTGCGCTTCGAGGTTGGTGAGCAGCGCGGCAAGATCGCCCGCGCGTTCGAGCACGGGGCCCGAGGTCTGCCGCAGATTGACCCCCATTTCGCGCGCGATGATGTGCGCGAGCGTGGTCTTGCCGAGGCCCGGCGGCCCGAACAGCAGCACGTGGTCGAGCGGTTCCGAGCGGCGCTTGGCGGCCTCGATGAAGATTTCGAGCTGGCCACGCACCTTTTCCTGGCCGACGTATTCGTCGAGCTGGCGCGGGCGCAGGGCGCGCTCGAACGCCTCCTCGTTGGACGAGGCCGGCGTGGCGGCGATCACGCGGCTGGTGCTGGCGCTGCCTGACGTGCGGTCTGCGGCGAGTTTGTCGGTTTCGATCATGCAGCGATTGTACCGCGCAGACTATGCGGCGGCGGGGCCGTCCCGCGCGCCGCGATGGTATCGCAAATGGCGTCGCAACTAACAGCTCACTGCGAGCCTACTGCGAGCCCGCAGCGAGCCATTGCGAGCTCGCGCGAAAGCGATCAAGCCTTCGAGAGCACCTTCAACGCGAGCTTGATGCCTTCGGAGACGCCTGTGCCGGCCGGCACGCTCTTGATCGCAGCGAGCGCTTCCTTCTCCGAATAGCCCAGCGCGAGCAAGGCGTTGAGGATGTCGTTCGCGTGGTCCGAGGGCGACGCCGCCGCGGCCATGGCGCCGAGATCCGCGCCGAGCTTGCCTTTGAGTTCGAGCAGCAGGCGCTCGGCGGTCTTCTTGCCGATGCCGGGCACCCGCGTGAGGCGCGCCGAATCCTGCAGCGTCACGGCCTGGGAGAGATCGTGCACGCTCATGCCCGAGAGCACGGCCAGCGCCATGCGTGCGCCGATGCCGGTGATCTTGAGCAGCTCGCGAAACGTCGAGCGTTCCTGCGCGGTGCCGAAGCCGTAGAGCAAGTGCGCGTCTTCGCGCACGATCATCTGCGTGAGCAGCACGACTTTTTCGCCGGTGCCGGGCAGGTTGTAGAACGTGCTCATCGGCACGTCGACTTCGTAGCCGACGCCGTTGCAGTCGATGAGCAGGTGCGGCGGGTTTTTTTCCAGCAATACGCCGGCAATGCGACCGATCATGACGGATTCAGTGATGAGGGAAAGGGCAGAGTGTAGCGGAGCGCGCTGGGTTGCGGCGTGCTCGCCGGGCACGCTGGCCTTTTGGACAAGCGCGTGGGCCGCGCAATCAGCCGATCAACCGCCCGCGCCGCACGCGCATGCCCTTCTTCGCAAGCGTCGGCGCAATGCCGCCGAGCGTCGCAAGCGTATCGCCGCTGTGCGCGTGGCAGATCGCCATGCCGAGCGCGTCGGCGGCATCGGTGCCGGGCGTGCCTGTGAGCGCGAGCAGGCGCACGACCATCTGCTGCATCTGCTCCTTGGTCGCGCGGCCGTAGCCCACCACGGCCTGCTTCAGTTGCAGCGCGGTGTATTCGGCCACCGGCACGCCGCCCGAGACGAGCCCGCAGATGGCCGCGCCGCGCGCCTGGCCGAGCAGCAGCGTCGACTGCGGATTGACGTTGACGAAGACTTTTTCGATGGCCGCCTGGTCGGGCGCGTGCTGGCGGATCAGCGTGGAGACGCCTTCGAAGATGGTGCCGAGACGCGTGGGCAGATCGGCATCGGCGGTGCGGATGACGCCGCTTGCGACATACGTGAGCTGATGGCCGTGACGCTCGATCACGCCGAAGCCGGTCACGCGCAAGCCAGGGTCGATGCCGAGAATTCTCATGAATGCGGAAAAAGCGGGGTGTGGCTGGGACGTGCCTGCGATGGTACAACGAACGGCACAGGGGCCGCGAGCCTCGATGCAGGGGGCACTGCACGAAGCGCCGGGCGCGCGCGGCGAAGAAAAAAGCCCGCCGGATGCAGGTCCGGCGGGCTTTGCAGCGAGGCCGCGACGCGTTCAGGACGCGCACCGCGCCCGGCGATCAGTGACGGAAGTGGCGAATGCCCGTCACCACCATGGCGATGTTGTGCTCGTCGGCGGCGGCAATCACTTCGTCGTCGCGCATCGAGCCGCCCGGCTGGATCACGCAGGTCGCGCCCGCGTTCACCACCACGTCGAGGCCGTCACGGAACGGGAAGAACGCATCCGAGGCGACTGCCGTGCCCGCGAGCTTGAGGCCCGCGTTTTCCGCCTTGATGCTGGCGATGCGCGCCGAGTCCACGCGGCTCATCTGGCCCGCGCCCACGCCCATCGTCATGCCGTTCGCGCAGAACACGATCGCGTTGGACTTCACGAATTTCGCAACGCGCCATGCGAACAGCAGGTCGTCCATTTCCTTCGGCGTCGGGTGGCGCTTGGTCACCACGCGCAGTTCGTGCGGCTGCACGTTCTTCGCGTCGAGCGATTGCACCAGCAGGCCGCCGCCCACGCGCTTCAGGTCGAACGCGTTATGGCCATCGCCGAGAGCGATTTCCAGCAGGCGCACGTTCTGCTTCGCCGCGAACACAGCCTTGGCGGCTGCCGAGAACGACGGCGCGATCAGCACTTCCACGAACTGCTTCGAAACCGCTTGCGCAGCCCCTTCGTCCACTTCGCGGTTGAACGCGATGATGCCGCCGAACGCCGAGGTCGGGTCGGTCTGGAACGCCTTCGAATACGCTTCGTGCACGTTCGCGCCGATCGCCACGCCGCACGGATTCGCGTGCTTGATGATCACGCAGGCCGGCGCGTCGAAGGTCTTCACGCATTCCCAGGCCGCATCGGAGTCGGCGATGTTGTTGTACGAGAGCTCTTTGCCCTGGATCTGCGTGTAATTGGCGAGCGCGCCGGCGGGCGCCTTCAGGTCGCGGTAGAACGCGGCGCTCTGGTGCGGGTTTTCGCCGTAGCGCAGGTCCTGGACCTTGTCGAACGCGAGGTTCAGCACGGCCGGGTAGGTGTTGCGCGCCTTGTGGTCGAGCGCTTCAGTGAGGCTCGTGAGGTAGTTCGTGATCGCGCCGTCGTACTGCGCCGTGTGCGAGAACACCTTGGTCGCGAGGCGGAAGTTGGTAGCGTAGCTCACGGTGTTGCCGTTCGCGCGCATCTCTTCCAGCACTTTCGCGTAGTCGGCGGGATCGACCACGACGGTCACGTCGCGGTGGTTCTTCGCCGCCGAGCGCAGCATGGTCGGGCCGCCGATGTCGATGTTCTCGATCGCGTCTTCCAGCGTGCACTCGTCCTTCGACACCGTCTGGACGAACGGGTAGAGATTCACGACCAGCAGGTCGATCGTCGGGATGTCGTGCTTTTCGAGCGCGGCCATGTGCTCGGGCAGGTCGCGGCGCGCGAGGATGCCGCCGTGAACCTTCGGGTGCAGCGTTTTCACGCGCCCATCGAGCATTTCCGGGAAGCCGGTGTAGTCGGCCACTTCGGTGACGGAGAGGCCCGCGTCCGCGAGCAGTTTCGCGGTGCCGCCGGTCGACAGGATCTTGACGCCGAGGTCCGACAGCGATTTCGCGAAATCGACGATGCCGGCCTTGTCGGAAACGGAGATGAGCGCTTGCTTGATCATGATGGGGGAGAAGTTGCCGAAGGATCGAGGAGTCCGCGCCAGAAGTCCAGTACCAGCAGCGTCCGAAAGAGCGCTGATGGTCGTTACAGCGGGCCGTTACAGCAGCCCGTGCTGCTGAAGCTTCTTGCGCAGCGTGTTGCGGTTGATGCCGAGATACTCGGCGGCCAGCGACTGATTGCCGCCTGCCTGCTCGAGCACCACCTCGAGCATCGGTTTTTCGACGCACGCCATCACCATTTCATAGACGTCGTGCGGGTTGCTGCCGTCGAGATCCTGGAAATAAATGCCCAGACTCTCGCGGACGGATTGTTCGATGTTGTGCTTGCTCATGCTGCCAGTCGATCGGTGGGTTCGCGCTCGCCGTCTGCACCGTTTTCCTCGTCGACGTAGACGAGGCGCTCGGAAACGGCCTTCTGCTCGTCGAAGAACTGGTTGACGGCGGCGAGCTGTTCGCGTGTGGTGTCCAGCGTGTTCATGCGATGCCGGAACGC
>DATEJU010000040.1:0-2971 GCA_035277805.1 Paraburkholderia sp. | reverse complement strand
GTCAGACCCTAAGTAAGGTAAATCAGGTTCAAGGAACCGGATCAGACAGACGAAAGACGATATGGAACTGGAGACGCGCTCGCCCGATTCTGATCGGTCATATTGATGGGAGCACGCACCGGGGGGCCGTTATACAACACAAGCACAGGCAAAGTGCCAGACCCAGCCGGACGGAGCAGCGAAATTCCCGCAGGGAATCGCGTGACTGAACGCCATCTTACGCAAAAACGCCGGGGGCGTAAAGACGGCGTCAGGCTGGCTTTCGTCTGCCTGAATCCGTTTCCAAGCCAACTTGAAGCCACGTCAACGCCGGCCGATGCTTCCTGCATGGCGCGCGCCGCGGCCGCACACGTCCCGGCCCGCCATCGAGCACGCTCAGCGGCTTGCGAGGTAGCGCGACAGGCGCTCGACACCGGCGTCGAGCCGCGCCGGATCGCACGCGTAGCACCAGCGCACGAAGCCCTCGCCCTGCGGGCCGAATGCGCTGCCCGGCGCGAGTCCGAGGCCCGCTTCGCGCACCAGCGCCTTGCACAGATCGAGACTTTTTTGCGCGCCCGCAAGCTTGAAAAACAGATACATCGCGCCGTGCGGCACTTTCACGTCGACACCCGGCAGTCTGGCGAGCGCCGCCGCGAGATGGTCGCGCGAGGCGCGCAGGTCGGCGACGAGCGCACGCGTGGACGCCTCGCCCTCTTCGAGCGCGACGATGGCCGCCTGCTGCACGAACGACGGCGCGCACGAGGTGTTGTACTCGACCAGCTTGCTGAGATCGTCCATCAGCACGCGCGGCGCGACGATCCAGCCGAGCCGCCAGCCCGTCATGAGCCACGCTTTCGAGAACGAATTGACGCAAATCAATCGCTCTTCGCGCGACGCCAGATCGAGGAACGACGGCGCCGTCCGCTCGCCGGCCGCGCCGTAATAGAGCCGCTCGTAGACTTCGTCGGCGACGATCCAGATGCCGTGACGGCGGCAATGCTCCAGAACGGCGCGCTGCTCGTCGCGCGTCATGACCCAGCCGGTCGGGTTGTTCGGCGAGTTGATCATGAGCAGCTTCGTGTCGGGCGTGAGCGCCTTCAAGAGACTGTCCAGATCGAGCCCCCAGCCGTGCTCGCCGTAGCCGAGCGAGACCGTCTGAACCATCGCGCCGAGAATCTTCGGTATCTCGACGAGATTCGGCCAAAGCGGCGTCACGGCGACCACGCGGTCGCCCGCGCCCACGACGAGCTGCGCGGCGAGCATCAACGCATTCACACCGGCGCTCGTCACCGCGACGTTCTCCGCCGGCGTCGCGCCGTGCAGCTCGCTCACGTAGCGCGCGAGCGCCTCGCGCAACGGCGCGATGCCGAGATTGTGCGTATAGAACGTCTCCCCGCGCGTGAGCGCCGCGGCGGCGGCTTCGCGGATGAACGCCGGCGTCACGCGATCGGATTCGCCGAACCAGAACGGCAGGACGTCGGCGACACCGAAGCCCGCGTTCGCCACCTCGCGGATCTGCGACGAGCGTAACGCCCTCACCGCGTCGCGCGCCGCAGGGGGGACGGCGGCGCCCGCTTCGGTAACCGGGGCAATCGTCGAATCGGGCGAGAGGGTGGCGGGCGAAGACAGGTCGAGATCGCGCATCGATGCTTCCATCCAGTAAGAGGTCGGCGAGGAATTCGCGTTTGCGAAAGATCAACAGTGTAGCGCGCGTGCCCGCGCCGCGAAGGCCGCTCCGCAGGGTCTGCGCGCGGCGCTTTTCACGCCCGCCATGCATTGCGAATCTCTTCGGGACCGGCGTCCAGTTGGCGGATCAGTGCCCACACGGCCTCGGCGGCTGGCGAGAGCGAGCGCTCGCGCCGGCGCACGAGCTCGACGGTGCGTTCGGCACGCGGCACGAGCGCGCGCGCAAGCAGTGACGAGCCCGCCGGCACCGGCAGCGCGAAGCGCGGCAGCACGCTCACCCCCACCCCTGCCTCCACGAGACCGAACGCCGTCGCCGGATGCCCCAGCTCCTGCACGACGCGCGCGTGCACGCCCTGCTCGCTCAGCACCGCGTCGATCAGCGGGCGGCTGCCCGAAGCGTGGTCGAGCAATACGAGCGCTTCGCCGTCGAGCGCCTTCCACGAAACCTGCTCCTCGCGCGCGAGCGCATGGTCGCTGCGTACGACCACGCAGAAGGAATCGGTGGTCAGCAGCTCGGTTTCGAGGTCGTCGGCCGCAAACGGCCCGATGACCACCCCGAAATCCACCTCGCCCGAGCGCACCTTGCGCAGCACGTCGCTCTGGACGTCGTCGCGCAGGCCAAGCGTCACATAGGGAAACTGCTGCCCGCACGCGGCCACGACCTCGGGCATCAGCCGGCACGCGACGGTCGGGCTCGCCGCCACGACGACGCGACCGCGTCGCTGCTCGCCAATCTCGCGAATCTCGCGCAGTGCGTCGTCCAGATCGCCGATCAGGCGCGGAATGCTCGCAATCAAATTGGCGCCGACGTCGGTCAGTTGGACCTCGCGGGTGGTGCGGTCGACGAGTTTCACGCCCATCTCCGCTTCCAGCTCGCGCACGCAACGGCTCACCGCGGACTGGGTAAGTCCGATTTCATCACCCGCCCGGCTGAAGCTCTGCAGGCGCGCCACCTCGATAAAAACCCGCAACTGCCGCAACGTCACATTCATCCATCCGCCTCATGAATTTGTCTGTTTCATGCAATTTTATGGCAGACGACAATCGCACTACAGCCACAAAAATCCGGCCGCAAGGGCTTGCGAGCGTTTCGCCGCAATGCAGCAATACGGCGCAAACGCACACGCGGCGGGCCTCCTTGCACAAGATTGGTGATTGTCCCGATTTCCCGGCGATGCGTTTTCGAGTCTTATACGGCCCTGGCAAGCACCCGCGCGGGCTTGACGCCACGCGGCTTCGAGACGAAAGCGTGCGAGCTGGCACGCTTCTCGCATTAAGGCACGTACAGGATCGCAGGACGGTCCGC
>DATEJU010000039.1:0-3213 GCA_035277805.1 Paraburkholderia sp. | reverse complement strand
TGCGGGCGGGCTCGACCGCATGTATTACTCGCTCGTGGGGGCGCTGCCCGGTGCGGGCGTGCATGTGCGCGGCGTCGTGGCCGGCTCGCCCAAAGTGGCCGAGGACAGCGGCGGCGCGATCCAGGGCTTCGGCTCGGCCGCGCGCGCATTGCCGTTTCGCCTCATGGACGCGCGCCGCGCGCTGCGCCGCGAGATCCAGACGCATCGTCCCGACGTGATCTCCTCGCACTTCGCGCTCTACACCTTCCCGGGCCTCGACGTGACGCGCGGCATTCCGCAGGTCTCGCACTTCCAGGGACCGTGGGCCGACGAGAGCTTCGTCGAAGGCGCGGCCACGCTGAGCCAGCGCATCAAGCATTCGCTCGAACAATCGGTGTACGAACGATCGTCGCGGCTCATCGTGCTCTCGAAGGCTTTCGGCGACATCCTCACGAAGCGTTATTCGATTTCGCCCGAGCGCGTGCGCATCGTGCCGGGCTGCGTGGATACCGCGCATTTCGATCCGGCCTGCACGCGCGCCGAGGCCCGGCTGCGCCTGCAACTGCCGCAGAACCGCCCGATCGTGCTGGCCGTGCGCCGTCTCGTGCGCCGCATGGGCCTCGAAGACCTGATCGATGCGATCAAGGTGGTGAAGCAGCGCCATCCGGACGTGCTGCTGCTGATTGCCGGACGTGGGCGCCTCGAAGCCGAGTTGCAGCGGCGCATCGATGAGGCGGACCTGACCGACAACGTCAAGCTGCTGGGTTTCGTGCCCGATGCGCATCTGCCTTCGCTCTATCGCGCCGCGACGCTGAGCATCGTGCCCACGGTGGCGCTCGAGGGCTTCGGTCTCATCACGGTGGAATCGCTCTCGGCGGGCACGCCCGTGCTGGTCACACCGGTGGGCGGCCTGCCCGAAGCAGTGGCCGGCCTCTCGCAAGACCTCGTGCTGCCGGAAACCGGCTCCGCCGCGATTGCCGAGGGTATCGACGCCGCGTTCTCGGGCCGCATCAAGCTGCCCGATGAAGAGGCTTGCAAGACCTACGCGCGCGAGAACTTCGACAATGCCGTGATCGCGAAGCGCGTGGCCGATGTCTACGCGGAAGCGATTGCCGCCGCGAATGGCGTGCATTGAAGCGTTGGAGTGTTGAAACGAAACCGCCGCCCGGAAGGGCGGCGGTCATAGGTAGTGCAGAATAAAAGCGGATGAGCGGTATCAGGCGGTAGAGAAGCGCTTGCGTGCTTCGTCGTACATCCAGCGCAGCGTCGCTTCGATAGGCGTGCGTTGCGAGTCCCCGACGATCGCACGCAGCTTCGCATTCGAGCCCACCAGATGACGCACTTCGTTCGCGCGCACGAAACGCGGATCGACCTTCACTTCGATCTCGTAGCCCGCGATGCGTGAAAGCATGGCGAGCACTTCGCCGAGCGTCCAGCCGGTGCCCGAGCAGACGTTGACCGTCTCGCCGCGCGGCGCCGCCGCGATGAGCTTCGCGTAGGCATCCGCCACGTCGCGCACGTTGGAGAAGTCGCGGCTCACCTCGGTGTTGCCGAGCGAGATGGTTCGGTCGCCGCGTGCATAGTGTTCGACGATCTTGGGCAGCAGGAAGTCGGTGCTCTGGCCCACGCCCGTGTAGTTGAACGGCCGTGCGATCACCAGCGGCAACTGCGCGTTCCAGCGCTTCGCGACGTATTCCATCGCAAGCTTGCTCACCGCGTAGTCGTTCGCCGGTTGCGGTGCCACCGCTTCGTCGATGACGCCGGGCGTGGCATTGCCATAAACGTTCGCGCTGCTCGCGAGCAGCACGGCGCGCGGCACATGGCGTTGATGCGCGAGTGCGTCGAGCAGATTGCGCGTGCCGACCACGTTGACGACATAGGTGCGGGCCACGTCGCCGTTGGCGACGTTCGCCACCGCTGCGAGATGCACGACTACGTCGGGCTGCACCGTCTCTACGGCGTGCGCGAGCGCTTCGGTGTCGAGCAGGTCGGCGGCGAGCGGTGTGATACCGCCCGGCGCGCCTTCATCGCCAACGGACTCGCCGGCGCGTACGGTGCCCCAGACGCGGTAGCCGTCCGCGGCAAGCCGTGCCGCCATGTAGCGGCCGGTGAAACCGCTCACGCCGGTGATGAGCGCGCGTGGTGCGCGCCGTCGTGTATCGTCGAAGCGGTCGAAGCGGTCGAAGCGGTCGAAGCGGTCGGAACGATCAGAACGTGTCATGTCGCTCATTGCGCGTGAGATCGGCCGTGACCATCATCTGGCAGAGCTGCTCGAGCGAGGTCTGCGGCTCCCAGCCGAGCTTGCTGCGCGCCTTGCTCGCGTCGCCGATCAGCAGATCGACTTCGGCGGGGCGGTAGAAGCGCGGGCTCACGCGCACCAGCGTGCGGCCCGTGGCGATGTCGACGGCGGTCTCGCGTTCGGCGCGGCCCGACCATTCGAGCTGGAAGCCGGCCGCGGCGAATGCCATCGTCACGAAGTCGCGCACGGTTTCGGTGCGGCCCGTGGCGAGCACGTAGGTGTCCGGATCATCGGCCTGCAGCATGCGCCACATGCCTTCGACATATTCGGAGGCGTAGCCCCAGTCGCGCTTGGCGTCCATATTGCCGAGCTCGAGCACGCTTTGCTTGCCGAGCTTGATCTTCGCGACGGCGTCGGTGATCTTGCGCGTCACGAACTCGCGGCCGCGCAGCGGCGACTCGTGATTGAAGAGAATGCCGCTGGTCGCGAAGATGTCATAGGACTCGCGGTAGTTGACCGTGGACCAGTGCGCGAACAGCTTGGCAATGCCGTAGGGGCTGCGCGGATAGAACGGGGTGTCTTCGCGTTGCGGCACGGCCTGGACCTTGCCGAACATTTCGGACGTCGAAGCCTGATAGAAGCGCATCTTCGGGTTGACCACGCGAATGCCCTCGAGCAGATTCAGCGCGCCGATGCCGGTCACTTCGGCCGTGGTCACGGGCTGATCGAAAGACACGCCCACGAAGCTTTGCGCAGCGAGGTTGTAGACCTCGCCGGCCTGGGAGCGCTCGAGCAGGCGCAGCGTCGAGCCTGCGTCGGTGAGATCGTGCTCGACGAGTTCGAGCGAGGGATGATCCGTGACGCCGAGTTCGTTCATGCGCCAGAAGTTGACCGAGCTGGTGCGCCGGTAGGTGCCGACCACCTGATAGCCCTTGTCGAGCAGCAGCTTGGTCAGATACGCGCCGTCCTGGCCGGATACGCCGGTGATGATCGCT
>DATEJU010000038.1:0-7565 GCA_035277805.1 Paraburkholderia sp. | reverse complement strand
TGTGCGTGGCCGCGTGGGGCTACTTCCTCTATCAGGGCGTGGTCGATCCGCTGGGCGGCATCAACACGCTGTGGCCGCTCTTCGGCATCTCGAACCAGATGCTCGCCGGCATCGCGCTGATGCTCGCGACCGTCGTGCTCTTCAAGATGAAGCGCGAGAAGTTCGCCTGGGTCACCGCCCTGCCCACGCTGTGGCTGCTCATCTGCACGCTCACGGCGGGCTGGCAGAAGATCTTCGACAGCAACCCGAAGGTGAGCTTCGTCGCGCACGCGCAGAAGCTTTCGGCGGCGCTCGCGGACGGCAAGATCCTCGCGCCCGCGAAGTCGGCCGAGCAGATGCAGCGCATGATCTTCAACGATTACGTGGACGCGGCGCTCTCGGGCCTGTTCATCTTCGTGGTGGTGAGCATCGTGGTGTACGGGCTGATTGCGATTGCGCGCGCACGCCGCATCGACCGCCCGAGCGTGCACGAAACGCCGTATGAAGCGATGCCGGCGGCCGTCGCGGCCGGCGCGGCGAATCGCGTGCATTGAGCTCGCCTCATCGACTGAACGGAGCGCATCATGTTCTCGGGACTTCGCGACAACGTGCAGACGGCGGGCCGCTATCTGGGCCAGGCCATGCGTCTGATGGTGGGGCTGCCGGACTACGAGGGCTACGTCGCGCACATGCGCGCGACGCATCCCGAGCAGCCGGCGATGACCTACGAGGAGTTTTTCCGCGAGCGGCAGAACGCGCGCTATGGCGCGGGCGCGGGGAAATGCTGCTGAAGACCGGCTGAGCGAATACGTTTGAGCGGCGGCTCGGGTTCGACACGAAACGCGATGGCGAAAGCTGTCGCGTTTTTTTATGCTTGTTCGCGGATTACCGGATACTCTTGGTTCGGAGTCGCGAAATCGAAAGGAAAATGTGATGAAGCCAGCAAAGCCCGATGTGCGGAAGACGTCGAAGCGCACTACGGCGACTGAACAGTCGTCCGGCGGATTCACCGACGAAGAACTCGCTGCGATGAGCGAGCGTGCGCAAGAGTTCAAGGCCGCCGCGCGCCGCGGCTCGCGCAGGAGCAAGGAAGACGGGGAAAGCGACGTGCTCGCGAAGATCGCCGAAATGCCGGAACCGGACCGCACGATGGCGGCACGCATTCACGCCATTGTCAAAGCGAGCGCGCCGGCGCTCTCGCCCAGGACCTGGTACGGGATGCCGGCGTATGAAAAGGATGGCAATGTCATCTGCTTTTTCCAAAGCGCGCGGAAGTTCAAGACGCGCTACGCGACGCTCGGCTTCAGCGACAAGGCGAACCTCGACGACGGACCCATGTGGCCCACGGCCTTCGCGCTGAAGGAGCTGGGCGCCACCGAGGAGGCCCGCATCGGCGCGCTTTTGAAGCAGGCCGTGGGCTGAGCTTGCCGCATTGGCGCGAGCCGGCACGAGCCGGAACAGCCGCCGCACGAGAGCGACACTGCGCCGGCGCGAACGCAGCGCTCAATTCCTGCAGCCCCCCGCCGTTAACCCGGACGACATTCCACACCAATTCGACGCGTGACGCCGTGCCTGGAGCCGCGCCTTGACTCGAATCGTCGGGAAGCGGATTGCAAGTTTGCCGGGATCGGCAACACCTCACCTTGAACGCCATGCAGCGCATGGCGTCGTACGAAGAAACTTCTCATGATCCTGCATCGACTGGGCGCCACATGGCTCGCGCTCATCCTGGCCGCAACGGTTGCACCCGTTTGCGAAGCTCAATACACCACCGACTGGGTGGCCAACACTTACGGGACCAACGCGACGCGCGTGGGCAACGTGGCCCGCTCGATGTGGGTCGCGCCCGAGGGCACGATCTACACCTCGTCGATGTGGGACGAGAACGAAGGCGGCGTCGCGCTCTATCAGAACGGCCAGAGCATGGGCTCGATCGGCGGCCACGCCGATTTCCAGGGCGGCGCGATCACGGGCAACGCGACTTCGCTGTTCGTCGCGATGCAGTACAACGCCACCTACGGCAGCGGCAACGTCGGCCGCTACAACCGCACGAGCGGCGCACGCGATCTGCTGATCCCCGTGAGCGCCGACACGACCGAGAAACGCGCCGATGTCGTCACCGGGCTCGCAACCTCGGGCGCGCTGCTCTACGCCAGCGACTTTCCGGGCAACCGCGTGCGCGTGTACACCACGGCCGGCGTCTGGCAGAGCGACATCAGCGTGGCGGGGCCGGGCGCGCTCGCCGTGGACGCGCTCGGCAATCTCTGGGTCGCGCAAAAGAGCGCGGGCGCCGTGCTCGAGTTCAGCCCGGGCGGTCAGCTTCTGAATACCGTTCAGCTGGCGTCCACCGCGCGGCCGTCGTCGCTGTATTTCGATGCGCAGAACGCACAGTTGATGATCGGCGACTCCGGCCCCGACATGAACATCAAGATCTACAACGTGACGGGCACGCCGGCGCTTGCCGGCACGTTCGGCGTTCAAGGCGGTTATCTCGACACGACCACGGGCATCAAGGGGCAAGTCGGCGCAAAACGCTTTACGCGCGTAGCCGGCATCGGCAAGGACGCCGCGGGCAACCTGTACGTGCTGAACAATCCGTGGGGCGGCTCATGGGATCTCGGCCGCAACGGCGGCACCGACCTTCATGCCTACGATGGCAGCGGCAAGCTGCGCTGGATGCTCCAGTCGCTCAACTTCGAAGGCAATGCGGCGCCGGACCCGGCCACCGACAGCGCGCTGTTCTACAGCGGCATGAACATCTATTCGGGCACGGCCGGGGGCACCTTCGTCGCCAACACCATCGATCCGATCACCTACCCGAACGACCCGCGCATCAATCTCGCCGATCTCGCGCGCGGCGAGCATTTCGCCCAGCTTGCGAGCGTGGGCGGACAGCACATTCTCGTGGCCGCCGGCCAGAACCCCGACACGTTCTACTTCTTCCACCTCAATCCGGCGAGCGGCTATATCGCCATTCCCGACGCCACGCTGCCGGGCCCGGCGTTCGATACGACGGCGCCGGTCCGCAATGGCTTTTGCCTCGATAGCAAGGGCGATCTCTGGGTGGGGCTCGACAAGACCAACGTCATTTCCCACTATCCGCTGACGGGCTTCGATGCGAGCGGCAAGCCGCTCTGGGGCGCCGCGATCGCCACGCCGATCCCGGCCACGATCGGGCGGCTTACGCGCATCATCTACCTGCCCGAAAGCGACACGATGATACTCGCGGGGATTACCGGCAGCACCGACTGGACCGCGGTGGGATCGCGCGTCGAGGTGTATCACGGCTGGCTCGCCGGCAATACGGGCGCGCCCAATCCGGTGATCACCCTCACGAGCGCGAATCCCAAGTCGATTACGGCCGCCGGCAACGAGCTGTTCGTGGGCTACGTGCACACCGTGCCCAACATCGACGCCTTCAATCTCGCCACGGGCGCGCTCGACACCACGCTCGTCGACAACAGCCCGAACACGGTCTATGTGGGCAACGACGTCGATTCGATGTACGGCCTGCGGGCGTATCTTCGCTCGACCGGCGAATATGTCGTGACGAAGGACAACTACAACGGCTCGAGCATCGCGGTGTATCGCTGGACGCCGCCGGCGGCAAGCACGGCCGCGACCAGCGTGAGCGCGGCCATGACCGCGGCGAAGGCGATGCTGGTCGCGCCATTCGGTGCGAAGTAGCGATATCGCCGGGCCGTTGCGCGTGCGGCGGCCATTCGATGCGCCACGCTATTGCGACGATGCGCGGCGCGATGCCTGGCTCGATGCCTTGTGCCACCCCGGGCCGTCGCAATGCGCACGCCACATCTCCCGATACGCGCTTTCGATATTCGCGGCAAAGCGCGGCGCGTCCATGAGCGGCGAAGCCTTCATGCGCGTGCGCAGCCCCGCGCGCAACGCGCTCAGCCACGGCAGATCGCGCGCGAGCCCGACGGCGATGCGCACGAAGTCTTCGTCGCTGTGCGCGACGAGCTCGGGCATCCCGAGATTCGCCGCGATGCTCCAGCCGCCACGGCTGGCCGCCGAGCGGCCCGTGCGCGTGACGACGGGCACGCCCATCCAGAACGCGTCGAGGCTCGTGGTATGGCCGTTGTACGGAAACGAGTCGAGCGCGAGATCGATGCGGTGATAGGTCTCCAGATACAGGCGGCGCGCCTGATGGCCGACGAACGCCACGCGCGCCGGGTCGATGCCCTGTGCTAGCGCACGCGCCCCGAGCGTCTCGCGCGGCACGCCCGGCGGCGCGAGCAGCAGCAGGCGCGCCTGCGGCACGGCGGCCAGCACGCCGCTCCACAGCCGCAGCGCGTGGTCGCTGATCTTGGCCGGATTGTTCAGGCAGCCGAAGGTGAACGGCGCGCCGCGCACCGCCGGCAGTGCGTTGACCTCGAGGCCGGCGACCTGCGCGTCGTAGCACCAGAACGCGTCCGGCAGGCGCAGCGAGCGCTCGCTATAGAGCGCGTCGCGGCCGGGCTCGTCGACGGGGTCGAGCCACGGGTCGGTGAGCCGGTAGTCCATCGCCGCGCTGCCGGTCGTGCCCGGATATGCGAGCCATGCGACCTGCACCGGCGCGGGCCGCCGCGCGAACAGCAGGCGCCGCGCGGCGGCCATGTGCATCGTGAGATCGACGAGGATGTCGATGCGGTCGTCGCGGATCTGCTGGGCGAGCGCTGCGTCGTCGAGCGTGTGCGCGTCGCGCCAGACATCGACGAGGGTCTTGATGTGCTGCGTCATGGCGTCTGGCTTCGCGACGCTCGCATAGCAGACGATCTCGAACGCCGCGCGGTCGTGATGTGCGAGCAGCGGCACCATGAAAAGCGCCTGGCAATGCGAACGAAAATCGGGTGAGACGTAGCCGATGCGCAAGCGCCGTCCTGGCGTGAGATCGGCATCGCCCGGCGGATGCGGCTCGTGCGGCTGCGCGCGAGCGGCCGCGCGCACTGGCGGCTCGTAGCGCGCCGCGAAACGCCGGCATTCGTCGAGCAGCGCCTGCGGGTCGTCGGTCTGGAAGGCGAGGGCGAAGATCAGGTCGCAATGCGCGACGACGATGTCGCTGTCGGCGCTGCTTTCAGCGCCTGGGAGCGCGAGTGCACGCCGATACGAGGCCACCGATGCGTCGAGCCGCCCCATGTCGAGCAGCACATTGCCGAGCGCCGCGTGCCCGGCCGGGTCGGCGGGATCCAGCTCGATCGCGCGATGCAGCGCCGCCTCGGCCTCGTGCAGGCGCTCGCCCTTCAGAACGAGCCCGAGGTGATGCCACGCCAGCCGGTGATCGGGTTGCAGCGCAACGGCGCGGCGCAGTGCGTCGATGGCTTCCTCGGGGTGCGTCACGCCGATCAGCGTGCCGAGGTTGTAGTGCGCATCCGCGAGGCCGGGGTCGAGCGCGACGGCGCGCCGCGCCGCGGCTTCGGCTTCCTTGGGATGCGTTTTCGTGAGCGCGTGCGCGAGATTGACCCAGGCGACGGCGAAGGCGGGCTGGATGGCCACCGCGCGCCGCAAGGCCTGCGCCGCTTCGTCGGGGCGGCGCACGCAGAGCAGGTTGCCGAGGTTGAAGTGCGCGGCGGCAAGCTCGGGATTCAGCTCGATCGCGCGGCGCAGCGCGGCTTCGGCTTCGTCGAGGCGCTGCGCGCAAAGCAGTTGCCCGAGACGGTTCCACGCGGGCGCGAAGCCCGGGTCGAGTTCGAGCGCGCGGCGTAACGCAGACTCGGCGGCAGCGGGCTGTGTGGCCACGAGCAGCGTGCCGAGGTTGAAATGCGCGTGCATGAAATCGGGGCGCAGCGCGATGGCACGTTCGAACGCCGCTTGCGCTTCGGCGGGCCGCGTCGCGCGCAGCAGGTTGCCGAGGTTGTTGTGCGCTTCCGCGAGCGCCGGATCGAGGCCGATGGCCGCGCGCAGATGCGGCTCGGCCTGCGCGGCTTCGGCGGGGCCGAAGGTGTTGGCCAGATAGAAGTGCGCGGCGGCCAGCGTGGAATCGAGCGCGAGCGCGCGGCAGAGCGCGGCGCGCGTGTCGTCGACGCGGCCTTGCGTGCGCAAGGCGATGGCGAAATCGACAAGGCGCCGCGCGTCCTGGTGCGGGGCGAGCGCTTCGCGCAACCGTGCTTCGGCATCGGCCAGGCGGCCTTGCTGGAAGGCGATCAGGGTGCTCAGGTGCAGTGCTTGCGCATGGCCCGGCGAGTGCGCGAGCGCGGCGCGGCAATGCTGTTCGGCGGCGGCAAGTTGCCCGGCGCGCCAGGCGGCGAGTGCGGCTTCGTACATGGTGATGATCGGCGCGGCCAGGCCAGCGGCGCGCTCGGGCGCATCGCGAAGCCGGACGCGGCATCCGGTGAATGGAAAACCGGCCATTGTGGCGGCCTCTCCATCCCGAAAACGCTCGCCGTAGCGCCGCTGCGATCTGCCGCAACAAAAACACAAAGGGCGCAACGGCATAAACCGTTGCGCCCTTTCGAGCATCACAGAAAGGCCCGCCATCCTTTCAGACGCGGCCTTCGGATCCCGCTACTCAGCCCGCCGCGACCGTAGCCGGCTTTTTGGTCTTGGCCGCGTTCTTGATCTCTTCGAGCTTGATCTCGACGTGACGCGAGAACACGTACTCGGCCGGACGCTGGCGGTCGAGCGGGATGTCCTTGGCAAACGCGCCTTCGGTCTTCGGGCCGCTCATCGCGACCTTCATGGCCTTGAGCGGATGCGCGACCGTGTCCAGCACGGCGGTGGCCTCGAAGCCGCAGTGAACCATGCAGTTCGCGCACTTCTCGTACTTGCCCGTGCCGTACTTGTCCCAGTCGGTGGTCTCCATCAGTTCCTTGAAGGTCTTCACGTAGCCTTCGCCGACCAGATAGCAGGGCTTTTGCCAGCCGAACACCGTGCGCGCCGGGTTGCCCCACGGCGTGCATTCGTAGGTCTGGTTGCCGGCCAGGAAGTCGAGGAACAGACTCGACTGGCTGAACGACCACTTCTTGCCGTTGTTGCCGCGCTTGAAGATTTCGCGGAACAGGTTCTTGGTTTTCTCGCGGTTCAGGAAGTGCTGCTGGTCCGGCGCCCGCTCATACGCATAGCCGGGCGACACCGTGATGCCGTCGACGCCGATGTCGCCGACCGTGTCGAAGAACTTCGCCACGCGCTCGGGCACGGCGTCGTTGAACAGCGTGCAGTTGATGTTCACGCGGAAGCCGCGGCGCTTGGCTTCCTTGATGGCCGCGACGGCCTTGTCGTAGGTGCCTTCCTGCGAAACCATGTGGTCGTGCGTTTCGCGGTCGCCGTCGAGGTGCACCGACCAGACGAAGTACGGGCTCGGCTCGTAGTCGTCCATCTTCTTTTCCATGAGCAGCGCGTTCGTGCACAGATACACGAACTTCTTGCGCGCCATGATGCCCTTGACGATCTGCGGCATTTCCTTGTGCAGGAGCGGCTCGCCGCCGGCGATCGAGACGACGGGCGCGCCGCACTCGTCGACGGCTTCCAGGCACTCTTCCAGCGACAGGCGCTGGTTCAGGATGGGATCCGGATAGTCGATCTTGCCGCAGCCGTTGCAGGCGAGGTTGCAGCGGAACAGCGGCTCGAGCATGAGCGCGAGCGGATAGCGCTTG
>DATEJU010000037.1:0-8503 GCA_035277805.1 Paraburkholderia sp. | reverse complement strand
CGCCACGTCCGTGAGCATCACCGGGCGGCCGTTGCGGTAGGCGATCACCGCGTCTTTATACGCGTCGGCGTCCGTCAACTGGTCGTTCGCGTTGATCGTGTACGAGCGCGACGGGCCGTCGAAGTTGCCCTTTGGCGTGTTGACGTTGAGGTTCGAGATCGTGGTGCGCAGATCGTCGAGATTCAGCCCGTACGACGCGAGCGCGCGCGGATTGGCCTGGATGCGCACGGCGGGACGCTGGCCGCCCGACAGGCTCACGAGGCCGACGCCCGCGACCTGCGAGATCTTCTGCGCGAGGCGCGTGTCGGCGATGTCTTGGATCTGCGTGAGCGGCAGCGTCTTCGAGGTGATCGCGAGCGTGATGATGGGCGCGTCGGCGGGGTTGACCTTCGCGTAGATGGGAGGCGCGGGCAGGTCGGACGGCAGCAGGTTGCCCGCCGCGTTGATGGCCGCCTGCACTTCCTGCTCGGCGACGTCGAGGGGCAGGTCGAGGCTGAACTGCAGCGTGATGATCGACGAGCCGGCCGAGCTTTGCGACGACATCTGGTTGAGCGACGGCATCTGCCCGAACTGGCGCTCTAGCGGCGCCGTGACCGAGGACGTCATCACGTCCGGGCTCGCGCCCGGATAGAAGGTCTGCACCTGGATGGTCGGGTAATCGACTTCGGGCAGGGCGGAAAGCGGCAAAAAACGCAGCGCGACGAGGCCGACCAGCATGATCGCCGCCATGAGCAGCGCGGTGCCGACCGGACGCAGGATAAAGGCGCGGGATGGATTCATGCGGCTTACTGGCCCTCAGCGCTGCGGCGACGATGGCCCTGGTGAGCGCTCGAAGCGCCCGTTGCCGCCGATGCGGCGCTCTTGGCTCCCGACGCGCCGGACGTGCCCTTCGCGCCCGATGCATGTTTCGGCCGCTCGGCGGGGATCGTGATCTTCGAGCCCTCGCGCAGGCGGTCCGAGCCGTCGGTCACGATGCGCTCGCCCACGGCGAGGCCCGAGGCGATGCTGGTGCGCTCGGCGTCGACCGGGCCGACCTTCACGAGCCGCACGGTCACGGTGCTATCGGGCTTGATCACGTAGACATACGCGCCTTGCGAGCCGTTGAGCACCGCCGAGGTGGGCACGATCACCGCATTGTGAATCGTGTCGACGAGCAGGCGCGCGTTGACGAACTGATTCGGGAACAGCGACTGCTCGTTGTTGGTGAAGCTCGCGCGCAGCTTCACGGTGCCGGTCGTGGTGTCGATCTGGTTGTCGATGGTCTGCAGGAAGCCGCTTTCGAGCAGTGTGGTGTTGCTGCGGTCGTAGGCCGAGACCGACATCTTCGTGCCCGCGCGCAACTGCTTCATGATGCTCGGCAGATTGTCCTCCGAGGTCGTGAAGATCACGCTGATCGGCTGCAATTGCGTGAGCACGACGATACCGTTGGTGTCGCCGGGCGTGACGTAGTTGCCCGGATCGACCTGGCGCAGGCCCACGCGCCCCGACACCGGCGCCGTGATGCGCGCGTAGGTGAGGTCGAGCTTGTAGGTGTCGATGTTGGCCTGATCCGACTTGACGGTGCCCTCGTACTGCTTCACGAGCGAGGCCTGCGTGTCCACCTGCTGGCTCGCGATCGAGTCTTGCGCGAGCAGCGTCTGGTAGCGCTTGAGGTCGAGGCGGGCGGTGGTGAGCAGCGCCTGGTCGCGTGCGAGCTGGCCTTCGGCGTTGGCGAGCGAGATCTGGTAGGGGCGCGGGTCGATCTGCGCGAGCACGTCGCCCTTGTTCACCATCTGGCCTTCCGCGAAGTTCACGCTCTGCAGCGTGCCGGAAAGTTGCGTGCGCACCGTGACGTCCGCGAGCGGTGTGACCGTGCCGAGCGCCGTGATGACGATGGGCATGTCGCCGGTCGTGGCGGTCGCCACGCTCACGGGCTGCGGCATGTTCGCCATTGCGCCAGGACCGCCGTGGCGCATGCGGCCACCGCTTGCGGCGGCGGAGCTTCCTGTACCGTTCGGGTTCTTGTTCCAGGGCTGCCAGCGCCACAGCACGACGGCAGCGACGATCAGGACGATGGCGAGCGCGATCAGCTTGCCGCGGCTCTTGCGCGGCGCCGGGCCGCCCGCAGGGGCGGGGGCGGGCGGCGTATCTTGACGAGGGGAATCCGGGCGCTTTTCTTCTTTATCCATCGGTCAGGTCGGTAACAAAATCGGTGACGTGCTTGTCGGTTGAGCGGATTGGCCGGGTGCGCGAACGGTTGGCTGCGATCGGCTGCGGTTGCCTTGGCGCGGCGCGCGCCGCTTCCCTCGGCCACGTTCGCTCAGGTATGACGCGATGCTACGCGAGACGCGCGCAAGGTTGATGTCAGGTGCTTGTCGGGTGGCTGCCGGCGGGCCGTCCGCAGCTTTCGACGCCTGACGATACGGGCTGCCGGCGCGGTGTTTCCTCTCGCTATGTCTCGCCAAAGCCTTGATCGCCATGCGCGCTCGCAGTGCAAAGGCGCTTGCGACGGCCCGCGCGAGGCTGAGCGATGTCAGGCCGAGGGCCAAGGCAGCCAAAAAGCATGATGCTACGTCGGTGCCTTCGTTACAGTCCAGTTCCGTATCTTTCGAGACGTTACGGCGGTTACAGCTCGCCTCATGCGTTGTGGGAAGGCATAACGGGCTATCGGAGAAAACGGACACGGTAGCGGTGGACGTCGGGAGGCGCGAGTGCTGAGGCTGGCGCGGGCCGATAGATGCATCCCTGCTGCATCAAAAATTGCGCGGAAATGTTTGATAGTTCGCGTATTCTGGCGAGATTTTGCTTGACTTAGTCAGCATCTGGGTAAAAAATTCAACGTAATTTCGACCTGACGTCGAAGGTCGCCCGGCACCAAGGATTTGCGGAGTGCCAAGCGCCTCGAATCGTTTGGCAAGGGTTTCGCATAGCGGCCTGAACCGAGAACCCCGCGAACCTTGCGGGGTTTTTAAGTGCCTCTGTATATGCATTTTGCATAGTTCAGCGGTTCAGCCCAACGTCCCGGCCTCGCGGTCGAATACCGTCTCTCAGGTTCTAGCACGGCCCTCGGAATGGCTAGAACTTTTCAAAGCGTCACGTTCTTACGTGGCGCTTTTTTTTCGTCGATAACGAACGGCGTGGCGAGATCCCGGCCACGGTGCGGGCGGCGCGTGGCACCTGCAGGCCGCGGTTTTCGGACTAGCGCGTGAGCAGTCGCTCAACTTCGCCAAGCGCAGTCGCGAGGCCGTTTTCCTCACGCATGCGGGCGCCCAGCGCGGCGGCGCGCGCCTTGACGTCGTCGCGCTGCGCGTAAGCGATCGCCTGGCTCAATGCCGTGGCGCGCAGGCGCCTTCCATCTACTGCGGGCGGCGCCACGCCCAGCGCTTCGAGCCGGTGCGCCCAAAAGAACTGATCGCCAGCGAACGGTACGACGACCGAGGGCACGCCGGCCCGGCAAGCCGAATGCGTCGTGCCCGAGCCGCCATGATGGACGACCGCGCTCGCGCGCGCGAAGAGCGAGTCATGCGGCGTCTCGCCGACTACACAAAAGTTCTCCGGCAACAGTGCGGTATCCACGCCACTCCAGCCCGGATAGAAGAGTACGCGGCGTCCGGCGGCGGCCTCGACCAGCGCCGTCACGAGTTGCCGGCGGTCGAATCCGGCCATGCTGCCGAAGCCGATGTAGAGCGGCACTTCGCCCGCGGCGAGAAAGCGGGCGAGGTGGGCGGGCGGCGTCCAGTCGCCAGGCGGCGGGCGCCATTGACCGCAGACTGTGGCATTCGTGGGCCAGTCGTGCGGGCGTGGCAGCAGATTCGGCGAGATGCCGTAAAGCATGGGATGGTCGGTCCACACGCCAGCGCGCGGCGCCAGGCCGCAGACCCGCGCCCGCGCCGTGTTGGTCGCGCGCCGGAAGGCCCGCCACAGCATGCCGTTCACCAGCCGATGACTGATGTGGTTGAGCCAGCGCGGCACCTTGCCCGGCGGCAGGAACGGCGACGCGAAACTGCTCGTGGGTGTGAGCGGGATGAGGCCCGCGCCGAGCACCGGAACGCGCCGGTATTCGGCCACCGAGAGCCCGACGAACGCGGCCAGACCCGAGACGATGATGGCGTCGCAGCCCGCCGAGGCGTCGGCCACTTCCTGCATCCACGCATGCGTGCTGGCGTTCGCGATCGAGGCGAGCGCCTTCGCCGTGGCGTTGAAGCGGGTGTGGCCGCTCACCACCGAGCCGAGCGTGGCGCCGGGCATGAGTGCCGCGCGGATGTCGCCGGACAGCGCCGACGCAGGCACGCCAAGCGTCGCGGCCGAGCCGAGCGTGGCGCGGTCGGCGAGCAGATGCGTTGCGTGTCCGGCGTCCATGAGCGCGCGGCAGAGCGCGGCGAGCGGGCGGGTATCGCCTTCGGTTCCGTAGGTGAGAACGGTGAGCTTCATCGGATGATCGTCGGGCGTGTGACGCCCTTCGCGTCGAAATCAGGTAACGTGTACGAAGTATAATAATGCACAATGTGCAAAGATTGGAAAGAGCGGGATCATGGAAGCCTGGCAGGAGAACGAGGGACGGCGTGCGCGCAAGCGGCAGCAGATGCTGACGCATCTGAGCGCGACGGCCGCAGGGCTATTCGAGGCCGTCGGCTACGACGCGGTCACGATGGAGCAAATCGCCGATCGGGCCGATGTCGCGCGGCGCACGCTCTACAACCACTTCGCGACCAAGGAGGCGGTGCTCGCGCATTGGCTCGAAGCGGAACTGGCGCGCGATCTCGCGCATCTGCAGAGCGGGGTGGCGCGGCGCCGGAGCTTCGTTGCGCGGGTGAGTTGCGTGCTCGATACGTCGGCGCAATGGTGCGAGCGCCATCCGGCGTACCTGATGGCGTATCTGCGTCATCGTTTCTCGACCATCGGGGGCGCGGAAGGCGAAGCGCGCGAGGGGGCGGGTGACATCGTTGCGATCTGGCGTCAGCTCATCGCCGCGGGGCAGCGGGACGGCGAGTTGAGCGAGCGTGGCGATCCGGAGCAACTGGCCGTGTGGTTCCATCACCTTTATCTGGCCGCGCTGCTGCGCTGGCTGAGCACTCCCGGCGTCGCGCTGCGCAAGGAGTTTCGGGCGATCGTGCGGCTCTTTGTGGACGGAGCGGGCGCGCGCGAGCCGAAGGCGGGCGTGCGCGGTTGAGAAGCCGCGCGCGAAGGTGCCGGGACCCGGCGGGCGGCGCGCCCTGCTGCAGATTCGCAACGTCACCGCCCATGTGTCCCGAAGCGTCAGGACACCGTTTCGCGCTCCGGCGTCGCGCTGATCTTGTGGATCGACAGGTCGGCGCCGTTGTATTCCTCTTCCCGATCGATGCGCAGCCCGACGGTTGCGCGCAGCGCGCCGTAGACCACGAAGCCGCCGAGCGAGGCGATCATAATGCCGGCTATCGTCCCGACGATCTGCGCGCCGAGCGAGATGCCACCGGTTCCGCCGAGCCAGTGCGCGCCGAAGATGCCCGCTGCGATGCCGCCCCACGCGCCGCACAGGCCGTGCAGCGGCCAGACGCCGAGTACGTCGTCGATGCGCCAGCGGTTCTGCACGCAGGTGAACATGTAGACGAACAGTACGCCGGCCACTGCGCCCGTCGCGAGCGCACCGAGCGGATGCATCACGTCCGAGCCCGCGCACACGGCCACGAGGCCCGCGAGCGGCCCGTTATAGGTGAAGCCCGGGTCGTTGCGGCCCGCGAGCCAGGCGGCGAGCGTGCCGCCCACCATCGCCATGAGCGAGTTCACGGCGACGAGGCCGCTGATCTTGTCGATGGTCTGCGCGCTCATCACGTTAAAGCCAAACCAGCCCACCGCGAGCACCCAGGCGCCGAGCGCGAGAAATGGGATGTTCGAGGGCGGATGCGCGGCAATGCGGCCGTCGCGCGAATAACGCCCGTGGCGCGGTCCGAGCAGCAGCACGGCGGGCAGCGCGACCCAGCCGCCGAACGCGTGCACCACCACGGAGCCTGCGAAGTCGTGGAACGGCACGCCGAACACGTGCGTGATCGCGTCCTGGAAATGCAGGCGGTTGTTCCACACCATGCCTTCGAAGAACGGATAGATGAAGCCGACGATCACGAAGGTCGCGAACAACTGCGGGTTGAACTTCGAGCGCTCGGCGATGCCGCCCGAGACGATGGCCGGAATCGCGGCCGCGAAGGTGAGCAGGAAGAAGAAGCGCACGAGCTGATAGCCGTTGTGCTCGGCGAGCACGTCGGCGTGCGAGAAGAACTGCACGCCGTAGGCGATGGTGTAGCCGATGAAGAAGTACGCGATCGTCGAGACCGAGAAGTCGACGAGGATCTTTACGAGTGCATTGACCTGGTTCTTCTTGCGCACGGTGCCCAGTTCGAGAAACGCGAACCCTGCATGCATGGCGAGCACCATGGCGGCGCCCAGCAGCAGAAACAGCGTGTCGGTGCCGGTCTTGAGATTGTCCATCCTTGCGTCCTGCCCTTTGCCCAAAATGAGCGCATAAATAGGCGCACATTGAGCAAGATGCGGGCCAGCTTCGCGCCAAACTGGTGAGCGCCGTGCGACGGCAGGCCATTTGACGGTGCGTCCGTGCACCGGAGCGGCCACGGCATGCGCCGCGCTTGCGCGCACGAAATGCGTGCGCACGCTCTGGGTGCAGGGCGGCGCGGCACAATTGCAGTGCCTGCGCGCCAAGTTGGTGAGGCGACGCGCCAGAACAGGGCGAATTATTCGATGTTCCTTTCCATATCAACGATTTGTCGGCTATTCGAAATATTGTGGCGGGCCGCGCTTGTGCAGCACTTTGGCCGCACATAGGGCGCAAACGCCGACATAATGGTCGAACCAATACCCCCAGCCGTCCGGACGCCCCGAACCGCCATTCCATGCGCCTCACCACCAAAGGGCTGTTGCTGATCGCGATCCCAGCCGTCTTCGAGCTGACGCTGCTGTCGGCTATCGTGAAGGCCGAGGCCGACGCGGAAAGCGCCGAGCTGCTGGGCCAGCACGGCCAGGCCGTGCTCGCGCAGGCGGGCCGCGTGCTGGAGCCGGTGCTGGTCGAGTCGGTGCGGCTGCGCGGCGCGGTGGCCGCGGGCGACGCGCGGTTTTCGACGCCGGTCGCGATGTGGATGGACGTCGACCGCCGCATCGACCGGCTCGTGGAGCTCGTCTCCGATAACCCGTCCCAGATCGAGCGCGCCGTGCAGATCCGTCAGGCCGTGCAAACCTATCGCCAGTGGTCGGACCGTGTTCAGGATCTGCTGCACTCGGGGCGGCGCGCCGACCTCGTCGAGCGCTTTCGCACCTACACGGACTTCGATGCGCTCGATCGCGTGCGCACCCAGGTCACCTCGTTCCAGACCGAGGAGCGCCGTCTCGACGTGATGCGCATCACGGCCGCCGAGCAGGCGCGCGCGCAGCAGCAGTCGCTCGCTATGACCGCGGTGATCGGCTCGATCATGCTGGTGGCGCTGGCCGTCTGGCTCTTCACGCGCGGCGTGCGCGGGCGGCTTGACGAGCTTTCCGACAATGCGGGCCGGCTCGCGGGCAATGAGCCGCTCGCGCCGCTCACGACCGGCAACGACGAGATCGCCGAGCTCGATCTCAAGCTGCACCAGATCAGCCAGCGGCTCGTCGAGGCGGAGCGGCTGCAGCTCGGGTTCCAGGCCGACCTCGCGCGGCGCGCCGATCAACTTGCGCGCATCAACGAGGACCTGCGCCAGCAGACCCAGGAAAACGAGATGTTCATCCACAGCGTGTCGCACGACCTGCGCGCGCCGCTCGTGAACCTGCAAGGCTTTTCGCGCGAGCTCAACCACGCCTGCGACGACTTGCGCGAGCGCGTGGCGCGTTCGTCGCTTCGCCCCGACGCGCGTGCACGCATCGAGCGGATCATCAACGAGGACATCGGCGAAGCGCTGCGCTATCTGCAGACGGCGGTGCTGCGCGCCTCGCATATCATCGATGCGCTGTTGCGGCTCGCGCGCGTGGGGCGCGTGGAGTACCGGCGTCAGCGCGTCTACGTGCAGGAGCTCGTGCAGCGCGTGGTCGACGCCATGCATGCCTCGGTGCGCGCGCGCAACGCGCAGGTGAGCGTGAGGGAGCTACCGCCCGTGTGGGGCGACCCGACCGCGCTCGAGCAGGTTTTCGCGAACCTGATCGGCAATGCGCTCAACTATCTCGATCCCTCGCGCGAGGGGCGTGTCGAGATCGGTACGGCGAACGCGCCGCCGGGGGTGGAGTCGCTGCAGATTTTCTACGTGAGCGACAACGGCTTGGGTATTCCCGAGGTGGCGCGGCCGCGTCTGTTCCAGGCGTTCCAGCGCATGCACGGCGATCTCGCGCCCGGTGAGGGCATCGGGCTCGCGCTGGTGCGCCGCATGGTCGAGCGGCACGGCGGGCGCATCTGGGTGGAGTCGGTCGAAGGCACGGGCACGACGTTCTATTTTTCGTTGCCCGACGCGCTTGCCGTCGTGCCGCCGGCGCCAGGCGTTGCCGCGGCGCTGGTGGCCGCGCACGAGCGCGCGCGGCA
>DATEJU010000036.1:0-10201 GCA_035277805.1 Paraburkholderia sp. | reverse complement strand
CGCGCTCACCTCGCCCACGCTCAGCGCGGGCCAGCTCTACGACTCGGCGGCCACGGTGCTGCAGCAGTCGCTCTCGCAGGTGGACGGCGTGGGCGAAGTCGACGTGAGCGGCTCGGCCAACCCGGCCGTGCGCGTGGAGCTCGAACCGCACGCGCTGTTTCACTACGGCATCGGCCTCGAAGACGTGCGCGCGGCGCTCGCCTCGGCCAACGCGAACAGCCCCAAGGGCGACATCGAGTTCGGCCCGCGGCGCTTCCAGCTCTACACCAACGACCAGGCGAGCAAGGCGAGTCAGTACAAGGACCTCATCATCGCCTACCGCAACGGCGCGGGCGTGAAGCTCTCCGACGTGGGCGAAGTGGTCGATTCGGTCGAGGACCTGCGCAATCTCGGCCTCGCCAACGGCAAGCGCTCGGTGCTCGTGATCATCTACCGCCAGCCCGGTGCGAACATCATCGAAACAGTGGACCGCGTGATCGCGATGCTGCCGCAGTTGAAGGCGTCGCTGCCCGCCGACGTCGAGGTGATCCCGGCCTCGGACCGCTCGGTCACGATCCGCGCGTCGCTCAAGGACACCGAGCACACGCTCATGATCGCCGTGGCGCTCGTCGTGATGGTGGTGTTCCTGTTCCTGCGCAACTGGCGCGCGACGCTGATCCCGAGCGTGGCCGTACCGATCTCGATCATCGGCACCTTCGCGGCGATGTACCTGATGGGCTTCTCGCTCGACAACCTCTCGCTGATGGCGCTCACGATCGCGACGGGCTTCGTGGTCGACGACGCCATCGTCGTGCTGGAGAACATCTCGCGGCACATCGAGAACGGCGTGCCGCGCAGGAAGGCCGCGCTGCTCGGCGCGCGCGAAGTGGGCTTCACGGTGCTCTCGATCAGCGTCTCGCTGGTGGCCGTGTTCCTGCCCATCTTGCTGATGGGCGGCATCGTCGGGCGCCTCTTTCGCGAGTTCGCGCTCACGCTCTCGCTCGCCATCGCGGTGTCGCTCGTGGTCTCGCTCACGCTCACGCCGATGATGTGCTCGCGCCTGCTCGAGCAACCGCGGGAGAAGAAAAAGGAAGGCCGCTTCGGGCAATGGCTCGAGGGCGGCTTCACGCGCCTGCATCGCGGCTACGAGCACACGCTCGGCTGGGCGCTCGAGCATCCGCGCCTGATCCTGCTCACGCTCCTCGCCACCATCGCGCTGAACGTCGTGCTTTATGTGTTCATCCCCAAGGGCTTCTTTCCGCAGCAGGACACCGGGCGCCTCGTGGGCGGCATCCAGGCGGACCAGTCCACCTCGTTCCAGGCGATGAAAGTGAAGTTCGCCGAGATGATGAAGATCGTCGGCGAAAATCCGTCCGTCGATCAGGTGGTGGGCTTCACGGGCGGGCGCGCAACCAACTCGGGCTTCATGTTCGTCTCGCTCAAGCCCAAGAGCGAGCGCAAGCTCTCCGCCGACCAGGTGATCGCACAACTGCGCGGGCCGCTCTCGCACGTGGCCGGCGCGCGCACTTTCTTGCAGAGCGTGCAGGACATCCGCGTGGGCGGGCGGCAGTCGAACGCGCAGTACCAGTTCACGCTGCTCGCCGACAACACCGCCGACCTCTACAAGTGGGCGCCGAAGCTCACCGAGGCACTGCAGGCGCGCCCCGAGCTCGCCGACGTGAACTCGGACCAGCAGCAAGGCGGCCTCGAATCGATGATCACGATCGACCGCCAGAGCGCGGCGCGCCTGAACATCACGCCTTCGCAGATCGACAACACGCTCTACGACGCATTCGGCCAGCGCCAGGTCTCGACCATCTACAACCCGCTGAACCAGTACCACGTGGTGATGGAAGTCGCGCCGAAGTACTGGCAAAGCCCGGACATGCTCAACCAGATCTGGGTGAGCACCTCGGGCGGCACCGCAAGCGGCGCGCAGAGCACCAACGCGACGGCGGGCACGGTGAGCGGCCCGGCCACTTCGAGCGCTTCTTCGGGCGGCACCGGAGCGACTACCGCGACGAGCGCCGCGGCCATCGCCGCCGACTCCGCGCGCAATCTCGCGATCAACTCGATCGCGGCGAGCGGCAAGTCGAGCGCGTCATCGGGTGCGGCCGTCTCCACGGCGAAGGAAACCATGATCCCGCTCTCGGCGATCGCCTCGTTCGGGCCGGGCACGACGCCGCTCTCGGTGAATCACCAGAGCCAGTTCGTGGCCTCGACGATCTCGTTCAACCTGCCGCCGGGCAAGTCGCTCTCGGACGCCACCCAGGCCGTCTACGACACGATGGCCGAGATCGGCATGCCGCAGACCATTCACGGCAGCTTCCAGGGCACGGCGCAGGCGTTCCAGCAATCGCTGAACAACCAGCCGCTCCTGATTCTCGCGGCGCTCGCGGCGGTGTATATCGTGCTCGGCATCCTCTACGAGAGCTACATCCACCCGCTCACGATTCTCTCGACGCTGCCTTCGGCAGGCGTGGGCGCGCTGCTCGCGCTGCTGCTCTTCAAGACCGAGTTCAGCATCATCGCGCTGATCGGCGTGATCTTGCTGATCGGCATCGTGAAGAAGAACGCGATCATGATGGTGGACTTCGCGATCGACGCGTCGCGCCAGGGCCTGAGCTCGCGCGACGCGATCTATCAGGCGTGCCTGCTGCGCTTCAGGCCGATCATGATGACAACCTGCGCGGCGCTGCTGGGCGCGCTGCCGCTCGCGTTCGGACGCGGTGAAGGCGCGGAGCTGCGCGCGCCGCTCGGCATCTCGATCGTGGGCGGGCTGATCGTGAGCCAGGCGCTCACGCTCTATACGACGCCGGTGGTGTATCTGTACATGGACCGCCTGCGCGTGTGGTGGGATGCGAAGCGCGGGCGCGCGGCGCCGCCGCCGAGGGTGCTGGAGTAAGCGGCGTTAAACGTTTGATGTGGGAAGGCGGCTGGAGCGTGGCTTCAGCCGCCTTGTTTTTTGGTGGGCCTCAGGCCCTGGCGCTGGCCTGCATCTCCCTCAAACCCGCCCTGCCCGCCGCAAATCCATCGGCAAACACCGCACCAGCAGATGCAGCACCAGCGGCACGAGAATGCCGTCGTCCACCACGCCCACCACCGGCAGCGCGATATTGAACGGCGCGAGCGCATAGAGCGCAACGAGCGCCGTGGCCGGCATCAGCCACGCCGGGCGTCCGGGCTGACGCAGCGCGAACCACAGCACGCGCAGATCGCCCTTCACGACATTCCATAGCAACGCGATACGTTTCATCTGAACTCTCCTCGTCAGCGAGCAGGCAATGCGCGCGGTGTCACGGCCGGTCGTGCCCGGGGGCGTCCGAGCGCGACGTCCGGACCACGAGCCCATCCGGCGAAAAATGGGCGTTGAACATGCCGTCGCCGGCCACGCCGCCTTCGGCCCAGTGCCAGCTCCACACTTCCTCGTGACTCAGCGCATACTTCGCGACCGTCGCCGGCTTGCCGAGCAGGCGGCGCACCTCATCCTGCGTCATGCCGGGCGCGACCTGCGCGATATTCTGCGCGGTCAGCGCCTGGCTCATCGCGACCAGCTTGCCATCGGCGTCGAAGTCGAGCATCCACGTGGTCAAGCCATTCGGACCGCGCGGATATTCGAGGCGCTGCGCGCCGTCGTCGTCTTCCCACACCATCTCGGGCTTGCCGGCCTGACGGCGCACGTCCTCGACCGTCGAGACGCCGATTTTCAGCCCCCCGAACGCCATCGAATCCGGCTTGATGGCATTCACGGCATCGGCAACTTTCTGCTGGTCGCAGGCGGTCAGCAGCGCGGCACAAGCCGCGACGCCCAGAACAACCAAGCCATATTTCCCGAGTTTCAGTTTCATCTCCATTCGGTCGGCGCCTCGCAGCGATTTCGCGCGAAGCGTCATAAGCATCATCGCCGCTGCGAGGTCTGCACGCTTGCGCTCTCCTGCCCAGCGGCAGCGGCCTGCGCCGGGCGCGACGCACCCCGCTGCCACATCAGCGCGCGCTCGCGCTCCGGCTCCGTGAGCATCCGTTTGACGAGCACCGCCTGCATGTCGTCGACGGCGCGCGGGGTCCGGAACATCTCTTCGTCAGGCACGCCGCGCGCCTTGAGTGCCTGGCCGACCGGGCTCAGCGTCATGTTCAGCTGCGCGAGGTCGAAACGCGCGCGAGTCCAGCCCGTGTACCAATGCCACTCAGTGTAATAGAGCCAACTACGTTCGTTGAACGCGCGCACGTGCGTGGGATCTTGCCACGCGCCATATGAAAGGTCGTAGGGCACGCCCACGCGCATCGCACCGCCGACGCGCAACAGTTCGAGGCAGCTTGTCATGAACGCCACCAGATCCGGCACATGCTCGAGCACGTCCATCGCCGTGATCTCGTCGAACTGGCCCGCTTCGAGCCGCGTCAGCCCATATTTGGGGCTGAAGAAGATCTGCTTCAAGCCTGCGGGGTTGGCGAGATCGCCGAGGATGTCGGGCTGCCATTTCGGGTCGATGTCGATATTCAGGCACTCCGGATCGTAGGCCTTGCCACTGCCGAGATTGATGCGGCGGGGTACCGGCCGCGAAACCTGCGTGAGCACCGCAGCGAGCACCGCGGCCTGGTCGCGGTGCGCGAAAATCTCAAAGCCGCGCTGCTCCACCTCGCGGCGGCGAACATCGTCCTTTACGAGCGCGACGCAGGTTTGCACGATTTCGCTATACGGCACCGCGACGATAGCGGCGCGCATATCGTCGTCGATTTCGGTTTCGGGCTCGCATTCGCTCACCACGGCCTTGCGATTGGCGAGCAGAAACGAGGTGCGGATAACTTCGTGGATCTTGTCCTCGTAAAAGTGGACATTGAGCACGATCTTGCTGCGCGCAATCCACTGGTCGCGCTCGGCGCCGTAAACGCTGAACAGGTGCTGGACGACAAGGCCGGCTTCGCGCAAGCCCTCCAGCACCTTCTGGCGGCGCTCGTTGAGCGAGCCGTAAAAAAGCACGTCAACGTCCTGGTCCCCAGCCGGCTCAATAGTGGTGAGTTGCGGCACATAGCCCGGCTTGAGCACATGCACGTGCGCATTGCCGGTCAGCTCGCGGATGCGCTTGACGTTGGACGGCGAGTAATCGAACACGACATGTTTGCGCAGCACGTCGACATAGTGCGGTTGTAGCGCGAACCCGTGCGTGCGCATCTGCTCGAGATTGACGACAACCGTATTTGGCGGCAGTTCTGTACCGGGCGCGAGCAGGTGTGCGCCAAGCACGAAGTTGACGGCATCTCCCCCTAGTAGCTGATTGTCGGCTGCATCGACTTGCGCGCCCAATGCGGCGAAAGCAGCCCGCAAGCCCAACGCGTACTCGCGAAAAGCGCCGGTATGCGGATAGCTGCCGGGATTACCCGCGGGCTGGATCGTGACGATACGCACGCGTTCGAACAGACGCGGCGCAGTGGGGGGATTGTGCATCGGAATTCGCTCCTGGGTGCGTGCGTCAGCAAGGAGCCGCCGGAAGGCGTGCGAGAATCATCCGCCAACGCGGCGGACAATTTTCGATGCATCTCAATACGCAGCTTTTGTCTTATCGCAAGTCTTGTGTTATCGGAGCCACATCGGCATGGATTCGCGTGTCCCAGCCCGGCAACGACCACACTCACAGACGCTGCGCGATCGCCAACGTAAAAATACGCGCCCAGCGTTTCGCCTCGCGCTCGCTCGGCATCGGCAGATGCCAGAGCGGCTTGCCCGCATCGGCCACGCTGAGCGCGACCTGCCAGCCGCTCGCGTCGCGCGTGGGCTGAGCCCCTTGCAGGTCGGCGAAGATATACGCTCCGTGCGCCGTGCCGAGCGTGACTTCGCACAGCCGCTTGCCGGCCGCGAGCCGCGCTTCGCCCCATGCGCCCGCCACCCGATGGGTCCAGCCGCCTTCGCCGCGCAGGTTCGGCGCCACTTCGCGACGACGCTGCAGCCAGTTCGCAAGAAGCGCCGCGAGCGCCGCCACAACCACCGCCGCCACGCCGATCGCCACGTCCGTGCCGAAGCGCGCGGCCAACGCCTGAAACGACCTCGCTGCGCCGTAAGCGAGTGCGGCGAACACGAAAAGGAGTACGAGGATGGGCATACGAAGACGGCACCTGCAGGCGTGCGTTTGCCGCGGGCGAAGACCGGAAAAGGAATGCTGCACGATACCAGCGCAAAGCAGGCGCGGCCGCATCGGAGCGGCCAACGCTTGCCACATCGCAAGCGCAATTCGCGGCGCGCGGCACGAAACGTGCCGCGCGCCTGGCGTTGCCGGTTATTGTTGCGAATGCTGCGCCGCCCACTCCTTCACGGCACGCAGCGTATTCTCCACGTGCTTGTCGGGCGAGAGGCTCGTGTATTCGTAGATGATCTTGCCGTCCGGCGCGATCACGTAGGAGACGCGATTGGCCATCGGTGCGTGCATCGGCATCGACGCGCCGTAGGACTTGATGATCTTCGAATCCGCGTCGGCGGCGACGGGGAATTTGCTGCGGCACTCGCTCACCGAAAACTTCGTGAGGGTGTCGATGTTATCGTGCGAAACGCCGATCACGGTCGCGCCGTACTGCTTGTACTGATCGACGGCTTCGGCAAAATCATGCGCCTCGATCGTGCAGCCTTTGGTGAACGCCGCCGGGTAGAAGTACAGCACCACTGGCCCTTTCTTGAGCTCGGCGGCAAGCGAGTACGTATAGGTTTTGCCGCCCAGCGACGCCTGCGTCGTGAAATCGGGCGCGGAGTCGCCCGGCTTGAGCGTTGCCTGCGCGCTCAGGGCGAAGAACGCAAGTCCGGCGCACACGAGCGCCGCAGCCCCCGCCGCGAAATACCTCGGTTTCATATCGGATATCCTCGTATGACCTCGAATACGTCGCCGGCTACCGGGCCAGCGCGGCGGCTCGAAGCACGAGCCGCGAGGCATGGCAAGACGGTCTGCGGCGCGGTCCCGCCGCATCCGGCGACGGCCCTATTGGACCACACTCCACCGGCACATGCAGGGCAGGCACTGCGCCGGTCTGGCCGAGCGCGCATGGTACAGCGCCGCTCGACGGCGATTGACTTACAAATTCCCTTCATCCATCCGCGTACGCCGAAAACCACGTGCTCGCCCACAGATTGAGCTCGCCAAGCAGTGCCGGCGTGAGCGTCGGGAATCGCCCGCCCGCTTCGCTCACGATCGTCCCGGCGAGCCGGTCGTCGCCGCGCTCGCACGCCTGCGCCACGCGCAGCAGCGTGCCGAGCTCGCCGCGCTGGCCATCCACGGCTTCGCTGATCTCGCGCGCGAGGCCGAGTCGCTCCAGCGTGTGCGCAGGCGTCGAGCCCACCAGCACATGCACGAGCGAGAAGATGCCGGTCATGAACGCGGCGTCGGCGAATACGGCGTCATTCGGCGCGAGGCTGCGCGCGGCCAGCTCCATGAAATGCGAGCGCGTGCCCGCGAGCTGCACGAGCGGATCGCAGGCCCACGGCAGATCGCGGCCGCTCGCGTAGAGCAGCAGCTGCACCCAGCGCGCGATCTGGCGCGTGCCGGCCGCGAGCACGGCCTCGCGCAGCGACGAGATCGGCCGCCCCGGCGCATAGGCGCTCGAATTGACGAGCCGCAGCAGTTGCACGACCACGCCCGGATGGCTGCGCAGTTCGCGCTCGAGCTCGGCCACGCCGACATCGCTCGCCACCAGCGCGAGCAGGCGCACGAGCGCGAGCCGCGAGGCACGCACGCGCGGCGCGTGCAGCATTTGCGGGCGCGCGAAGAAGTAGCCCTGGAACAGATCGAAGCCGAGGCTGTGCGCATAGTCGAAGTCCTCGCGCGTCTCGACTTTTTCGGCGATCAGCGTCTTGCCCTCGGCGGCGACGGCCTCGGCGAGCGCGGGCAGCGCGGCGCGCTCGGTCTGCAGCAGATCGACCTTGACGATATCCGCATAGGGCAGCGCGCGGCGCAGGCCTTCGGTGAGCGCGCTCACGTCGTCGAAGGCGATGCGGTAGCCGTCGCGGCGCAACTGCGCGAGGCGCTCGAGCACGGCCGCGTCGAGGTGCACGTGCTCGAGCACCTCGAGCACGAAGCGGCCCGGCGGCAGCAGATGCACGATGTCGTCGAACAGCAGGTCGCGGCTCATGTTCACGTAGCCATAGTGGCGTCCGAGCACGGCGGGCACGCCGAGCTGCCCCATGGTGCGCGCCATCACCTGGGCGGTGGCGAGCGCGTCGTCGAACACGTCGGCGCGGTTTTGCGCGCTGCCCCGAAAGAGCAGCTCGTAGGCGTTGAGCGCGCCGCTGCGGTCGAGGATCGGCTGGCGCCCCAGATAGACGAAGGGCTGGGAGCCGGCGTGCGGACTGTACATGGCGTGCTGATCGGCTTGCGCGAGCGGGTATGCGCCGGCGCCGCTGGCGTCTCGCGCGGCCGCGTGCGCCGGCCCCGGGAACCGTGACGTTGAAGCGGACATGGCCGAAGACTCAGGCGAATGGGTTCGGTCTGGATGACTCGTTCGGGGGCCTCGTTTCGAAAATGATCCGGTCGGGAACGATCCGGCATGCGGCGCGCATGCATCGCGGGCGGGCAGCCGGCGCCACTTTAACCGAATCTGCGCGCGCCGGCATCGCCTTGTTTGGCCACGCTGCCGATCGAGCGTTTTTTTGCCCTGCGGCTAAAGATTTCGCCGCGTGGGTCGATATCCTGGTCTGATGGGCGCGTCAAGCAGCAGCGCTTGCGCCGCTGTCCACACCCGGCTCGCGGACCTGCCACGCTACGAACACAAGCCGCGCGCCCGACTCGATACGCCGACTCGTACACAGGTTGCCAGCGAAACACATGGAAGCGAACAGGATTACCGCGCCCCGCCCGGGCTGGCTGCGCACGGTCTTGGACCGCCTGCGGCCACGCACCGGCCGTACAGGCGAGCGCCACGACGCCTGTGCCGGCGTCTCGCTCGCCTGTACGAATGGTGCGCCGCCCTCGCCCTTGTCGGACGCACAGCGCGTGCCCACTTGCGCGGGCGCGTCCAGCGACGAGGCCGCCGGGTCCGACGCGGTCTCGCGCTCGTTCGAGCAGACGGCCGCCACGGTGGACTTCCTCGTGCATGTGGACCGCAATCTGCGGTTTCTCTACGTCTCCGATGCGAGCCTGCGCTTTGCCGGCTATCACCGCGAGTTCCTGCTTGGCGCGACACTGCACGACCTCGTTTCACCCAACGATCTCGCACGCCTTGACGCGCTCTTCGCTCGCGCACTTAAAAGCGACGCGGTCGAAAAAGACACGATCGATCTCGTGAAGGCGCTCACCTACCCGCTCGCCGTCGAGTTGCGCGTGCAACGCGCCGCCTATGCGGACGTGGACGGCTTCGCCGTGGCGGGTTTCGACGTCTCGGACTGGCGGCGCGAGCAGGCACGCCTTACTCACGCGCTCCACCACGATCCGCTCACGGGCCTGCCGAACCAGGCGGCGCTCGAGCTAGCGCTCGAACGCGCGCTGGCCGATGCCGACCGGCACGGCACGCCCATCGCCCTCCTGCTGCTCGATCTCGACGACTATCAGCGCGTGAACCGCGCGCTCGGCTACGACGCCGGCGACGAGCTGCTGCGCGAAACCGCGCGCCGCCTCACGCATCTCACCCAGCAGGGCGAGCTGATCGCGCGCACGGGCAGCGACGAATTCGCCATTCTGATCACACCGCCATCCGCGCCGCAATCCACGTTGCCGTGCATGCCGCAACGAGGCGACGCACTCACCGACACACCCACCGACGCTCGCACTACCGCCGAAGCGCTCGCGCGGCGCCTGCTCACGTCGATCCTGCAGCCCTATGCGTTTCGCGCCCAGCCGGTGCATCTTTCGGCGAGCATCGGCATCGCATTTCATCCCGAGCAGCGTGCGGACAGCGCCGAAGCCGATGCGCAGCCGGAAAACACACCGCTCATTCGCCGCGCCGACCAGGCGCTGCAACAGGCCAAGGCCGCGGGCGGCAACACGCTGATGCTGCACGTGCCCGATAACGACTCGACCGACGCCCAGCTCCTCAAGCTCGAATCGGATCTCCACGACGGCGTGCGCAACGGCGAATTCTCCCTGCACTTCCAGCCCATCACGAGCAGCGTGACGCGCGGCGTGGTCGGGGTCGAAGCGCTGATCCGCTGGCAACATCCATTGCACGGGCTCGTGCCGCCATCAACATTTATCCCGCTTGCGGAATCCGTCGGCCTGATTAATTATCTCGGCAACTGGGTTTTGAGGGCGGC
>DATEJU010000035.1:0-7874 GCA_035277805.1 Paraburkholderia sp. | reverse complement strand
TGCAACCAGGTCACGCCCTGGGTGCGCGCCGATGACGCGCACTCTGAACCACACCCTGCCACACGCCCGTATTCAACCGGCGCGCGCGAGCCACGTGCGCAGTTCCCGCGCGAACTGCGCACGCCGATACTGCGGCAAATGTAACCCGACAGCGACCGACTGGCCGCGAGCCACGAGACGCACTGGGTCGCGTGGGGTCGCGCCCGGTTCGACCCGGACCCAGCGGGGATTGAATTCGAACTGTGTGAGCGCGTCCGCGCTCATCTGCTCGATCACCAGCCGGTTCGGATAAAGCCTGATACGTTCGTAATCGACAGCATGGCGCGCATAAATGGCAAAGGCGCCCCCTACTACCAACAGATCGATGCCAGTGAACGGCAATACCAGCCAGGCGCCGCGGATCAACAACAGAACGGCGATCGCGATGGATACCAGCGCCAGCGATACATAGAACAACACGAATTGCCTGGGCGAAACCGAACAGTTGCGTTTCATGGTCCAGTCTTTCAGGACCGGCTCCGGACTCGCCTGCAGATCAGATGTCTGCATTGCTCGCCTCCCCCACTGCAACTTCCTCAGACTATCGCCGCTTCGCGCCTTACACAACTGCGGGAGATCTGGACTTGCCGCATCAGATTTAGGGACGGCAATCAATGCAGCAACCGACGCATTATAGGCGCGATCTCAAGCACTCACAAGCAAGCTGCAATCTTCCGCAAACCCAATACCGGCGGGGTTTTCCGCGATTTTTCGACAATTTTTCGAGGGCTTTTCAGGCGCTAATTTCAGGCATAACGAAAGCCCCCTTACCACGTTAGCGATTCCTTGTCGGACCACGCCCGATATCTTCGATTCGCACAATACCGTGGCCTTCCGCTGTCGTACGCGGTATGGCCTTCCATGCGTGTCCGTAGATGATTTCGAAGGTAAGGGGAATCGTGCCTGCGTTGGGCCCATCCTTCAAGCGGCGCGCTTCGAGCGCAGCCGCGAGTGCGCGATTGAGGCGCCGCGATGCGAGCCCATCGGCCTGATCGCCTTCGTGCGACCAGGCGCGGCTAAACGGATAGGCGCCCCAGCGGCGCACATCGGCGAGCAGCTTCTCGGGCGTCTTGTAGGTGACGGTGAGCGTCTCCTGGTCCATCACCGGAATCTCGAAGCCGTTCTCGACGAGCATGTCGCCGAGATCGTGCATGTCGACGAAATCGATTACGTGCGGCCGTGTGGGTACGCCGTGCGCCGCTTCGACTTCGGCAAACGCGCCGCGCAGCTCCTTGAGCGTGTCGGGGCCGAGCGTGCTGAACATGAGCAGGCCATTCACCTTGAGCACGCGCTGCCACTCGCCGAACACGAGATCGGGACGCGGATGCCAATGTAACGCGAGATTCGACCAGAGCAACTCGAACGCGCCGTGTGCGAACGGCAATTCGGCGAAGTCGGCCTGCGCGAAGCGCGGACCGCGTGCGCCGAGCGCACGGCCGATCGATGCGGGAAGGAAGCGCCGCCAGCTCGTGTCGCCGCCGTCGTGCGCACGGGCGCGCTCGAGCATGGCGAAAGAGAGGTCGGTGCCGAACACCGGTGCTTCGGGAAAGCGCTCGCGCAGAGTCGGCAGGTCGTCGCCGAGTCCGCAGCCCATGTCGAGCACGCTCGCCGGACTCACCTTGATGTACTCGAGGCGCTCGCGCATGCGCTGGGAGATCTCGCGCGGCAGGAACGCGACCTCGTCGAACGTCGCCGCGCGGCGGTCGAAAATCCGTCGCAGATAGCGAGAATCGTAGGCCGGACGGCCGGGTCTTGGGTCAGACGGAGACATGTCGGTCGTATTGGCGAAGTCTGCGAAGTATACTCGCTCACTCTCATCCTTTCAGTCGCGAGCCCCGAAGCGGGCTCGGGCCGTCCTTCGATGCCTCAGCAGCCCGCACCGCCGCCCACTTCGGCATCAAGCCCCTCGCCCGCCTCGCGACGCGCTTGCATGGCCGCAAAACGCGAGGCAAGACTGCAGGCGATGCGGCACGCAGTGGCGCGCGTTCATCAGGGTGTGCGAGCGCATTGGCCGCGGCTCGCTCAGTTCGTGCTGCCTGATTTGTGCCCATTATGCGGCAATTTGTCGCGCCAAACTCGCGACGTGCACAACAGCGAGCACAACGACGCGCGCGCTGTGCTGTGTGCGGCTTGCGATGCGGCGTACTGGAACGAGGCACGCCTGCGCTGTTCCGTTTGCGCACTGCCGCTCTCGGGCATGCGCCGCGCGATGCGGCCGGCGCGTGCACGCGATCGCTACCGATGTGACGCTTGCGTGAAAGCGCCACCGGCTTTCGACGCCACGCTCGCGCTTGTGGACTATCGCGCACCGCTCGATGCGCTCGCGCTCGGCCTGAAGTTTCGCGCACGGCTCGCGCTCGGCGAGGAATTCGCGTGGCGTCTCGCGCGAGCGGCCGCTGACATGCTCGATAGCGCCGATACGCCAAGCCTCATCGTGCCGGTGCCGCTCTCGCGCGAGCGTCTGATCGAGCGCGGCTACAACCAGGCGTGGGAAATCGCGAGGCCGCTCGCCCGCGCGCTCGGCACGCGCGCCGACGCCACGCTGGTACGCCGCACGCTGCATACGGCGGCGCAATCGAAGCTCGACCGCGAAACGCGCCGTCGCAACGTGGGCCGCGCGTTCGCGCTCACGCGCGCGAGCCATGGCCTGTGCGGCCTGCACATGGGCGTGGTCGACGACGTGATGACCTCGGGCGCGACGCTCGACGCACTCGCGCATACGCTAAAGGCAGCAGGCGCGCGACGCGTGACGAATTTCGTCGCGCTGCGCACGCCGAAGGACTGAGCGCCTCTTTTTCGCTTTTATCGCTTCTTCAAGACTTTCATCGCTATGTTCAACGTCGTTCTCGTCGAGCCCGAAATTCCGCCGAACACCGGCAACGTGATCCGCTTGTGCGCGAACACGGGGGCGCGGCTGCATCTGATCGAGCCGCTCGGGTTCCCGCTCGACGACGCAAAGATGCGCCGCGCGGGCCTCGACTATCACGAATACGCGCAGATGCACATGCATCGCGACTGGGATGCCTTCATCGCCGCCGAGACGCCCGATCCGTCGCGCATGTTCGCGTTTACGACGCGCGGCTCGGGGCGCTTCCACGATCACGCGTTCTTGCCAGGCGACTGGTTCGTATTCGGCGCGGAGACGCGCGGGCTGCCCGACGCGGTGCTCGAGCGCTTCGCGCTCGCACAGCGCGTGCGCCTGCCGATGCGGCCTGACAACCGCAGCCTGAATCTGTCCAACACCGTGGCCGTGGTGGTGTTCGAGGCGTGGCGGCAGGCGGGCTTCGAAGGGGGCGAGTGAGGGACCTTCGAGGGCAGCAAACAAGCGCGCAGACGCGTCAGCCGGAAGCCCGCGCGCTCAGCTCTTGCTCGTAGCGCGCGAGCATCGCCTCGTCGAAGCAGGAGAACATGATTCGCTCGAGCGACGGATAAGCGCTCAGCGTGTCGATCACGGTCTGCATCGCGATCTTCACGGCCTCGTCGGGCGGAAAGCGATAAACGCCGCAACTGATCGCCGGAAAGGCGATGCTCTTCACGCCGGCCTCGCGCGCGCATTCGAGCGAGCGCCGGTAGCACGACGCGAGCAAAAACGCCTCGTCGCGCGCACCGCCGTTCCAGACGGGTCCGACGGTGTGAATCACGTATTTCGCGGGAAGCCGGTAGCCGGCGGTGAGCTTCGCGTCGCCGGTCGGGCAACCGTTCAGCGTCTCGCATTCGCGCAGCAGATCCGGCCCGGCCGCGCGATGAATCGCCCCGTCCACGCCACCGCCGCCGAGCAGCGAGGTGTTCGCGGCGTTCACGATGGCATCGACATTGAGCGTCGTGATATCGACGACTTGTGCCTCGATGCGGCAGTTTCCGATGGTGAGCATGACGGTCCTCCTTTCGAGCCGGCGGCGGGAGCACCGGCATTGCGCCGGAAGGCCGGAACAACTGCAGCCTACTCCGCCTTCGCGTCGCGCCTGAGCAGGGCGCTCACGGCGTCGCGCGAAGCCACGCCGTCGAAGAGCACGGCGCATACCGCCTGGGTGATCGGCATTTCGATATTGTGCTCGCGTGCGATGGCAAGCACGGCGCGCGCGCAGCGCACGCCTTCTGCCACATGGCCGAGCGCATCGAGGATGTCGTCGAGCGTGCGTCCGCTCGCAAGCTGCTTGCCCACGGTGCGGTTGCGCGAGAGGTCGCCCGTGGCGGTGAGGATGAGGTCGCCGAGACCCGTGAGACCGGTGAAGGTTTCCGCGCGCCCGCCGAGCGTCACGCCGAGGCGAGTCATCTCTGCGAGGCCGCGCGTGATGAGCGCGGCGCGCGCGTTCAGGCCGAGGCCGAGGCCGTCGGAGATGCCGGTCGCGATCGCGAGCACGTTCTTGACCGCGCCGCCCACCTCCACGCCCACGACATCGTCGCCGGTATAGATACGCATTGCACGGTGATGGAAAGCGGCGAGCGTGCGCTCGCGGCAGTCGGCCGAGGCGCTCGCAATGGTGAGCGCGACGGGCAGGCCCTCGCCCACCTCGCGCGCGAAGCTCGGCCCCGAGAGCACGCCGTTGCTCTTGTGCCGGGGCAGCTCGGCCGCCACGACCTGATGCGGCATGAGCTGCGAGTCGGCTTCGAAGCCCTTGCAGAGCCACACGAAGTGCGCGGGCGCGCGGTTCATGCCGCGCATCGTGCGCAGCATGTCGCGCAGGCCCGCCACCGGCGTGCCGAGCACGACGAGATCCGCCTCGCCCGACGCATGGTCGAGCGCGGCGGCCAGATCTGTTTCGTAGTGAAGTTTTTTCGGCAGCGAGACGCCCGCGAGATAGCGGGCGTTCTCGTGCGTCTGGCGCATTGCGTTGACGAGCGCGGCATCGCGCGCCCACAACACCGTGTCATGCGCCTGGGCCAGATGCCCTGCCAGCGCGGTGCCCCACGCTCCGGCGCCGAGAACGGCGACTTTCATTCCGATACTCCGCACCGGTGGTTTCGTTTCAGTGCGCAATCAATGCGTGGCGTTGCTCGCGCCTTCCTGCTGCTGCGCGATTTGCTGCAGACGTTGCTCGTAGAGCGCCTGGAAGTTGATCTCGGCGAGGTGGATCGGCGGGAAACCTGCGCGCGTGATGGCGTCGGCGATGTTCGAGCGCAGGTACGGGAACAGGATGGTCGGGCAGGCGATGCCGACGAGCGGATCGACCTGTTCCGCCGGAATGTTGCGGATGTCGAAAATGCCGGCCTGCTTGGCTTCGATCAGGAACGCGACCTTGTCCTTGATCTTGGCGGTGACCGTGCCGGTCACGAGAATCTCGAACACCGACTCCGCGAGACGCTCGGCCTTCACGTCGACTTCCACTTCCACCGAAGGCATGTCCTGCTCGAGGAAGATGGCTGGCGAGTTCGGCTGCTCGAGCGACAGGTCCTTGAGATAGATGCGCTGGATGTTGAAGAACGGCTGGTTGTTCTCGTCAGACATGGTGTTTGGCTTCCTGATTAAATTGAGTTGCAACTGCACAGTATTGCGTCGTCTCGCAATATCGAGGCAACGTGGCGCAGCCGCAATGAGCAGCAACAGACGACAACACGCCCGCGCGGGCCTTACCGGCTCGCGCGGGCGAAAAACCGCGGCGCAGCGGCGCGCCGCTCAAGCCCACCTGAAACGGCGTCAGGCCGCGGCTTCGAGCAACGGCATCAAGCCGCCGGCACGGTCGAGCGCGGAGAGGTCATCGTAGCCGCCCACGTGCGTCTCGCCGATGAAAACCTGCGGCACGGTCCGGCGGCCGGTGCGCGTCATCATTTCTTCGCGACGCGCCGGATCCCGGTCGATCAGCACCTTCTCGATATGGTCGACGCCGCGCGACTTTAAAAGACGTTCGGCCATCTGGCAATACGGGCACACCTGGGTGCTGTACATGACCACCTTGTTCACTTCGAAGCTCCTTGTTTCACGACCGGCATGCCGGCCTGTTGCCAGGCGTTCACGCCGCCGTCCAGCACGTGGACCTCGGCAAAACCGGCATCCTTCACGAGGCGCAGCGCCTTGTGCGACTGCTGGCCCGTCTGGCAGACCAGCAATACCGGGTTGCTCTTGTTCTTCACGAACTGGCCGACCTTCGCCTGCAGCTCGCCGAATTCCAGGTGGCGAGCGGCGGGCAAGTGGCCCTTCGCAAAGTCGTCCGCGGAACGCAGATCGATCACCACCGCGTTGCGGCGGTTGATGAGCTGCGTCGCCTCGGCGGCGGAAACGCCGCCGCGCCCGCCGCGCTTGAGCGTCGGCCACAGGAGCAACCCTCCTGAGATGAGGACGATCGCGATGAGTACAAGGTTGATGTAATTGGTAAAGAACGTCACGGATGATCCGCCGGGAAAAAGAGAAATCGGGGGGAAAACGGATTCAGACAATCCGCTCATTATAAAATAACCGTTTGTCGCAGGGTTGCCGCCCCCCAGCCCGGGTGTGCGCCCAGCAGTGCGACCTGCGGGCCGGACCGTCGTCGCGAGGCCGCGCGCATTGGAAGCGCGCCTCGCGACGTACCCCAGACGGATCCCGTCCCCGATTACCGCTTCCTTCACTACCGACCTTCATCTTCATGTTCAAACTCGTACTCATCCGCCACGGCGAATCGACGTGGAACAAGGAAAACCGCTTCACCGGCTGGGTGGACGTCGATCTGACCGAACAGGGCAACCGCGAGGCCCAGCAGGCCGGCCAGTTGCTCAAGGCGTCCGGCTATTCGTTCGACATCGCCTACACGTCGGTGCTCAAGCGCGCCATTCGCACGCTCTGGCACGTGCAGGACCAGATGGACCAGATGTACCTGCCCGTGGTCCACTCGTGGCGCCTGAACGAGCGCCACTACGGTGCGCTTTCGGGCCTGAACAAGGCGGAAACGGCCGCGAAGTACGGCGACGAGCAGGTGCTGGTCTGGCGCCGCAGCTACGACACGCCGCCGCCCGCGCTCGAGCCCACCGACTCGCGCACGGCCTACAACGACCCGCGCTACGCGAAAGTGCCGCACGAAGAGCTGCCGCTCACCGAGTGCCTGAAGGACACGGTGGCGCGCGTGCTGCCGCTCTGGAACGAGTCGATTGCGCCGGCCATCAAGGCGGGCAAGAACATCGTGATCGCCGCGCACGGCAACTCGATCCGCGCGCTCGTGAAGTATCTCGACGGCATCTCGGACTCGGACATCGTCGGCCTGAACATCCCGAACGGCGTGCCGCTCGTCTATGAGCTCGACGAGAACCTCAAGCCCATCAAGCACTACTATCTGGGCGACGCCGATGCCATCGCGAAGGCCCAGGCCGCCGTCGCGAATCAGGGCAAGAAGGCGGGCTAAGCCTCCTCTCTCCTGTTTCGCATCCAGATCGCCAGCCCGCGCAGCCGCACGAGGCCGGCGATCTGCTCGCGGATCTGGCGCAACGATGCGGCTGATTCACGCCTGATTCGCGGCTGACCTGCGCCTCAGCCGTAATTCAATCGCGCTTCGAGCGTGTAAATCCTGCCGTCTTGCCACGCTCTCTGACAAATCCGCCAACTCGCGGCCAGCGCACCGTCAGCCTCCCGCCAGCCTCGTGCCCAGCAAGGCTTTGCGGCACGCGACGTGCGAACCCCGACGCGTTCGAACTGTCGAACCCGCAACGTTCGTCCCTGCGCTACGCCTCGAATCGCCCTCGTGGGCGCCTCCTGCATCGGGGTCGATCGCGCCTTATGCACAGAGCGGTCAAGTGTGCAGTTATACTTGTCCGTCGCTTTTCCATTAGACGCTGCCACGCGCCTTTCGACCGCACGCAACAATCTCTATGCGAAAGAACCTCAAAAACATCGGCCTGATCGCCGCTGGCCTCGCGACCGGCGTATTTGC
>DATEJU010000034.1:0-16533 GCA_035277805.1 Paraburkholderia sp. | reverse complement strand
CCGCGCGGCAGCCGACGCGTCGCGCGACCCGCTGCCGGCGAGCCGGTCGTTGTCGGCGGCGCTCGCGCGCACCAAGGTCAGATCGACGTCCTCGGCCTTCCCGGCGAGGCGCTCGCCGAACGGCCGGCGCCACCAGCGCCGCCACCACGATGCACCGCTGCGCGTCGAGGCGCCCGCCACGAGCTTCGAGACATTGCGCAGACGCGCATAGCCCGCGAGCGTGACGGCGGCGTCCTCGCCGGCGAGCGTGGCGGTTTCCGCACCCAGCTCGGACGCGAGCTTGAGCGCGCCGAGCGTGCGCTGGCGAACCTCGTCGGGCAGGCGCTGGAGCCTCGGCGTCTCCACATACACGGCGATCCAGTCGGCCTTGAGGCTCGCCGCGAGCCGCGCCGACGCGCGCACCAGCGCGCCCGCCTCGGGGCCCGGGCCCACGCACACGAGCAGCCGCTCGCGCGCCTGCCACACGTGCTGGATCGAGCGATCGGCGCGGTACTCGTGCATCTGCGCATCGACGCGGTCGGCCGTGCGGCGCAGCGCCAGCTCGCGCAGCGCGATCAGGTTGCCCTTGCGAAAGAAGTTGCGCACCGCGCGCTCGGCCTGCGCGGGCAGATACACCTTGCCATCGCGCATGCGGTCGAGCAGTTCCTCGGCCGGCAAGTCGACGAGCGTGACTTCGTCGGCGCCATCGAACACGCGGTCGGGCACCGTCTCCCAGACGCGGATACCGGTGATCTGCCCTACTACGTCGTTGAGGCTTTCGAGGTGCTGAACGTTGACGGTCGTATAAACGTCGATGCCGGCATCGAGCAGCTCGTAGACATCCTGCCAGCGCTTCATGTGGCGTGCGCCCTGCACATTCGAGTGCGCAAGCTCGTCGACGAGCACGAGCTGCGGCTTGCGCTCGAGCGCGGCGTCGAGGTCGAACTCCTCGAGCGCGCGCCCGCGATACGCGATGCGCTGACGCGGCAGCACTTCGAGGCCGTTCGTGAGCGCGGCGGTCTCGCTGCGCCCATGCGTCTCGACGATGCCGACCACCACCTCCACGCCTTCTTCGGCGCGGCGGCGCGCGGCTTGCAGCATCGCGTAGGTCTTGCCGACGCCCGCCGAGGCGCCGAAGAAAATCTTCAGCTTGCCGCGGCGGCGTTTTTCTTCGTCGCGCTGGAGCCGGTCGAGGAGTTCGTCGGGATCGGGGCGATTCATGCGGATTTCATAGGGGGTTGCGCGCGCCTGGCACGTCGAAGGCGTCGGGGGTCAGGCACCGGGAACGCTACGGAAGATCGTCTCACCGTGGCACGGAATAAGCAAACAGCGAGCAAACAGCGAGCAAACAGCCATCGCCTGACAAGCAAACGCGGGCACCGCATGCGGTCCAGGCGGCATGCGGTGCCCAGTTGCCTTCAATCTTCAGCATCAGCGAATGCTTTAGCTCGCCTCCTTGCCGTCGAGCGCAAGGTTCAGCTCGAGCACGTTCACGCGCGGCTCGCCGAACACGCCGAACTGGCGGCCCTTCGTATAGCGGTCCACGAGCGCCTGCACGTCGCTCGGGTTGAGGTGGCGAGCTTTGGCCACGCGCGCGATCTGATACGCGGCAGCGGCCGGCGAGATCTCGGGATCGAGCCCGCTGCCCGACGAGGTCACGAGATCGGCGGGAATCGGCTGCGAAACATCGGTGCCGGCGTCCTTGAGCGCCGCGATGCGGCCTTTGACTTCATCGGCGAGCGCGGGGTTGGTCGGGCCGAGGTTCGAGCCGCCCGAGTTCGCCGCGTTGTACGGATTCGGCGAGGTGGCCGAGAGGCGGCCCCAGAAGTACTGGGGCGCGTCGAACTGCTGGCCGATCAGCTCGCTGCCCACCACCTTGCCGTTCACTTCGATGAGGCTGCCGTTGACCTGGCGATGGAACACGGCCTGGCCGAACGCGGTCATCACGGCCGGATACGCGAGACCGGTGATCGCCGCAAGCACGGCGAAGATCACGATGAGAGGTCGAAACTGCGCTTTCATTTTGGTTTCCTATTGATCTGGCAACGCGTGCGATTCAAACCCAGCCGAACGCCTTGAGCACCATGTCGATCAGCTTGATGCACGGGAACGGCAGGAGGATGCCGCCGAGGCCGTAGATCAACAGATTGCGGCGCAGCAGCGTCGCGGCGCCGAGCGGCCGGTACTTCACACCTTTGAGCGCGAGTGGAATCAGCATCACGATGATGAGCGCGTTGAAGATCACCGCCGAGAGGATCGCCGATGCCGGCGATGTCAGATGCATGACATCGAGCACGCGCAGTTGCGGATACGTCGAAGCGAACGCCGCCGGAATGATCGCGAAGTACTTGGCGACGTCGTTGGCGATCGAGAACGTCGTGAGCGAGCCGCGCGTCATGAGCATCTGCTTGCCGATCTCCACGATCTCGATGAGCTTGGTCGGGTTCGAGTCGAGGTCGACCATGTTGCCGGCTTCCTTCGCGGCCTGCGTGCCGGTGTTCATCGCCACGGCCACGTCGGCCTGCGCGAGCGCCGGCGCGTCGTTGGTGCCGTCGCCCGTCATCGCCACGAGCTTGCCCTGCGCCTGGTGTTCGCGGATCGTCGCGAGCTTGGTCTCGGGCGTGGCCTGTGCGAGGAAGTCGTCGACGCCCGCTTCGGCAGCGATCGCGGCGGCGGTCAGGCGGTTGTCGCCCGTCACCATCACGGTCTTGATGCCCATCTTGCGCAACTCGGCGAAACGCTCCTTGATACCGCCCTTCACCACGTCCTTCAACTCGATCACGCCGAGCACGCGCGCGACCTTGTCGTGCATCTCCGCCACCACGAGCGGCGTGCTGCCGCGCCGCGCGATGTCGTCCACGGCCGTGTCGACTTCCGCGGGGAAACGGCCGCCATGCGTTTCCACATAGTGCTTGACCGCATCGGCCGCGCCCTTGCGGATCTCGCGGGCGTGCGTTCCGGAGGGCGTCCCCTCGGGCGACAGGTCCACGCCGCTCATGCGCGTCTGCGCGCTGAAGGCGAGGAACACCGCGTGCAGCGCGCCCATGTCGCGCTGGCGAATGTTGAAGCGCTGCTTCGCGAGCACCACGATGCTGCGGCCTTCCGGCGTCTCGTCGGCGAGCGAGGCGAGCTGCGCGGCGTCCGCGAGCGCTTCCTCGTTCACGCCCGGCGCGGGCACGAACGCCGACGCCTGGCGATTACCGAGCGTGATCGTGCCGGTCTTGTCGAGCAGCAGCACGTCCACGTCGCCGGCGGCTTCCACCGCGCGGCCCGAGGTGGCGATCACGTTGGCCTGCATCATGCGGCTCATGCCCGCCACGCCGATCGCCGAAAGCAGCCCGCCGATGGTGGTCGGAATCAGGCACACGAGCAGCGCGACGAGCGCCGTGATCGTGACCACGTGACCCATCTTCGCGGCTTCCACGGAGAACATCGAGAACGGCAGCAGCGTCGCGGTCGCGAGCAGCAGCACGATACTCAGCGCAACGAGCAGAATCGTGAGCGCGATCTCGTTCGGCGTCTTCTGGCGCTTCGCGCCCTCGACCATCGCGATCATGCGGTCGAGAAACGCTTCGCCCGGGTTCGCCGTCACGCGCACGACGATCCAGTCGGAGAGCACGCGCGTGCCGCCCGTCACCGAAGAAAAGTCGCCACCCGACTCGCGGATCACCGGCGCCGATTCGCCCGTGATCGCCGATTCATCGACCGAGGCCACGCCGTCGATCACCTCGCCGTCGGCCGGAATGGTGTCGCCGGTCTCCACCAGCACCATGTCGCCGCGCCGCAGATCGGACGCGGTCATGATGCGGATGGGCGACTTCGGATGCGGCTCGTTGAGCTTCTTCGCCATCACGTCGCGCTTGGCCTGGCGCAGCGAGGCGGCCTGCGCCTTCGAGCGCCCCTCCGCGAGCGCCTCGGCGAAGTTCGCGAACAGCACCGTGAACCACAGCCACAGCGCGACCGCGAGAATGAAGCCCGCAGGCGCCTCGGCCTGGCCCATGAGCGCCGCGATCCAGAGGATCGTCGTGAGAATGCTGCCCACGTAGACGCAGAACATCACCGGGTTGCGCAATTGCGTGCGCGGCTTGAGTTTCCTGAACGAATCCACGATGGCCGGACGCACCAGCGCCGGATCGAACATGGACCGTGTTGCACTATGTTGTGTCATTTGAAGAAGTCCCCGTTCAATGCACGCCCATCATGATCAGATGCTCCACACCGGGCCCGAGCGCGAGCGCCGGCACGTAGGTGAGCGCGCCCACCAGCAGCACGGTGCCGAGCAGCAGCACGACGAAGAGCGGCCCGTGCGTGGGCAGCGTGCCGCCCGTCACGGCGATGCGCTTCTTGCTCGCGAGCGAGCCCGCGATGGCGAGCACCGGCACGATGGTGCCGAAGCGGCCGAACCACATCGCGATGCCGAGCATCCAGTTGTAGAACGGCGTGTTGACCGAAAGGCCCGCGAACGCACTGCCGTTGTTGTTCGCGGCGGAGCTGAACGCATAGAGAATTTCCGAGAAGCCATGCGCGCCCGGGTTCGAGATACCGGCCTTGCCCGCGTCGGCGAGCACGGCGATCGAGGTGCCGACGAGCACGAGCAACGGCGTGAGCAGCACGACGATCGACACCATCTTCATCTCGAACGACTCGATCTTCTTGCCCACGTACTCCGGCGTGCGCCCGATCATCAGGCCCGCCACGAACACGGCCAGCAGCGCGAACACCAGCATCCCATAGAGACCGGAGCCGACACCGCCGAAGATCACTTCGCCGAGCTGGATGAAGAGCATCGGCACGAGGCCGCCGATCGGCGTAAGCGAGTCGTGCATCGCGTTCACGGCGCCGCACGAAGCGGCGGTCGTGGCCACGACGAAGATGCCCGTCTGCGCGATGCCAAAGCGCGTTTCCTTGCCTTCCATGTTGCCGCCGGCCTGCAGCGCGCTCGCGTGCTGATCGACGCTGAGCGTGGCGAGCATCGGATTGCCCGCCTGCTCCGCCGAAAGCTCGACGCCCACCGCGACGGCGAACGCGATCGTCATCACCGCGAGCACCGCGACGCCCTGCCTGCGGTCGCCCACGACATTGCCGAACACGAGACACAACGCCGCCGGAATGATCAGGATAGCCAACGTTTCGACGACGTTCGAGAACGGCGTGGGGTTCTCGTACGGATGCGCCGAGTTCGCGTTGAAGAAGCCGCCGCCGTTGGTGCCGAGCATCTTGATCGCTTCCTGCGAGGCGACCGGACCCATGGCGAGCGCCTGCGTCGTGGCTTTCGTGTCGACGGTGACGGGGTTGCCCTTCGCGTCCTTGAGCGGATTGCCCCGCGCATCGAGCTTGGGCGCCGCGTACGTCGTGGTCTGCAGCGTGGGCACGTCCTGATACGACTTGAAGTTCTGAAGCACACCCTGGCTCATCAGCAGCGCCGCAATCACGGCCGCCATCGGCACGAGAATGTAGAGCGTCGTGCGCGTGAGGTCGACCCAGAAGTTGCCGATGGTCTGCACCGAGTGGCGCGCGAAGCCGCGAATCAGCGCGATCACCACGACGATGCCGGTGGCCGCCGAGAGGAAGTTCTGCACCGTGAGGCCGAGCATCTGCGTGAGGTAGCTCACGGTCTGCTCGGGCGTGTAGTCCTGCCAGTTCGTGTTGGTGACGAAGCTCACGGCGGTGTTGAATGCGCCGTCCGTCGTCATCGCGCTGAAGCTCTGCGGATTGCCGGGCAACCAACCTTGCACGCGCAGCAGCACGTAAAGGAAGCCCACGCCGAGCACGTTGAACGAGATGGTGGCGAGCGCATAGCGCTTCCAGTTCATCTCGGCGCTCGGGTCCACTCCCGCGATGCGGTACAGCAGATTCTCGAGCGGCGCGAACAGGCGCACAACGCGAGAACGCCCGTCCAGCACGCGCGTGATATAGCCCGCCACGGGCACCGCGAGCGCCAGCAGGACGACGATGAAAATCCCCGCTTGCAGCAGATTGTTGGTGTTCATTCGATCTCCTCCGCGCGCAGGAGCGCATGGACGAGATAGACGAACAGCAACAGCGTCGCCGCCCCCGATAGCCAGAAAATCCAGGTCATGAGCGCGCTCCCGTTGCGCTTTGATCGGCGCGGCGGTACTGCATGAGCTTCTCGCAGCCGGCGATCAACGCGTAAGTGAGCGCGGCGAAGACCGCCAGCCCCCCGATATACAGCACATCCATTGTCGTGTTCTCCATTCGCGGATGACGGATGGCGGTAAGGTAATGGTTATCGCGTTAAATCCGGATCAAAGGTTTTGGCACGTGTATAAAAATCGCGTAAACGCGGGAGTGATTGGCGCGGCGCACCGGCCGGAAAGCCGCGCCCGCGACGGCTCGCTCCGCACTGCGCAGAAACCTCGAGAGATAAACGAAAAAGAAAGAGGCGCGCATGGCCAGCATGCGCGCCTCTTTCATACGAAGCGATTGCGACGTTGCGAATTTACGGCAGCAGGATCGTCGAGCCGGTCGTGCGGCGCGCTTCGAGATCGGCGTGCGCCTGGCCCACGTCTTGCAGCGCATGGCGCTGATTGATCGAAGTCTTGACCTTGCCCGAGGCGATCACCTCGAACAGTTCGGCGGCCATGGCTTCATAGTCCGAGCGCTTCGCGATGTAGCTGAAGAGCGTCGGGCGCGTGAAGAAGAGCGAGCCGCGCCCCGAGAACTCCGACGAATCGATCAGCGGCAGCGGCCCCGACGCATTGCCGAAGCTCACGAACATGCCCAGCGGCGCAAGGCAGTCGAGCGACTTCACATACGTGTCCTTGCCGATCGAGTCGTACACCACGGGCACGCCCGCACCGTTCGTGATCTCGCGCACGCGCGCCTGGAAGTCTTCGCGCGTATAGACGATCGGGTAGTCGCAGCCGTGCGCCTTCGCGACTTCGGCTTTCGCGTCCGAGCCCACGGTGCCGATCACGGTCGCGCCGAGCGCCTTGGCCCACTGGCACACGATGAGGCCCACGCCGCCCGCGGCGGCCTGGATCAGGATCGTGTCGCCGGCCTTCACGCGATACGTGCGGCGCAGCAGATATTGCGCGGTCAGGCCCTGGAGCATGACGGAGGCGGCCTGCTCGTCGCTGATCGCATCGGGCAAGCGGATCACCTGATCCGCGCGCAGCACGCGCTCCTGTGCGTACGCGCCCGGCGGACGCGCGACATACGCCACGCGATCGCCCGGCTTCACGAGCGTCACGCCCTTGCCGACAGCCACGACCTCGCCCGCGGCCTCCATGCCGAGACCCGCGGGCAGCGGCTGCGGATAGAGCCCGGTGCGAAAGTACACATCGATATAGTTGAGCCCGCAAGCGCTCTGCTTCACGCGGATCTCGCCCTCGCCCGGCTCGCCCAACGTGACATCCACCCACTTCATCACCTCGGGGCCGCCGGTCTTGTCATAACGGATTGCCTTGGTCATCTTGCCTCCTTCGTCCTGTGAGTAGAGCGATGCAGTCAGATCGCGTCTTTCAGGCGCAGTGTGAGCACATCGAGGATCATGCGTGCCGTCGAGATATTGGTCGCGCACGGCACGTCGTGCACGTCGCAGGCGCGCACGAGCGCGTTGATGTCGGGCTCGTGCGGCTGCGGGGTCATGGGGTCGCGCAGGAAGATCACCACATCGACATTGCCTTCGGCAAGCTGGGCGCCGATCTGCAGGTCGCCGCCGTGCGGGCCCGAGAGCATGCGCTCGACGCTCAGGCCGTGCGCCGCCTCGATGCGGCCGCCGGTCGTGCCGGTCGCGAGCAGCTCGCAGCGGCGCAGCGTGTCGACGTATTCGCCCGTCAGCCTGACGATGTCGTCCTTCTTGTGGTCGTGCGCGATCAGCGCGACGCGGGTGGGCATGGCCTTCTTCCTTGTTTCGGTGGAGTTGAGTGGGTCGTTCATGCGCGTGGCGGCACGCGGTTATGGAATGCGCCGCCGCGCGCCGGTCAGAACGTAGCGGATCAGAACGTGCCTGGGTATGCGCCGCCGTCGATCAGCCAGTTTTGCCCGGTGATATAGCCCGCATGCGTGCTGCACAGGAACGCGCAAGCGCGGCCGAACTCCTCGGGCGTGCCGAAGCGCCCCGCCGGAATCGCCTTCATGCGGCGCGCGCGCACTTCGTCGAGCGAGAGGCTGCTCGCCTTCGACTGCGCAACGATGGTGGCCTGGATGCGGTCGGTATCGAAGGAGCCCGGCAGCAGATTGTTGATCGTCACGCCCGTCGCCGCGACCTGGCGCGCGACGCCCGCGATGAAGCCCGTGAGACCCGAGCGTGCGCCGTTGGACAGGCCGAGCACGTCGATGGGCGCCTTCACCGAGGAGCTCGTGATATTGACGATGCGCCCGAAGCCGCGCTCGCTCATGGCGTCGATGGTGGCCTGGATCAGCACGATCGGCGTGAGCATGTTCGCTTCGAGCGCGGCGAGCCAGGCTTCGTGCGTGTAGGTGCGGAAGTCGCCCGGCGGCGGGCCGCCCGCGTTGTTCACGAGAATGTCCGGCGACGGGCACGCGGCCAGCGCGGCGGCGCGGCCGGCCTCCGTGGTGATGTCGCAGGCCACGGCCTTTACTTCGACACCGGTTTTTGCGCGGATCTGCGCGGCGGTTTCCTCGAGCGTCTGCGCCGTGCGCGCGACGATCGTCACGTTCACGCCCTCGGCCGCGAGCGCCTCGGCGCAGCCGCGCCCCAATCCCTTGCTTGCCGCGCACACCAGCGCGCTGCGTCCTGCGATGCCCATGTCCATCGTTTGCGGTCCTCGTGGTTGGCATGACGAATCTGTGACGGCAGTGCAACAGCGGCCAGGCCCATCCGGCTTTGCGCGCTTGCCCATCCGATTTTTGCGATTCTAGAAGAATCGGGGCGCGCGCGTGGGACACCGCGAGGTGTGGGTCGCGGCACGCGAACGCGCGCCGTCGCAATCCGGCCCTGGTCCCGGTCCCGGTCCGGATGCCGATGCCGCTCAGTTCTGGTCCGCTTCTCGTATACTTGCGCCTGTAGCGCGGCCCCGCGCTCCCGCGAGCCACGCCGGACCTTCGTTCCGGCTGCCTGCCGCGCGCGGCGGGCCCTGCTCGCCGCACACCGCGCGCACCCGCCCGATGACGAGGGCGGTTCGAGGCGCCCGGCAGCGGCACGACCGACACTCCAATTTCCCTTGCAGCCCCGTGCGCCCCGCCATGAAACAGGACAGCCGCTTTCCGAATCTCTTCATCCTCGATCACCCGCTGATCCAGCACAAGCTCAGCCACATGCGTGACCGGGACACATCCACGCGCACGTTCCGCGAGCTGCTGCGCGAGATCACGCTGCTGATGGGCTACGAAATCACGCGCGAGCTGCCCGTCACGACGCGCCGCGTGCAAACACCGCTTGTCGAGATCGACGCGCCCGTGATCGCCGGCAAGAAGCTCGCGATCGTGCCGGTGCTGCGCGCGGGCGTGGGCATGTCCGACGGCCTGCTCGAGCTGATTCCGTCGGCGCGCGTGGGGCATATCGGCGTCTATCGCGCCGACGACCACCGCCCCGTGGAGTACCTCGTGCGCCTGCCCGACCTCGAGGACCGCACCTTCATCCTGTGCGACCCGATGGTCGCGACCGGCTACTCGGCGGCGCACGCCATCGACGTGCTCAAGCGCCGCGGCGTGCCCGGCGAGCGCATCCGCTTCCTCGCGCTGGTGGCCGCGCCCGAAGGCGTCGAGGTGTTCCAGCAGGCGCATCCGGACGTGCGGCTCTACGTGGCCTCGCTCGATTCGCACCTGAACGAGCACGCTTACATCATTCCGGGTCTCGGCGACGCCGGCGACCGTCTGTTCGGCACCAAGAACTGATGCCGCCGAGGGGCGGCGCCCGGGGCCGCCCATGGCGCCACTCTCCGCCCCTCGCGGCCCTTCGCTTTCCTCCGATCTTTGCTCGCGCGCGCTCACACGGCGCCCGCGAGCCCTTCGTCGCGTCACGCGCACGGGTGAGGCCGAGCGAGCCCGGCGTGATAAAATTCAGGTCCGCCTGACGGCCCCGAGGGCATCGCGCAGCGCGCCGAAATGCGCCGGGCGCGGCGCCGGGCGGCCCGGGAGTGCTCCCGGCCGGCTCCGCCGGCACTTGCGGCCGACTCAGGCTGCACCGGGTATCCGACGCATGCGACTGAGGAAACTACGGTAAGCGCGGAAACGGCAGCGCCGGGCGCCGCTCCGAAAGCCCGGCCACACGCGCGAGCGCCAGCCGCGCAAGCACGGGCGACCGGCAGCGGGCGACCGGCAGCGGGCGACCGGCGGCGGGCGGACAGACTCGGGCGGATAGCTACTCATGGGCACACGGCATGGCTACACCGGCCGCGCGCGTACGAGCGCGACATGCCGCGCCCTGGCATCGTATTGAAAACTGCAGCAACGACAACTGCACCATGCACGCTTCACGCGTGCGACGGAGAAAGGTATGGCGGGTCATTCGAAATGGGCCAACATCAAGCACAAGAAGGCGGCTGCTGACGCCAGGCGCGGCAAGGTCTGGACGCGGCTCATCAAGGAAATCCAGGTTGCCGCGCGCATGGGCGGAGGCGAGATCGACTCGAACCCGCGCCTGCGTCTGGCCGTGGACAAGGCCTATGACGCCAACATGCCCAAGGACAACATCAACCGCGCAATCCAGCGCGGCGTGGGCGGCGTCGATGGCGCGAACTACGAGGAAATCCGCTACGAAGGCTACGGCATCGGCGGCGCGGCCATCATCGTCGACACCATGACGGATAACCGCACCCGCACCGTCGCCGAAGTGCGCCACGCGTTCTCGAAGTTCGGCGGCAACATGGGCACGGACGGCTCGGTGTCGTTCATGTTCGATCACGTCGGCCAGTTCCTGTTCGCGCCCGGCACGGCCGAAGACAAGCTGATGGACGCCGCGCTCGAAGCGGGCGCCGACGACGTCGTCACGAACGACGACGGCAGTATCGAGGTGATCTGCCCGCCCAACGACTTCCAGAAGGTCAAGGACGCGCTCGAAGGCGCGGGCTTCAAGGCGGAGATGGCCGAAGTCACCATGAAGCCGCAAACGGAAGTCGAATTCACGGGCGATGACGCAGTGAAGATGCAAAAGCTGCTCGACGCGCTCGAAAACCTGGACGACGTCCAGGAGGTGTACACCAACGCGTCGATCGACGAGGAATAAGCCGCATCGGCGCGAGCGAACGCGGGCGCGGGCGAATACGAGGGGCGACCGGCGATGCTGCCGTGGGCGCCTCCGGATAGCCGTCCGGCGGATGGCCGCCCCGCGGATGCCGCCCTTACGATTTCACGGCCGGCGCATGGGTGCGCCGGCCGCAACTGTTTCTGGTTCTGGTCTTTCGGGGATTTACATGAAGTTACTCGTCGTCGGTTCTGGCGGCCGCGAACATGCGCTGGCGTGGAAGCTTGCGCAGTCGCCGCGCGTCCAGCTCGTCTACGTCGCACCGGGCAACGGCGGCACCGCGCAGGACGAGCGGCTTGCCAACGTCGACATCACGGACATCCATGAGCTCGCCGATTTCGCCGAGCGCGAACAGGTCGCCCTCACTGTGGTCGGGCCGGAAGCCCCGCTCGCGGCCGGCATCGTCAACACGTTCCGCCAGCGCGGCCTGAAGGTGTTCGGGCCGTCGAAGGAAGCCGCGCAGCTCGAAAGCTCGAAGGACTTCGCCAAGGCGTTCATGAAGCGCCACCACATCCCCACGGCCGCCTACGAGACCTTCTCCGACGCCAGGGACGCGCACGCCTATGTCGAGAAAAACGGCGCGCCCATCGTGATCAAGGCCGACGGCCTCGCCGCGGGCAAGGGCGTGGTGGTGGCGATGTCGCTGGAAGAAGCGCATCAGGCCATCGACATGATGCTCGCCGACAACAAGCTCGGCGACGCCGGCGCGCGCGTGGTGATCGAGGAGTTCCTCGCAGGCGAGGAAGCGAGCTTCATCGTCATGGTGGACGGCAAGCACGTGCTCGCACTCGCTTCGAGCCAGGACCACAAGCGCCTGCAGGACGGCGACCAGGGTCCGAACACGGGCGGCATGGGCGCCTACTCGCCCGCGCCCATCGTCACGCCGCAGCTGCACGCGCGCGTGATGCGCGAAATCATCCTGCCGACCGTCGCGGGCATGGAGAAGGAAGGCATCCGCTACACGGGCTTCCTCTACGCGGGCCTGATGATCGACGCACAGGGCAACCCGAAGACGCTCGAATTCAACTGCCGCATGGGCGACCCGGAAACGCAGCCGATCATGGCGCGCCTGAAAGGTGACTTCTCGAAGGTCGTCGAGCACGCGATTGCCGGCACGCTCAATCAGGTCGAGTTCGAATGGGACCGCCGCACGGCGCTCGGCGTCGTACTGGCCGCGCACAACTACCCGGACACGCCGCGCAAGGGCGACCGCATCAGCGACATCCCCGCCGAAACCGACGATTCGGTCACGTTCCACGCGGGCACCCAGATCGTCGATGGCAAGCTCGTGACCTCGGGCGGCCGTGTGCTGTGCGTGGTCGGCTTGGCCGACTCCGTGCGCAGCGCGCAAAACGTGGCATACGAAACCGTGAACCGCATCTCGTTCGACGGCATGCAGTATCGCCGCGACATCGGCTATCGCGCCGCGGGACGCAAGCAGTAAACGCAGCGCAGGAAAGGCGCGCGGGCGCGGCTTGCGAGCCCGTGCGCACGTTGCCGGCACGCGGCGCGCGCACCTGGCATGACGGGCGCCGCGCCGCCCGACGGCGCATCGGCCAGCATGCCAGACGCACGTCACCAGGCCGCAACGGACCGCGGGCACCTGGAACCGCGCCGGCGGCACCCGGACGCACGTGCCTCTGCGCTACCCGTCGCATGAGCGTGGCGAACGCAGCGGACGTCGCGCGCGATGCGGCCCCATGCAGCGCAACGCATGGCCGACATAGCCGCGAAGCCGCGCCGAACGGCGTAAACTTGCCGCTACCGGCCGCGCCGCGCGACCCGTACCCCGATTCCGAACCCAATCCTGGCGCAGTGCTGGCCCCGCCGCCTCGCCCGCCCCACCGATGACCGAACCGATTCATAACGGCCAGACCCGCGTGACGCCCGAGGGCGCAACCGATGGTGCCACTCACGACAGCGCAGCCGTGCGCGCCTGGCTTTCGGGCCTGCAGACGCAGATCGCCGACACGCTCGGCGCCTTCGACGGCACGCCGTTCGCCACCGACCTGTGGCAGCGCGAGCCCGGCGAGAAGCTGCGCGGCGGCGGCTGCACGCGCATTCTCGAAAGCGGCCAGTTCTTCGAGCGCGCGGGCATTGGCTTCTCCGATGTTGCGGGCGACGCGCTGCCGCCCTCGGCCACGGCCGCGCGCCCCGAGCTGAACGGGCGCGGCTTCGAGGCGATGGGCGTCTCGCTCGTGCTGCATCCGCGCAATCCGTACTGCCCGACCGTGCACATGAACGTACGCATGCTGCTCGCCACCAAGATGGGCGAGGCGCCGGTGTTCTGGTTCGGCGGCGGCATGGACCTCACGCCCTATTACGGCTTCGAGGAAGACGCGCAGCATTTCCACCGCGTCTGCCGCGACGCGCTCGCGCCTTGGGGCGAAGGCTTGTATCCGCGCTTCAAGCGCTGGTGCGACGAATACTTCTTCCTCAAACACCGCAACGAGGCGCGCGGCGTAGGCGGCATCTTCTTCGACGACTACGCCGAAGGCGGCTTCGATCAGGCATTCGCGATGCTGCGCAGCGTGGGCGAAGGCTTTCTGAAGGCGTACATGCCGATCATCGAAAAGCGCCGCGCGACCCCCTACGGCGAAGCCGAGCGCGAATTCCAGGCGTACCGGCGCGGCCGCTATGTCGAGTTCAACCTCGTGTGGGACCGCGGCACGCACTTTGGCCTGCAAAGCGGCGGGCGCAGCGAGTCGATCCTCATGTCGATGCCGCCCTCCGCCAACTGGCGCTACGACTGGCAGCCGCGGCCGGGCACGCCCGAGGCGCGCCTGTACACGGACTTCCTGCCGGTGCGCGACTGGATCTGACGCCGTGACGCAACATTTGACCGTCCCCATCAACGCACCCGCCGACGCATCCACCCACGCGCTCGCACGCCGCGTCGGCCTGCTTGGCGGCACGTTCGATCCGATCCACGAGGGCCACCTCGCACTCGCGCGTCATTTCGCGCAGGTGCTCGGCCTCACCGAGCTGATCCTGCTGCCCGCCGGCCAACCCTGGCAGAAGCCCGAGGTGAGCGCCGCGGAGCACCGTCTCGCGATGACGCGCGCGGCCGCCGCCTCGCTCGTGCTGCCGGGCGTGACGGTCAGTGTCAGTACCGACGAGATCGAGCACGACGGCCCCACGTATACGGTCGAGACGCTGCGCCGCTGGCGCGCGCGCAGCGAAAGCAACGGCCGCGCGGCGCTCACGCTGTTGATGGGCGCGGATCAGTTGCTGCACCTCGATTCGTGGCACGAGTGGCGCGAGCTGTTCGCGCTCGCGCATCTGGGCGTGGCGAGCCGTCCCGGCTTCGACTTCGCAGCGCTGCCGAGCGCCGTGGCCACCGAAGCGGCCGCGCGGCGCGCCGGCGCCAGCACGCTCGCGGCCACGCGCTGCGGGCACCTGCTGATCGACACCACACTGGCGCTCGACATTTCGGCCACCGACATCCGGCGCGAGCTGAGTGCGTGCGTAGAACGGCAGATAGCGACGGACACAACAACGCAACAACGAACCCCACAACGCGACGGCGCCGCCGTCGACAAGATTCCCGCGGCAGTGTGGGACTATATTCTTCAACATCATTTGTACAGGCACCACGGGTAAACATGGACATCCGCAAACTTCAACGCGCCATCGTCGACGGTCTCGAAGACGTCAAGGCACAGGACATCCGCATCTTCAACACGAGCCATCTGACCGAGCTGTTCGATCGCGTGATCGTCGCGAGCGGCACCTCGAACCGCCAGACCAAGGCGCTCGCCTCCAGCGTGCGCGAGAAGGTCAAGGAAGCCGGCGGCGACATCGTCAGCACCGAAGGCGAGGACATCGGCGAATGGGTGCTGGTGGATTGCGGCGACGCGGTCGTCCACATCCTGCAGCCCGCGCTGCGCCAGTACTACAACCTCGAGGAAATCTGGGGCGACAAGCCGGTGCGCGTGAAGCTCGCGGCCAGCACGGGCTTCACGGGCGCGCGCCCGAGCGAGCCGATCGACGGCGAAGACGAGGACGAACTCGAAGCGCCTGCCGTGAAAAAGCCCGCACGCAAGGTTGCATCGCGTCGCAGCGCGAAGTAAGTCCGTCACCCACGCGAAGTGAACGCGCATTGAGCCCGCAACAAGCGCCAATACGCAAACAACGAGCACAGCTGCGCGTCACACGCATTCGCTTAGCACAATGAAACTGCATATCGTCGCCGTCGGCCACAAGATGCCGGGGTGGGTGGCCGAAGGCTTCGAGGAATACACGAAGCGCATGCCGCCCGAGCTGCGCATCGAGTTGCGCGAGGTGAAGCCCGAGCAGCGCTCGTCGGGGCGGTCCGCTGAAAGCGTGATGGCCGCCGAGCGCACACGCATCGAAGCGGCGCTGCCGAAGAGCGCGCGCATCGTCGCGCTCGACGAGCGCGGCCGCGACTGGACCACGATGCAGCTCGCCCAGGCGCTGCCGGGCTGGCAGCAGGACGGGCGCGACGTGGCGTTCCTGATCGGCGGCGCGGACGGGCTCGATCCGCAGCTCAAGTCGCGCGCCGACACGCTCCTGCGCCTCTCCTCCCTCACCCTGCCCCATGCGATGGTGCGCGTGCTGCTTGCCGAGCAGCTTTACCGCGCGTGGACCATCACGCAGAATCACCCCTATCATCGCGTTTGAAGCGGGCCCGCATGACGCCCGCCGGATTGTGCCTGGTTCGCGCCCGGATTGCACCTGCGCCGCGCCAGCATGGCGCGCCGCAACAGCCGCGATTCGTGAAACCCGCGCAAACCCGATTTTCGCCTCATCAAGACGTCAATACGCCCCCGATGACCACTACTGCGCCCTATCCGTTCGTCTACCTCGCCTCGCAGAGCCCGCGCCGCCAGGAGTTGCTGCAGCAGCTCGGCGTGCGCTTCGAACTGCTGCTGCCGCGTCCCGACGAAGACGCCGAATCGCTCGAAGCCGTGCTGCCCGGCGAGTCCGCCGCCGTCTATGTCGAGCGCGTGTGCGCCGCGAAGGCCGATGCCGCGCGCGCCCGGCTCGTTGCGGGCGCCCACGACTATGCGCCGATCCTCACCGCGGACACCACCGTGAGCGTCGACGGCCACATCCTCGGCAAGCCGCACGACGCGGCCGATGCCTACGCGATGCTCGAGAGGCTTGCCGGCCGCGAGCATGAAGTGCTCACCGCCGTGGCCGTGGTCAATGCCGAAGGCATCTGCCTGCCGCTTGCGCTCTCGCGCTCGCACGTGCGCTTCGCCCCGGCGATGCCCGCGGCGCTCGCGCGCTACGTCGCGAGCGGCGAGCCGTTCGGCAAGGCCGGCGCATACGGCATCCAGGGGCGCGCCGCCGAGTTCATCGAGCGAATCGACGGGTCCTATTCGGGTATCATGGGTTTGCCACTTTTCGAAACGGCC
>DATEJU010000033.1:0-2888 GCA_035277805.1 Paraburkholderia sp. | reverse complement strand
CGTCGCGAGCGCGGCCACCGCCGTTTCGCGCGCGGCGAACGCGGGAATGAGCGCGAGGCTCATCTGCCAGTTGAAGCCGAGCGGCGCGAACGGCCATTGCAGCGCGCGGCCGAGATAGCCCGCGATCGTGTAGTCGATGGCCGGCTGCGTCGCGCCATCGGGCGGCGAGGGGAACGTGGAGATGAACCACATCAGCACGGTCAGCGCGAGGATGATGCCGGTGAGACGCTTCAGGAAGATCGAGCCGCGCTCCCACAAGCCGATCGCGACGTCACGCGCGCGCGGCAGACGGTACGAAGGCAATTCCATCAGCAGCGCGTGCTCGCCATGGTCGCGGCGCAGCTTCTTCATCACCCAGCCCACCGCCATCGCGCCCACGATGCCGGCCGCGTAGAGCGCGAACAGCACGAGCCCCTGCAGATTGAACACGCCGAGGATCAGCCGGTGCGGAATGAATGCGCCGATCAGGAGCGCGTACACGGGCAGGCGCGCCGAGCACGTCATGAGCGGCGCGACGAGGATCGTGGCAAGCCGGTCGCGCGGATCGGCAATGCTGCGCGTGCCCATCACGCCGGGAATCGCGCACGCGAAGCTCGACAGCAGCGGAATGAACGAGCGGCCCGTGAGGCCGACCGAGACCATCATGCGATCGAGCAGGAAGGCCGCGCGCGGCAGATAGCCGGACTCCTCCAGCACGAGGATGAAGAAGAACAGCACGAGGATCTCGGGCAGAAAGCCGAGCACGGTGCCTACGCCGCCGAACAGGGCGTCGGTGACGAGGCTGCGCAGCGGGCCGTCGGGCAGCGCCGCGCCCGTGACGCCGCCAAGCCACGCGAAGCCGTCGCCGATGGCGTCGGTGAGCGGCTTGCCGAGCGAATAGACGGCCTGGAACACGAGGAACATCACCACCGCGAGAATCAGCGGTCCTAGCACCGGATGCAGCGCGAAGCGGTCGATGGCGTCGTCGCGCGCGTCGGTGGCGCGCGGCATGGTCACGGCACCGGCGAGGATGCGCCGCACCGTGGCGTGCAGGTCGGCGTCGTCGTTCGGGCTCGTGCTGCCTGCGTGCGCGGCGCTCGCCGCATCCGTGCCGACACGGTCGATCAGGTCGATCAGGTCGATGAGCGCCCGGGCGCCGCCGCGCCGCACGGCCACGGTCTCGACCACGGGCATGCCGAGCTCGCGCGCGAGGGTGGCGACATCGACGCCGATGCCGCGGCGCCGGGCGGCGTCCATCATGTTGAGCGCCAGCACGACCGGGCGGCCCATGCGCTTGACTTCGAGCACGAAGCGCAAGTGCAGGCGCAGGTTGGTGGCGTCGGCGACGCAGACGATCAGGTCGGGCGCCGCCTCGCCCGGATAGCGGCCGAGCAGCACGTCGTGGGTGACGCGCTCGTCGGGGCTGGTCGAAGCGAAGCTGTAGGCGCCAGGCAGATCGAGCACCTGGATGTGGCGGCCCGTGGGCGTGGCGAAGCGGCCTTCCTTGCGCTCGACGGTCACGCCCGCGTAGTTCGCCACCTTCTGGCGCGCGCCCGTGAGCAGATTGAAGAGCGCGGTCTTGCCACAATTGGGATTGCCGACGAGGGCGATGCGCAGCGGTGCCTCGCTCATGCGGCGGCTCCCGCGCTGGCGTTCAGGCTCACGCTCACGCGCTGCGCTTCGGCGCGGCGCAGTGCGAAACGCGTCGAGCCGATCTGCACGAGCAGTGGGTCGGCGCCCCATGGTGCGCGCGCAACGACGCGCACGGGCTCACCAGGGACGAAGCCGAGATCGCGCAGCCGTTGGGCGATGGGGTCGCGGGCCGAGGCGTCCTCGACGCGCTCGACGTAGGCAGTGGCGCCCTTGGTCAGGTCGGTCAACCGCATGGGGAATTCTTGCCATCTTGAAATGAGAACGGTTCTCATTGTAACGACGATGGCAATGGTTTTGGGGCGAGCCGGGCAGGGCGGGGTTGATGCAGGAGGGGGTGTGGGGCGGAAATGGGGTGCTGGAACGGGCGACGGACGGGAGGTGCGTGGAATTGACGCATGGGGTGGTGGCGTGGGTTCGTCGCGCTGGCACCGCGAATGTCCCGCAGAGGGCGATCACCACCGTCCCGCTCGCGCACGCCGCCCACCCAGCCGGCGTGCGCACCAAACGACCTCAGTCGTTACTGCGCGATCGGCACCGTCACATCGGTCCCGAACCAATGCTCCGAGATCTTCTTGAGCGTCCCGTCCTGCTTCAGCGACGTCAGCGCATCGTTGATCGCTTTCTCGAACTTGGGATTGCCCTTGCGGAACGGAATGCCCATGTCCTGATTGGCGCCCTTGAGCACGGCGCCCGGACGCAGCGGCAGCTGTGAATTCTTGATGATGTACGGCAGCATCAAGCGGTCGTCGATCGTAGCGTCGATACGCCTGGCCGCCAGGTCACGCAGCTTTTCCGGCGCCCCGGGATAGGTCTGCACGTTGATGCCCGGCACGGCGCGCGCCATCTGATCGTAGTTCGTCCCTAGCGTCACGCCGAGCTTCTTGTCGCCCTTGAACTCGTCGAGCGACTTGAACTCGCGCTTGTCGTCGGAGCGCTGGATCAATTGAGCGGCGGAATACGTATAGGGCTGGCTGAAATCGAGCGCCTGCTGGCGTTGCGGCGTGATGGTCACCTGATTGACGATCACGTCGAATTTCCCGGCCTGCAGCGCCGCGATGATGCCGCTCCATTCGGTGGGGATGAATTCGGGCTTCACGCCCAGCTTGGCGGCAACCGCTTTCGCGACGTCGACGTCGAAGCCTACGAGTTCACCCTGGGCGTTGCGGGAGTCGAAGGGCGGATACGTGCCTTCCAGACCGATCTTGAGCACCCCGGCCTGCTTCACGCTGTCCAGCAGGTCTTCCGCATGCGCGGCA
>DATEJU010000032.1:0-19138 GCA_035277805.1 Paraburkholderia sp. | reverse complement strand
CCGCCGTTCCAGGCGAGCGTGGTGAAGCCGAGCACCTCGCTCGCGAGGCCCGCCTGCTCGCACGCGCGCGCGAGCAAATCGACCATCAGCGCCACCGGCTCGATATGCGCCTTCATCGAACCCGAGCAATCGATCAGGAAGCCCACCACGCAATCGCCACGCGGCTGCAGCCGCTCGCGTGTGAACACGCGGCGCTCGGCGGGCGAGCTCACGACCTGCGCGAGGCGGCGCCCGTCGATGCAGCCTTCCTCCTCGCCGAACAGCCAGCCATCGCGCTGCGGCACCGCGAGCGCCGCCTGCAGCACGCGCGCGAGCCGTGCCACGTTGATGCCGCGCGCGGCGATGCGCTCGTCCAGGCGCTCGCGGTACTCGCGCAGCAGCGCTTCGCGCACGAGCGTGGCCGGGCGGATCTCGCGGTCGTATTGCGTCGTGCAGGCGCGATAGCCCTCGGCCGCCGCGCCCAGCACGCGGCTCTCGCCGGTGGCCGCGAGCGCGGGCAAATCGGCGTCCGCCTCGTCGAAGTCCACCCAGAGCGAAAACGACGTCAACGCGTCGTCGGGCTCGCGGGCTTCGTCTTCGTCGTCCTGGGCGCGGGCCGCGGCGCGCGCATCGTCGAGCATCGCCGCCACGCGGCGCGCGAGTTCGAGCGCGTGCAGCGCGTAAAGCCGCTGGTTCGAGCGATGCCGGCGCAGGCCGGCGAGCTGCACGCCGATTTCAGGCACGATGCCGGCGCGCGTCGCTTCGATCAGGTCTTCGGTCTCGTCGAGCACCGGCCAGCCGGTCACGCGCGACCACACGATCTGCGCGACCGTATAGAGCAGGATGCCGAGATGTCCTTCGCTCAGGCCCGCGCGGCAATACGCGCGCGACCATGCATCGAAGCGATGCCGCAAGTTCCGCGCGAGCCCCGGCATGCCGGGCGGCACCTGCGCCTCGCAGCGCACCTGCTCGAACAGCTCGAACAGCAGGCGCTCGACGGGTGCCTCCGGGCATAGCAGCCGGTGCAGCGCCGCATCGGAATGCAGGAGGCGCTGCGCGGCGCCATCGGCGGCCCCGCGCAGGGAAGCGAATTCATCCTCGTAGGCGTTGCTGCGCAGATGCGGCGCGTAAAGCGGCAGCGGCCGCAACTGGCGGCACAGACGCCCGCCGCGATAGTGCAGCGCGGGGTCGCCCGTGAGCGCGCGCACGGCGGCCGCGCACAGCGCCTCGCGCCGCAGCGCGGCGCGCACGGCTTCGCGCGTGGGCATCATGCGCGCGGCTCCGGGGCGTCGCCCGACGTATCGCCCAGCTGCGCGCCGCCATCGTCGTCCGGCGGCGCGCCGTCGAGCTCGACACCGAAGCAGCGCTGGTAATACTCGGCGACGATGGGCCGCTCGGCCTCGTCGCACTTGTTCAGGAAGGTGAGCCGGAACGCCAGCGCGGGGTCGCGGAAGATCTCGCAGTTCTCGGCCCAGTTGATGACGGTGCGCGGCGACATCAGCGTCGACAGATCGCCGCTCGCAAATCCTTTGCGCGTGAGCGCGGCCATGCCGACCATCGAGTCGATGAGCGCGCGGCCCGCCGTATCGGCCATCTCCGGCACGCGCGCGAGCACGATCCCGGCCTCCTCCTCGCGCGGCAGGTAATTGAGGGTTGCGACCACGTTCCAGCGGTCCATCTGCGCGTGGTTCAGCATCTGCGTGCCGTGATAGAGCCCGTTGAGATTGCCGAGGCCGATCGTATTGGTGGTCGCGAAGAGCCGGAAGTGCGCATGCGGACGGATCACGCGATTCTGGTCGAGCAGCGTGAAGCTGCCGTCGCGCTCGAGAATGCGCTGGATCACGAACATCACGTCGGGGCGGCCCGCGTCGTATTCGTCGAAGATCAGCGCGACCGGGCGTTGCAGCGCCCACGGCACGATGCCCTCCTGAAACTCGGTGACCTGGCGGCCGTCGCGCACCACGATGGCGTCCTTGCCGACGAGGTCGAGCCGGCTGATATGGCCGTCGAGATTCACGCGCACGCAGGGCCAGTTCAGGCGCGCCGCCACCTGCTCGATATGCGTGGACTTGCCCGTGCCGTGCAGTCCCTGCACCATCACGCGCCGGTTGCGCGTGAAGCCGGCGAGGATCGCGAGCGTCACTTCGGGGTTGAAGCGGTAGGCCTCGTCGATGTCGGGCACGTGCGCTTCGCGCGCGCTGAACGCCGGCACCATCAGGTTCGAGTCGATGCCGAAACGCTCGCGCACCGACACCATGCGGTCGGGCTTCTCCATCGTGCGATCCGTGGTCACGGCGGTCTCCTCGTGGTCGTCATGGCTGCGCGCAAGCTGATCCATCGTCATCTCTTCCATTTTCCGGTACGAATCGTGCTGTTTTCCAAATGCCACGGCCGGGCGAAGAAAAAGCGCCCGTTCAGTACAATGGTCCGATTCCGATCGATGGAACGGCCATCATGACGCAAGCGCAAACGCCCACCCTGCGCGCCTTCGCCCTGCTCGAACGCCTCATCGAGGCCGGCGCGCCCGTTTCGCTGGCCGACCTCGCGCGCGACGCCGGCATGCCGAAAGCCTCGCTGCACCGCATGCTCGCGTCGTTCGAAGCGGCCGGCCTCGTCGCGCGCGAGCCCGGCGCGAAACATGCGTACGCCGTGGGGCCGCGCCTCGCGCAACTGGGCCTTGCCATCGTGCTGCACGCCGGAGCGCGCCGCGAGCGCCACGCGATCCTCGCCGCGCTCGTCGCCGATATCGGCGAGACCTGCAACCTCACGATGCTCCACGAGAACGAAGTGCTTTATCTCGACCGCGTGGAAGCCGACTGGCCGCTGCGCCTCGAACTGAAGCCCGGTTCGCGCGTGCCCGCGCACTGCAGCGCGAGCGGCAAGCTGCTGCTCGCGCTGCTGCCGCCCGAGCAGCGCAGCGCGCTCGTGCATGCCATGAAGCTCGTGCGCCACACGCCCAACACCATCACCGATCCGGGGCTGCTCGAAAGCGAGCTCGACCGCATCGCGCACAAGGGCATCGCGATCGACAACGAGGAGTTCGTGACCGGCATTGCCTGCGTGGCCGCGCCGGTAATCGACGCGAGCGGCGCCTGCATTGCCGCCCTCGCCGTGCATGCGCCGGTCTCGCGCCTGCCGCTCTCCCTCGCGCTCGACCAGGTGCCGCGCCTGCAGCAGGCCGCCAAGGCGCTGGCGGCCACGTTCTAGCGGCGCCGCACCGCGCGCGGCGCGCGGCGCCTCGAGCGATGTGACGCCGTTCGTTGCCATGCGAAGTTATTCGCCGATGCGGCTGTGAAAGCTGCCCGCGCCGGTGTCGGTCGCGTACTGGTCCATCGAGCCGGCCGACCAGCCCGGGAAGCTCTGCTCCTGCTCGCGGCGGCGGCTGCGGCGCTGAACCCACGCATAGGCCACCAGCAGCACCGCGAGACTCACGACACCGAGCCAGAGCGGCTTGCGCTGCTCGGGGATGAACGCCATCGCCACCAGAATGCTGACCATGCCGCCAATCGAGAGCCAGGTGAGGTACGGGAAGCACCACATCTTCACGCGCAGCTCGCCGACCGCCGTTGCATCGAGACGCTTGCGCAGACGCAGTTGCGACATGGCAATCAGCAGATAGACGAAGATCGCGACCGTGCCGTACGAGTTGACGAGGAACGCGAACACCGTATCCGGCGAAACGTACGACATGACGACCGACACATAGCCGAACACCGTGCCGAGCAGGATCGCGCGGACCGGCACGCCGCGGCTGTTCACCTTCGCGAGCGCCTTGGGCGCGTCGCCGTGGCGGGTCAGCGCGAACAGCATGCGCGAGGCGGCATAGAGCCCCGAGTTCAGCGCCGAGAGCACCGCGGTCAGCACGATCGCGTTCATGATGTTGGCGGCCGCGGGCAGACCCATGACTTCAAGGGCGCTCACATAGGGCGTCGACATCTGCGGCGAATTCCACGGCACGAGCGCAACCACCAGCAGCACGGAGCCCACGTAGAACACGAGCACCCGCGTGATCACCGAGTTCGTTGCTTTCGCAACGGCCTTGGCGGGTTCGCGCGCCTCGGCCGCTGCGATCGTGACGATCTCCGCGCCGAAGTAAAAGCCCGTTGCCGCTACCGCGCCACTGAGCACGGGCCCTATCCCCTTGGGCATGAGCCCGCCATGGCCGAGCAGCGTGGGCAGCACGGAAGTCGTGTGCAGCGACGAAGGCCACATCCCGAGCACGTACAGGCCGCCGAGGAACAGGAACACCATGATCGCCGCGACCTTGATCGAGGAGAACCAGAACTCGAACTCGCCGTAGCTGCCGACCGAGATCAGGTTCGTCGCGCTCAGGAGCACGAGCAGCACGAGACTGATGATCCACGCTGGCGCGTCGGGTAGCCAGAACTGGACGAGCTTGGCGCCCGCCACCGCCTCCACGGCCACCACGATCACCCAGAAATACCAGTACATCCACCCTGTGAGGAAGCCCGCGAGCTTGCCCGGTCCGCGCCAGCTGGAGAAAGCGAGCCGCGCATATTCGTAGAACGAACCCACTGCCGGCATGGCGCACGCCATTTCGCCGAGCATGCGCATCACCAGCACCACGAGCCCGCCGGTGATGAGAAACGACAGCACCGCGGCCGGCCCGGTCTGCTGGATGACGACGCCACTGCCGACGAAAAGACCCGCTCCGATCACGCCGCCTAGCGCGATCATCGTCATGTGGCGCTGCTTGAGCCCGCACTTCAACTGACTTTTGTCCATCGGGGGTTGCATGTAACTTCCTCCAGATTCCATATCCTGGTTGTTCGAGTGCGGGCGCGTTCGCGATACTTCGTGCGGCGCGGCCTGCACACGCCGTCCGCGACGGGTGTGCCGGTGCATTGGCACACCCGCGTTGCGCGGATGGGTCTCATTCGCTGTTATTTGATTCGTTGTTCGAACGTGTCGCAGCACGTGTCCGTGCCGCCAGAGCGGTCGTCAGGCCTGTAAGCCATGGCCCGGCGGCACGGGCCGCCTTCAGGGCTTCTCGTCGCGCCTGAAGTACTGCAGATAGAGCATGCGCTGCCCGATGCGCCTGAACGGCGCGAACGGATGGCCGGGCAGCGGCGAAGTGAAGATCGGCAGCGTCTGATGCGCGCCCTTGCCGGCGATGCGCTCCGCAAGACGCCGCCCGGCCTGCTGAGAATACGACACGCCATTGCCGCCGTAGCCGAGTGCGTAAAACACCGATTGACGCGGATCCGGCTGGCATACGCGCGGCATCATGTCGTGGCTCACGTCCACCCAGCCCCACCACGAGTAGTCGATCTGCACGCCGCGCAGCGCCGGAAACTTGCGCGCCATGCCCTCCTTCAGCAAGTCGAGGTGGCGCGGATTCGGCGCGTCCTGGCCCGTGATCGCGCTGCGGCTGCCGATTTGCAGGCGGCGGTCGGGCAGGAAGCGATAGTAGAAACGCAGTGTGCGCGTATCGGTGAGCACCTGGGTCGTGCGAAAACCGCACGCGGCGATCTCGGCGTCGGTGAGCGCACGCGTGACCATCGAGTTCGAGAGGATCGGCATGACCTTGCTGCGCAGCGACGGATGCAGCGTCTGCGCCGTATACGCACCGGTTGCGATGCCCACTGCGCGCGCCCGCACGATGCCGCCCGGCGTGCGCAGATGATGCACGCCATTGATGGTCTCCCAGCCCATCACGGGGCTGCTCGTGTGCACCTTCGCACCGGCCGCGCGCGCGAGGCGCAGATAGCCGAACGCGAGCTTCAGTGCATGTACACCGATCCCTTCGGGCTCGTGCAGCGCGCCGCATGCCTCGTGGTCGTCGATGAACTCGCGGCGGAAGGTTCGTGCGTCGATCAGCTCGGACGGATAGCCGAACACGTCCTTCCAGACCTTGGCCTCGGCGGCGAGCCTGGCCATGATGCGCGGCCGATGCGCAATCAGAAAGTGGCCGCCGGGCTGCGGATCGCAGTCGATCTCGGCGACGAACTCCTTGAAGTGATCGAAGCCCTGCTGGATTTCGTCGTGCATCTTGAGCGCGACGTCCTTGCCCCAGCGCTCGATCCATTGCGAGCGCGACAGGCGGCCCGAGGCGTTCTGCCCTTGCCCGCCGTTGCGGCTGCTGCAGCCCCAGCTCGTGCGGTTCGCCTCGAGCACGACTGCCTTGATGCCGTGCTCGCGTGCGAGGCACAGCGCCGTGGCGAGCCCCGTGTAGCCGCCGCCGATGATCGCGACATCGACGTCGATGTCCTTCGTGACGGGGCCGTCGTCGGCCGGTGGGGTGCCCGCCGTCGCAACCCAGTAGGTGGGCGCGTAGTCCTTGCCGATCCCGGGACCGGGGGACACGAGCGGATCGTAGGTGGGGTCGTATTGGGTGGCGCCGGTGTTGCCGCCGGCAAAGCCAGTGGCGGTCGGCTCGATGGTGGTGTATCCCATGATCAATGCTCCGTCGTCTTGGTATGGACAACTGCGCGGACGGTTACACGGACTACTGCGAGAGCGGTTGCTGCCGACTGCTTGATCGTCATGCCTGTCTCCTGTCTTTTCTTTCGTGCTCCGTTGGAAAAAATTCTAGGCAGACCCAAACCGCGCAGGTAGAACCAGTGGCCTGGTATCGCCTGGTACAGCGCGACGCTTCACCCCATTAATGCATCGGCGTATCAGGGTAATCCGGTACGTAACTCGTCGAACTTTCCGCCGCTTCTAAAATGTGCTAGAAAATCCGAACAATTTGTTCCATTTTTCTGTGCGCCGCGTATTCTCGTTGGGCGGCGAATAAAGCGCGTTTAATGGAAAACCCGAAGACCACGGAGGAGACCCATGCGAGACACCGCCCCAGCGCCGCGCGACGAATCGTCGACGGACGATGCACGCGTGCTGCGCGCGCTCGTCGTGCTGGAGCAGCTGGCTGCGGCGGGCCAGCCGTACACGCTGTCCCAGTTGTCCGCGCGCCTGCATATTCCCAAGGCCACGCTGCTAAGGCTCGTCGACTCGCTGGAGACGCGCGGCTACGTGGTTCACATGCCCGATTCGCGCGGCCACGACCGCAGCATCGCGCTTGGGCCCCGCGCGGCGCAGCTCGCGCTGGCCACGCTCGCCAACAACACGTTCACGCGCTCGTGCCGCGTGCTGCTGCGCTCGCTCGTGGAGTCGCTCGGCGAAACCTGCAACCTCACGGCGCTCGACGGCGACCGCGTGCTCTACATCGAGCGCGTGGAGACAACGGAGCCGCTGCGCATGGAAATGCGCCCCGGCATGCACGTTCCGCTGCACTGCACCGCGAGCGGCAAGCTCTTTCTTTCGCAGATGACGGCGCTCGAGCGCAACGCGCTGCTGGAGCGCCTCGTGCTCTCCAAAATGACGTACCGCACCCTCACCGACCCGCAGGTGCTCGCGGCCGAGCTCGACCGGCTCGCGGTGCGCGGCATCGGCATCGACAACGAGGAGTTCGTGCGCGGCATGGTGGCGATCGCGGTGCCCGTGCAGGACCCCGGCAGCAAGCGCGTGCTCGCGGCGCTCGCCGTGCATGCGCCCACCGCGCGCACCACGCTCAACGAATTGCTGGAGCACGTGGGGCGCATGCGGGAAACGGCGAGCCGGCTCGCCCCGTTGCTGCAGGGGCTCTCGCTGGCATGAACGGGCGCTGAGCCATAGCCGCTTCTTCACCCCCGTTGATGCCTTCCAGACGCGCATTCAGCGCCCATTCGGCGGCGCAGCGCTCGCGCCGCGCGACCGACTTCTGATTCCGTTTCAGCACTTTCCGTTTCACTTTCGGCGTGGGCGCAGCATTCGCGCTTGCGGTCGCTCTCCCCATCCACGACATTGATCCAAAAAACGCGGCACAAAGCGGTACGACAAAGCACGCCGCGCCGCGCCTGGATTTCGAGGAGACGGGATTCGTGGAACACGAAGTCGACTATCTGATCGTTGGTGCCGGATCGGCGGGTTGCGTGCTCGCCAACCGCCTGAGCGCCGACGCGCGCAACACCGTGCTGCTGCTCGAAGCGGGCGGCGAAGATTCCAACCCGTGGATCCACGTCCCGGTTGGCTACTTCAAGACCATGCACAACCCCACGCTCGACTGGTGCTATCGCACCGAGCCCGACGAAAACGTGGCCGGCCGCCAGATCGACTGGCCGCGCGGCAAGGTGCTCGGCGGATCGAGCTCGCTCAACGGCCTGCTGTACGTGCGCGGACAACGTGAGGACTACGACAGATGGGCCGCGCTCGGCAATAGCGGCTGGCGCTACGCCGACGTGCTCCCCTACTTCAGGAAGTCCGAGGACCAGGAGCGCGGCGCGAACGAGTGGCACGGCACAGGCGGGCCGCTGAAGGTCTCCGACCTGCGGCTGCGCCGCCCCATTGCCGATCACTTCATCGCGGCCGCGCAGGATATCGGCATTGCGCTCAACCCCGACTACAACGGCGCGACCCAGGAAGGTGTCGGCTACTTTCAGCAGACGGCGTACAAGGGCTTTCGCTGGAGCACCGCGAAGGGCTTTCTCAAGCCCGTGCGCCATCGCGGCAACCTGAGCGTGGCAACGCGCGCGCAAGCGTGCCGGGTGCTCTTCGAAGGGCGGCGCGCGGTGGGCGTGGAATACCTGCAGGACGGCGAACGCAAGCGGGCACGGGCGCGCGTCGAGGTCATTCTCGCGTCCGGTGCGATCGGCTCGCCGCAGATTCTTCAGCACTCCGGCGTGGGCCCCGCGCAGGTATTGCGCAATGCCGGCGTGAACGTGCTGCACGAGCTGCCGGGTGTCGGGCAGAACCTGCAGGACCATCTGCAGGTACGGCTCGTGTTCCGCACCCGCGAGCGCACCCTCAACGACGAAGTCAATCATCCGCTGCGCAAAGCCTGGATCGGCCTGCAATACGCGCTCTGGCGCACCGGGCCGCTCACGCTGGCCGCGAGCCAGGTGGCGATCTTCACGCGCTCGCACCCCGACGTCGAGCGCCCGGACATCCAGTTCCACATGCAGCCGCTGAGCGCCGACAAGCCCGGCAAAGGCGCGCATCCGTTCTCGGCTTTCACGGCGTCGGTGTGCCAGCTAAGGCCATACAGCCGCGGCAGTGTCGAGATCCGCTCCGCCGATCCGCTCGCGTATCCGGCCATCCACGCGAACTATCTGTCCGACGCGCGCGACCATCCCGTCGTGATCGGCGGCATCAGGGTGGCGCGCCGCATCGCGGCCGCGCCCTCGCTGGCGCCGCACATCGTCTCGGAGTTCGTGCCCGGCGCGCAGTACGAGACCGACGCCGAACTACTGGAGGCGGCGCGCCGCTACAGCCAATCCATCTACCACCCCGCGGGCACCTGCAAGATGGGCCACGATGCGCTCGCCGTCGTCGACGAACGGCTGCGCGTGCACGGCCTTGCCGGCCTGCGCGTGGTGGATGCGTCGATCATGCCGGAGCTCGTTTCCGGCAACACGAACGCCCCCGTCATCATGATCGCCGAGAAAGCCGCCGACATGATTCTCGAGGACCACTCGGCGCTCGCCGCGCAGCACGGCGAGTATGCCGAGGCGCACGTCTAGTGCGCGCAGTCATGCGGACCAGGCATGACGCAACATCCATAAAGGATACCTAAACAATTATCTGGAGACAGCCATGAACGCATTGCCCCGGGCCGACGCCCGGCAGATGAGACGCGTGGTCGTCGCGAGCCTGATCGGCGCGACCATCGAGTGGTATGACTTCTTCCTCTACGGCGTGGTCGCCGGCATCGTTTTCAACAAGCTCTATTTCCCGAGTGGCGATCCCCTCGTATCGACGATGCTCGCCTACGGCACCTTCGCTGTAGGCTTTCTGAGCCGCCCGCTCGGCGGCATGATCTTCGGCCACTTCGGCGACCGGCTGGGCCGCAAGAGCATGCTGGTCATGACGCTTTCCATCATGGGCGTCGCCACCGTGCTGATCGGCACCGTGCCCACCTACGCGCAGATCGGTCTCTGGGCGCCCTCGCTCCTGCTCATCCTGCGCGTGGCGCAAGGCCTGGGTCTCGGCGGCGAATGGGGCGGCGCCGTGCTGATGTCGTTCGAATACGCACCCGAGGGCAAGCGCGGCTTCTTCGCGAGCATTCCGCAAATCGGCCTTGCAATCGGGCTGTGCCTCGCGTCGGGCGTGGTCGCCGTGCTCTCCTCCACGCTCAGCAATGCGCAGTTTCTCGCGTGGGGCTGGCGCGTCGCGTTCTTCCTCTCCTTCGCGCTCGTGGCCATCGGCATGTATATCCGCCTGCGCGTGATGGAAACGCCCGAGTTCGAGCGCGTGAAGCAGTCGGGCGCCGAGATCCGCGTGCCGATTGCCGAGGTGCTCACCCGCTACCCCGGCAACGTGCTCGCGGGCATGGGCGCGCGCTTCATCGACGGCGTGTTCTTCAACGTCTTCGCCGTCTTCACGATCGCCTACCTCACGCAGACGCTCAAGCTCCCGCGCACCGACGCCCTGCTCGCCGTGATGGCCGCCGCCTTCGTGATGATCTTCATGATTCCGTTCTTCGGCCGGCTCTCGGATCGTGTCGGCCGCACGCGTATCTATTTCTGGGGATCGCTGCTCACGGGATTTTCTTCGTTCTTCGGCTTCTGGCTCATGAAGCACAGCGGCGGCGAGCCCTTGCTCGTGTGGATCGCGGTGATCATCCCGCTCGGCGTCGTGTACGCGTCGGTGTATGGGCCCGAGGCGGCGCTCTTCGCGGAGTTGTTCGACGCCAACGTGCGCTACTCCGGCATCTCGTTCGTGTATCAGTTCTCGGGCATCTTCGCGAGCGGCATCAGCCCGATCATGGCCACCTGGCTCTTGCAGCGCAATGGCGGCGACCCGTGGCTCATCTGTGTCTATACACTGTGCGCGGGTCTCGTGAGCGCGCTCTCCGCCGCGTGGGTGGGACGCCGGCAGCAATCGCGGCGCGTGGCGATGGGTGGGGTGCGGTGAACTGCCGTGCGTGCGCATGACCGCGCATGCGCCTTTCAAGAGCATGTATGCCGCGCGGCGCCGGACTTGACTGTCCCGCGCCGCACGACTCGCTCAACAATGCGCGATCTGAGTGCACTCGTTGAGCCCATCGCGCAACATCATTTCGGTATTCATATCAATGAACCCGACGAACACGAGCATGCTCTCCGGCGTCGCGCTCGCCTGCTCGCCCTGCGTAACCGCCGTCATGCGTAGCCGCCGCGCCGCCACCTGACACACGCGCGTACTGATCTCGCCCTGTGCGTCGGCAACGCGCACAAACCCCTTAGCGCGCAGCACCGTGCGCGGCAACGCCTTGAGCCACGCGCGCAGGCGCGCCTTGTCCAGCACCTCGGGCACGGCGATCGCCACGCTCGAAAATGCCGGCAGCGGCGGCCCCACGGGCCTGCGCTGCCAGCGCCCCGCGTCGGCGAGCGCGCGCCGCTCGGGCACGCTGGCGTCGAACAGCAGTGCGAGCGGCACGCGCCCGTGATCGGCGGCCACGACGACATCGGTGGGCGCGAGCGCGCGCACGTCCGCGACGGCCCGCTCGCGCGCGTCGACCTCGATCAGGTCGAGCTTGGTGACGATCACCGCGCTCGCGCTGTCGATCTGCTGCTGCGCCATCGCGCCCACCAGCGGATCCGCGAGCGTGTGCACGAGCTCGAGCGCATCGGCGATCACGAGCACTGCGGTGAGGCGGAACGCGCCGTTGAGCAAGCCCACCTGGGCAATCTTCGCCGGGTCCGACACGCCGCTCGCCTCGATCAGCAGCAGGTCCGGCCGTTGCTCGCGCGCGGCCACGCGGCCGAGCGCATCCACGAGCGCGCCGCCAATGGTGCAGCAGATGCAGCCGTTGTCGAGCTCGATCACGTCGTCGCTGCGCGCGCGCACGAGCCGCGCGTCGATGTTCACGGCGCCGAAGTCGTTCACGAGCACCGCGATGCGCTTGCCGTGCGGCGCCTCCAACAGGCGGTTGACCACCGTGGTCTTGCCCGCCCCGAGGTAGCCTCCGACCACAGCCAGGTCGATCGGCTCGCGCGCCGGCACATGGATCGGCGCGAGCATGGGCGATGGCGCGGCGGCGGGTTTCATTTCGGTGCGCGCAGCAGACGTCCGCCGAGCACCGTGCCCCACACGGGCACGTCCTTCAGGCGCTCGGGCGCACAGGCGCTCGGGTCTTCGTCGAGCACCGCGAAATCGGCGAACTTGCCCACCTCGATGCTGCCGATCAGATGATCGAGGCGCAGCGTATACGCCGCGCCCAGCGTGATCGCGTGCAGCGCCTCATCCACGCTGAGGCGCTGCGCCTCGCCGAGCACACGCCCCGACGCCGTCTCGCGCCGCACCGCGCACCATGCCGTGAAGAGCGGGCTCAGCGCCGTGATGGGCGCATCCGAATGCAACGCGTACGGAATGCCCATGCGCTGCGCCGAGCCAGCCGGGTCCATGCGGTTCGCGCGGTCGGGGCCCATGGTCTGGCTATAGTGCGCATCGCCCCAGTAGTAAATGTGATTCGCGAAGAAGTTCACGCACAGGCCGAGCGCGCGAATGCGCCGCAATTGCGCCGCGTCCGCCATCTGGCAATGCTGCAGCGTGTGCCGGTGATCGGGGCGCGGATGCCGCGCGAGTATCGTTGCGAGCGCATCGAGTACGATTTCGGTGGCTTCGTCGCCGTTGGTGTGGATATGCAGCTGCAGCCCCGCGCAATGGTACGGCTCGAACACCTCGACCAGTTGCTCCGGCGGGATCAGCCACAGGCCGTTGGGCTGCCCGCCCGCGTAGCCGGGCCAGCGCACGCGCGCAGTGAAGCCCTGGATCGAGCCGTCGACGATGAACTTCACCGGCCCGAAGCGCAGCTTGTCGGTATTGCCCGCCATGGCCTCCAGCACGCCGGCCGCGCGCTGCGCGGGATTGCGCTGCGGAGCGAACGCGGGCACGATCCGCACCGGATAGTCGGGGTCGGCGGTCACAGTGCGCAAGCTGCGGTTGCCTTCGGGCGAGAGGTCGTTGACGAGATCGGTGGCCGTCGTCACGCCTGCCAGTAGCGCGACGCGCCCGAAATTCCACACCGCGTGCGGCTTTTCGCTGGCCGCGATCGCGAGCTTGCCGCCAATCACCTGATAGATCGGGAACATCGCGGCGAACTCCTGCAATTCGCCCGTCGGCTGGCCGTCGCCATCGCGCGCGACGCCATCGACGTCCGTGTCCTCGTCGATGCCGGCCCGCGCCAGCATCGCGCTGTTCACGTTCATCAGGTGCACGCTCGCATGCAGGATCGCGATGGGGCGGCGCGCCGATACCGTGTCGAGCTCGCGCGTCGTGAGGCGCGACGCGCCGAAGTAGATCGGATCGAAGCCCCAGGCGAGCAGCGGGCCGTCGTCGGTCATGGCGCGCTCGGCCTCGGCAAGACGCGCGAGCACCGCGTCGAGCGAGCGCAGGCCGGGCCACAGCGTGCCGTCCGGACCGCGCCGGTCGTAGTAGCCCACGTACGCCGCGTCCCATACCGCGCCTTCCATCAGATGGCAGTGCCCTTCCACGAGCCCCGGCATCAGCACCTTGTCGCGCAGCGTCTCGTCCAGTGCATATGCACCAGATTGCGCGCCGAATTGCGCCTCCCACTGCGCGGCGTCCTCGCGCGTGCCCACCGCGAGAATGCGGCCGTCGCGCACGGCCACATGCGTCGCGTGCGGCTGGTTCGGGTTGAGCGTGAGGATGCGGCGCGCCGCGAAAACCGTGACCGGGCCGGCCGCATTTCCGGGATCTCCCGGCTGGCCGGACCGTGCGGCCTGTCCCGACGAAGCAGACGATGCGTGCGGATTCATTGACAGTCTCGACTCCCTATGAATGGTGAACGGGATCGGGCATGGCATAGCGCCGCCCGAACGGCCGCATCAGGATATGCACCACGAAGACCACGAGCACATTGACGCCAAGACACACGAGCCCCAGGTTGATGCCGCCGAAGCCGATATGCAGCGCATAGCACGCGATCGCGAGGCCCTGGCCGCAGACGATGCCGGCCGCCACCGCGCCGGGCCGCACGCGGCGCCGCGCGAGCAGGATCAGCATGCCGGGAAAGAACTGCGTCACGCCATAGTACGTCGTGTTGATGAGCGAGAGCATGAGGTTGGGCGTGAGCAGCGTGGTCGCGATCGACACCAGCAGATAGGCCACGATCACGAACTTGGCGGTGCGCTTCTGGCGCGACTCGGGCAGGTTCGGCAAGAGGTTGCGCGTGACGATCGGCCCGATCGCGAGGCAGATGCCCGCGAGCACGAGCAGCCCCGAGAGCGCGGCGCCCGCGGCGACGAGTCCGAGCAGCCAGTCGGGCAGCAGGTGGACGGCCGCCGCGAAGAACGCGTCGTTGGGCGAGGCAAGCTTCAGGTTCGCGCTGATCGCATAGTACGAGGCCACCACGAGAAACGGATACATCAGCATGTAGAGCGGCATCGCGATCTGCGTGCGGCGGATCGTATTGGGCCCGCGCGCGGTGAAGAAGCCCTGCGCGGCGAACGGCATCATATAGAAGCCGAGCGACTGGAACAGCATCGTGCTCATGGAGAAGCGCAGCTGCGGGGTGGTCATGGCGTTGCTCACCTGGCGGCTCGCGGCATGGAACACCTCGTGCGTGCCGCCCGCCATCCAGGCGGCGGCCACGCCCGTGACGACGATCGCGAGCAGCATCAGGATGTCCTTGAGCACGGCGATCCAGGCCGAGGCGCGCACGCCGGAAATGGCGATATAGGTGAAGGCGAGCGCGGCGCACACGACGATCAGCCAAACCGGCTGCACGTGCCAGCCGAGGCCCTTGAGCGCAGCGGCGAGGCCCGTGAACTGCAGCTCGCCCCAGGGGATCAGGAACAGGATCGATGAGCCCGCAACGATCAGCTCGAGCGTGCGGCTCTGAAAGTGGCCCTTGAAGAGATCCGCCTGCGTGATGGCGTTGTGCAGCTTGCCTGACTCCCAGATGCGCGGGCCGATGAAATAACCGATGGGATAGGCAAGCAGGATGTAGCCGAGGAACCAGATGCCATAGGTCGGCCCCTTCGCATAGATGCCGCCCGGAAAGCCGACCATCGTGCCGATGCTGTAGATCTCCCCCGCCGTGAGAAAGAACACGAGCGCGACGCCGAACTGACGCGAGGCGACGAAGAAGTCGTGGACGCTCTGCTTGCCGTGGCCGCGCCGGGAGCGGATGGCGAGGTACAGCGAAAACGCGATCAGAAGCGAGAAGACGAGAGTGGACATGCGTGGCTCTCCAGGGTGGAGACGGTGGGATGGGCCAAGGCAGAGGCCGGCGCCTCTTTGCGAGGCTGCAGGGCGCTAGCTCTCGTTCGCGTAGCGGTGCCGGTCGAAGAAGTGCCAGCAGACGAACAGGCACCCGGAGGTCAGCAGGAACCAGGCGAAGATCCACGCGTAGATGAAGGGCACGCCAAAGACGTAGCGCTCCTGCTGCGCCGCCACCCAGGGCAGTGCGCCGATGACGCCCAGAAAAGGCAGGCCGATTCCAATCACATATCTGAGCATCGCTGTCTCCGTGGTCGATTGTGGCCGATTGCCGTCGGCGCCAAGGCCTCGCACGCCTGCCCGGCCCGAGATCGTCATACTGTTATGAGTCGAGTATCGGCGCACAAAAACGCGCGTGGTTAGTACCAGATGCGCACAATCGTTGAGTCCAATTCGCGTCCAGGCCCGGATTCGGCGGGCGGAGCCGTCCAGAGGCTCCCGGCGATAGCTGACATAATGAAGTCCGCCCCTCTTCACTCCCAACCCCAAGGAGCCACTGTGAGCCAATCCGCAACTTCGTCCACGCCCAATCCGGTGCGCCGCGTCGCATTTCTGGGTCTCGGCGTGATGGGCTATCCGATGGCCGGTCATCTCGCGAAAGCCGGGCTCGACGTGACGGTCTACAACCGCACCGGCGCCAAGGCCGCGCAATGGGTCGCCGAGTATGGCGGGCGCTCGGCCGCGACGCCGCGCGAAGCGGCCCAGGGCGCCGAGCTGGTGCTTGCGTGCGTCGGCAACGACGACGACCTGCGCAGCATCGCGCTGGGCCCGGACGGCGCATTCGCCGGCATGGCGCGCGGCACCGTGTTCGTCGACCATACGACCGCCTCGGCCAACGTGGCGCGCGAGCTCTCGGCGAGCGCCGCGCCGCTCGGCCTGCATTTCATCGACGCGCCGGTGTCGGGCGGCCAGTCGGGCGCCCAGAACGGCAAGCTCACGATCATGTGCGGCGGCGATGCCGCGAGCTTTGCGCGCGCCGAGGCCACGCTCGCGCATTACGCGGCGGCCGTCACGCTGATCGGCGCGGCGGGCGCGGGCCAGCTCGCGAAGATGGTCAACCAGATCGCCGTCGCCGGTGTCGTTCAGGGCCTTGCCGAGGCCATCAACTTCGGCGAGCGCGCGGGGCTCGACATGGCGGTCGTGCTCGATGTGATCGGCAAAGGCGCTGCGGCGAGCTGGCAGATGGACAATCGCGGCCAGACAATGATGGCGGGGAAGTTCGATTACGGCTTCGCGGTGGACTGGATGCGCAAGGACCTCGGCTTTTGCCTCGATGAAGCGAAACGCAATGGCGCTGCGTTGCCGGTCACTGCGCTCATCGATCAGTTTTATGGCGATGTGCAGCGACTGGGAGGCAGCCGATTCGATACGTCGAGCCTGATCTGGCGCTTGCGCAAGCTCGATGGCGGTGCGTAAAGCGGATGAGGCGGATGAGGCGGACAAGGGGTACGCGCGTGGCGGCGGAGGCAGCGCGCGGGGCCGAAGTGCCCCGCGTACCCGGCACGTCGAGCGCACTCAGCGCCCTAGCGCCACCACCGCAGCGGCCGCCGCAAGGTGTGCCGCTCGAGCCGCACCGTCGGCATGGAATCGAGAAACGCGAAGGCCCCCGCATCGGCCGTGCCCATGCGCCGCTCGCGTTCTTCATCGGCTTCGACCGTGCGGCTCGTATTGATGAAGAGCGCCGCAACGATCCCAAGCGCGAGCAGCACCGCCGAGATCGTGAAGGGCACGTTATAGCTGCCGGTGCGCTCGATCAGATAGCCGAACACGACCGGCGAGACCATGCCCGCAATGCCGAAGCCCGTGTTCATCATGCCGCCCGCCGTGCCCGCATACTTGCCCGCGATGTCGAGCGGCAGCGTCCACAGCACCGGGTTCGTGATCTCGAGGAAGAAGAACGAAGCGGAGAGGTAGATCACCGCCATGATCGGGTTCGGGGCGTACACCATCGGCAGCAAGAATGCGAGCGAGCCGCCCAAGCCCGTCACGAGCACCGAGCAGCGCGCAAAGCGCAGCCGGCCCGTCCACTTGAAGAGCCGGTCCGAGACCACGCCGCCGAGCGTGTCGCCGATCACACCGGCCAGCAGCGGCAGCGCCGTGAAGAGCGCGAGCTGCTTGAGGTCGAAGCCGCGCGACTCCTTCAGATACGAAGGCAGCCAGGTCAGATAGACCCACAGCAGCCAGCCATAGCAGAAGTCGACGAACGTGACGAGCCACATGCGGTGCACGAGCTTGCGCCACGGCGTGGGCAAACGCTTCGCGCGTTCGCAGTCGCCGTGCCGGTAGCCGATCTCGGCGGTCTCCTCCGGCGTGATGCGCCGGTTCTGCTCGGGCGAATTGGTGAATATGCACAGATAGAGCACCGTCCACGCGAGACTCGCAACGCCGAGCAGGATGAAAGCATCGCGCCAGCCGCCCGCAACCACCACCGCGAGCACGAGCGGCGGTGTGACGGCGCCGCCGAGGCGCGCGAAGCTGTGCGTGATGCCTTGCGCGAAACCGCGCTCGCCCACCGGCATCCAGTATGTGAACGCGCGCGTCGCGGTGGGGAACGCCCCGCCCTCGCCCACGCCCAGCGCGAAACGCAGCAGCACCAGCATGACGACGCCGCCGGCAAAGCCCGTCGCAAGCGTCGCCGCGCCCCAGATCAACGAGAGCACGGTGAGCACGAGCTTGGGCCCGTATTTGTCCGAGAGCCAGCCGCCGATGATCTGCATGGCGGCGTACGGATACGCGAACGCCGAAAACACGAGACCGAGCTGCACCGTGGTGAGGCCCATTTCGTGGCGGATCAGCGGCCCGGCGACTGCGATGTTGACGCGATCGATGTACGAGATGAAGTACATCAGACACATGACCGCGAGGATGATATGGCGCGTCTTCACGCGCTGTGCGTGCTGTTTCATGTCGTCTCCTGTCGACCGGAGTTGGCGCTTTAGCGCTTACTCCGGTCCCATGCAAAGCGCTGTCTCTATCTTGTGTGTGGGTCCACGGCCCCGGTTGCATTCCAGGGCAAGCGGCAAGTGCAGGCCGCCGCGCGTCATCCGCTCGCGGGCGCCACGAGCTTGAGCCGCTGGACCTTGCCCGACGGGCCGCGCGGCAGCTCGCTCACGAAGCGGATTTCTTTCGGCGCCTTGTAGCGGCCCAGCTCGCGCAGGCAATGCGCACGCAGCTCGGCGGCATCGGGCGCGCCTTGCCAGTGGGCCTCGCGCGGCACCACGAACGCAACGATCTCCTGGCCATAGGCGGGGTCGGGTACGCCGACGGCGGCCGCGTCGAGCACGCCAGGATGGCGCAGCAGCACCTCGTCGATCTCGCGCGGCGCGATGTTCTCGCCGCCCTTGATGATCAGCTCCTTCGAGCGGCCGTTGATATAGAAGTAGCCCTCGTCGTCGCGGTAGCCGAGGTCGCCCGTGCGCAGCCAGCCGTCGGCGGTGAACGCCTTCGCGGTGTCGTCGTGACGCTTGTAATAGCCGCGCATGATCTGGTTGCCGCGCAGCACGATCTCGCCGCACTCGTTCGGCGCGCACTCGCGCCCTTGCTGGTCGATGACGCGCGCCTCGCTGCCCGAGGGCAAGCCGATGCTGCCGATCCGGCGCCGCGATGCATCATACGGATTGCTGAATACCGGCGCGGCGGTCTCGGTCAGCCCCATGGTCTCGATCACGCCGATCCCGAAGCGCGCCTCGAACGCGCGGTGATGGTGGGCGGGCAGCGCCGCGGAAGCGCTGCGGCAGAACTTCAGCGCGCAAAGGTCGAGCCCGTGCGGGTCGTCGCCGTTGAGCAGATAGGCGACGATCGTCGGCACCACGTTGATCCACGTGCAACTGTAACGCGCCGCGTCGCGCCAGAACGTGCCGGCCGAAAAGCGCGGCGTCAGCACGGCCGAGCCCGCGTGAAAGAGCGGCGCGAGCAAGGTCACGACGAGGCCGTTGAT
>DATEJU010000031.1:0-8744 GCA_035277805.1 Paraburkholderia sp. | reverse complement strand
CGAATCGCGCGAAGACCGAATTCCTGTCGCGCACCAGCCATGAGCTACGCACGCCGCTCAATGCGATTCTCGGCTTCGCGCAACTGCTGGAAACCGACCTTGGCGATACGCGGCACCGCCGTAACGCATCACAGATCGTTCGTGCCGGCCGCCACCTGCTAGCCTTGATCGATGACGTGCTCGACATCGCTCGCATCGAGGCCGGCGGCCCAGTAATCGAGCACGAGCCGGTCGAGCTCGATCCATTGCTCGCGGAAGCGCTGGCGCTGGTCTCGCCGCTGGCCGCGAAGCGACAGATCCGCCTGCAGGGCCCGGCTCCGGCCGGCCCGACGCTGGTGATTTCGGCCGACCGGCAGCGTGCCTTGCAGGTCGTGCTGAACCTGCTCTCGAACGCGATCAAGTACAACATTGACGGCGGCTGGGTGCGCATCGACACCGCCCGTGACGATGCCACTGTGACGATCGATGTCACAGACGGCGGCAAAGGGATTTCCCCGGAGCTCCGGGAACGGCTGTTCACGCCGTTCGATAGGCTCGGCGCGGAACGCCACGACCGGAACGGAACCGGACTCGGCCTAGCGCTATCCAAAAGCCTGATGACGCAGATGGGCGGGGCCATCGCGTATGAACCGGGCGCTCATGGCGGCGGCACGTTTCGGCTGAGCTTCGTGCGTGCGGCGAACGAGGCGCCGCGACACGGCGACATCCTGGCCCCGGCCAGCGCAGGCGGCCCCGGCGCAGGGACAAACGAGCGCACTGTGCTGTGTGTAGAGAACGACGCCTCGAATCTCGCCTTGATCGAAACACTGATGCTGCGTCGCCCGAACCTGCGCCTCGTAACCGCCCGCGACGGCTCACAGGCACTGTTACATCTGCAGGAGACACCACCCGATCTCGTGCTACTCGATCTCAACCTGCCGGGCCTGAGCGGCGAAGCGGTGCTGCAAAAGATCCGCGCGTACGCCGCACCTGCGCCGCCCGTGGTGATTCTCAGCGCCGATGCAATGCCCGAGACGATCGAGCGTTTGAAGGCCGCCGGCACCGCGGCCTATCTGACCAAGCCGCTCGATCTGAAAGCCTTTTATGCCACCCTGGACGGAGCCTTGACATGAATGAGGACGACCTGCTGGAATCGCGCGTGCTGATTGTCGACGACCAGCCGGCCAACTTGCGCCTGCTAGAAGATCTTCTCGATCGGGAAGGGCTGTCGCACGTGATAGGCACCACCGACGGACAGCGGGCGCTCGACCTGTACGCCGCCTTCGATCCCGACCTGATCATTCTCGACCTGATGATGCCGGGCTTGGACGGTTTTGCCGTGCTAGAACAATTGCATCGGCGCGGCGATCCTCTCGACTACCGGCCTGTACTGATCCTCACCGCCGATGCGACGAAGGAGGCAAAGCGCCGGGCGCTCTCACTCGGCGCACGCGATTTCCTGACAAAGCCCTTCGATACCATCGAGGCCATGTTGCGTGTCTGGAACCTGCTGGAAACGCGGCTACTGTACAAGCGCCTGCGAGCGCTGGCACCAGAGGAGCGGATCCTCTCGGTACCATTTCGCAGGCCCAGGATGGACTGAACCGGCGCTCTGGGTAAGCAGCGTCGTATCTCGCAGCATCACGGGCCGGCACAGTTGCCGGCCCTGCTGCCCAACCAATACGGTCGACACATCATGTATCAAACCGTATCACGGCGTAGCCGCCACGCTCAGCTACCATGGTGGGGATCGCAGAACGATCGCGGCCCCGTGCAGGAAGGCTCCCCACCGCGCAGGCTTGCCGCCTTGCCCTGGCCGTGATGCGCAGGTTTCGCCTTGTGGGTCGTGCTGGCGTCTGTGGGCTGAATCTGCCGTACCGGGTGGCTGTCGTCACCCTTGATGGCATGGGCGCTGAAGGTGATACCCATGCTCAAGGCGGCGATGGAGCCAATCATGGCTTGTCGAAAAATCGAGTTCATAAGTGTTTCCTCAAGGTTTTCAAGGATATTTACTTTGAACTACTGATATCTTTTCACCGGCGTCAACTAGATTCGCCGGATCGCGCGCAATCAGCCACGTACGTCGTTTACATCTCTGCCTCCTTCTTCGGCTCGATCGCCCTTGGGCTCAGTGCCTCGTAGATTCGCCACCAGTATCAAAGATCGGTGCGTGGTCCGAATCCGCCGTACCGCAGAGTCAGAATCGGTCGATCGGCATACGCCACGGCCACCACGATGTCCAAGACATCAGTCGAAATCGAACATGTCGACCAGCGAACGCTTCTTGCGATGGTCCAGCCGTCCGTTTCGATAGTCTTCGTGCCGGTAGCGGTTATCGTGATGCCGCTCGTCGTGATCGCGGCGCTCGTCACGGCGCCCGCGCTGCGATGCCTGGGACTCGGCCGCCTCGCCGTCGAGTGCGATTAGTTTGTCGAGCTCGCCGCGGTCGAGCCAAACACCACGGCAGTGCGGGCAGTAGTCGATCTCCACCGAGCGGCGCTCGGTCATCAACAGCTCCGCGGCTTTGCAGACAGGACACTTCATCGTGTTACTCTAGGGAACGTCGTGAAAGTGCAGTCAGCGTACCAAGGCGGTTGGTAAGAAAAAATCTGCTATTCACGAAATATTGGTTCGATTTTTTCGAACCCAGGAAGGTGTGCACCTCCTCGACTCACCTTGGTTTTGGTGCGTTTTACCGGTGTCAAACGATCCAACTCAGACAAGCGTTAGCGCTCCGCGCCCTGGAAACATCCAATCTGAGCAAGGGGGGCTGAGTTCAGTGCCGACTCCGAGATAGCTCATGCGGGGTAGTCGCATTTCGTGGTCGATACCGACAAGTCGTGACGTGCCGCAGAAAAAGGGCGAAGTTGGCCACGCGACATCAGATGGGCCATTCTGAATCTAAGCGGAAGTTCCCCGGTTAGCTGCCCGCGGCCGCTCTGGTCGCGATGTACCCCCGGGGCATGACCGTGCGTGAGATTCAAGGCTTTATGCTGGAACAATACGGCACCGAGGTCTCGCTCGACTTCATCAGTTCCGTGACCGACGAGGTAATGGCCGAAGTCGCGGCATGGCAAGCCCGGCCACTCGAACCAATGTATCCGGTCGTATTCTTCGACGCGTTGCGCGTGAAGATTCGCGAAGACGCCGTCGTGCGCAACAAGCCCGTCTATCTGGCGCCGGGCATTCAGCATGACGGCACGCGCGACATTCTGGGCCTGTGGATCGAGAGCACCGAGGGCGCCAAGTTCTGGAGGAAGGTGTTCAACGATCTGAAGACACGAGGCGTGGCCGGCACCCTGATCGCCATAACCGACGGACTCAAGGGCATGCCCGAAGCGCTGGCAGCGGTGTTCCCAGCCACGACGCTGCAAACCTGCGTAGTTCACCTGATCCGAAACAGCCTCGATTACCGGGGTGTCGCCGGGGTACAGCTTCTTGAACGCCACCACGTGTCTGCGCTGTGACTCGACCAAGGCCTACAGGAACTTTGCGCCTTGCCCCCACTTCGCAAGCCACGAGCGATCGATGTCGACGCCTTCTCGCGCATACGTGACTGCCTGCCGAAACCCGCACCAACGGGAAGTGTTCAGCGACCTGCGAGACGAGCATCATTGCAGCGCGCTCGTACTGCGCCACTACGCTTTCCCTTCTATCGCAGCCTTCTCGTTGAAAGCTGCCTGCCTCGACTTTCAACCGCGTCCTGGCCATCGGTCACCGGCGATCGACGCGATAGGGTAGATGGCGTTGGCTGGGAGCATCTGTTCGTCGCCGTGGACAATCATGCCCGGATTGCCTACACGACGATGCACCCAGACGAGACGAGAACCAGTGCCGTGCGGTTCCGGCACGATGCCGTGGCTTGATACACCGGGCTTGAGGTGCGAGCGCGCCGATTGCTGACCGACAACGGTTCGGCGTTTCGTTCTCGCGAGTTTGTTCGCGCCTGTCAGGAACTGGGTATCCGGCACAAACTTACGCGGGCATATCGTCCGCAGGCCAACGGCAAGGTCGAACGCTTTATTCAGTCAGCGTTACGAGAATGGGCCTACGCATGGACTTAGCAGAGTTCAGCCTATCGCATCGAAGCCTTGGCGAGTTGGCAGCAACACTACATGCGGCGCCTCCGGTTTTTTTGGACACGGATTTGGGGTAAAACGTGTGTTCCAAACTGGAGTAGTTGATGTCGAAGAAAGCTGATGCGAATGCGGTTGCGCCAGAGGCGCTGGAAGGCGCGCGTAGCGCGACTGGAAGCGCCTCTGGCGCGGCCGAAGTCAAACGCTGGTCGACCGGCCGCAAACGTAGCGTGGTCCTTCGGTTGCTGCGCGGCGAACCCGTCGACGCCGTGTCCCGCGAAGTCGGTGTGACGATCGCTGAGCTCGAGCAGTGGCGTGAGCTGGCACTGGCCGGCATGGAGGCCGGCCTGAAGACTCGGACCAGCGATCCGCTGGAAGCGCGGCTCAATGACGCCGTGCGACGCGTTGGCGAGCTGTCCATGGAAAACGAGATCCTGCGCAGGGAACGTGAACTGCAGGCCCGTCGCCCTTTGACCGCTCGGAGATCGTCGACATGAGCCGCGAGATCTCCGTCAGCGCAGGCAAGCCCTTCGGATTGCAACGGGTTTGCCAGGTGCTCGAATTTCCGCGCTCGACGATTTATGCCGTTCGTGCCAGAGCGAGCGCCAACGTGGCGCCGATGGTGCCGCGCAAGCGTGGGCCAAAGCCGAAGATGCCCGATGCTGACCTGCTGAAGGCCATCCGGGACGATCTCGCAGCTTCGCCCTTCAGTGGCGAGGGACACCGCAAGGTCTGGGCGCGGCTGCGCATCGTGCACGACATCCGAGTCTCCCGGACCCGCGTACTGCGGTTGATGCGCGAGCACGGGTTGCTCTCGCCGCACCGTCAGGCGCGAGGCGAGCCCAGCCTTCACGACGGCCGAATCACGACTGATCGCCCCAACGAGATGTGGGGAACCGACGGCGTGCGCATCGCGACCGTCGACGACGGCATGGTGTGGATCTTCTCGGCCGTCGATCACTGCGACGGCATGTGCACCGGCATCCATGTCGCGAAAATCGGTGACCGCTTCGCTGCCCTCGAGCCAATCTCCCAGGGGCTGCTGGGCGAGTTTGGCTCGGTAGTTGCCGACGCGGGCCGCGGGTTGTCGCTGCGCATGGATCACGGTTCGCAATACACCTCGGACGACTTCCGCGACCAGATCAGGTTCTGGGGCATCACGCCGAGCTACGCCTTCGTCGCCGAGCCGCAGACCAATGGCGTCGCCGAGCGGTTCAACCGGACCATGAAGGAACAGGCTATTCATGGGCGCATCTTCAAAAACCTGGAGGAAGTTCGTGCTGCCGCCATCGCGTTCAAGGATCGCTACAATCGCGACTGGCGTCTGGAAAAGCTGGGCTTCAAATCACCCCTCGAAGCCCGTCAGGAACGGCTGATGAAGCTGGCCGCCTGAGTTGCAAAAGCGTGTCCAAACAACCGGAGCCGGTACAGCAGCAACACTACAACTGGCACTGAGCTCATAGCGCCATCGGCGACGTTGCGCCGATGGCCAGACTGCCCGCGTCGAAAAACAACCTCTTGACGCTTCACATCTAGAGAGCGAATCCCCGGCGCACTTACGCCACCGCGTAGCGATTCGGCGGATAACTCACATCAAGATGGTCGCGCAAGGTTGTTCCTTGATACTCCGCACGGAACAGACCGCGTGCACGAAGGATCGGCACCACCTGCTCGACGAAGTCTGTAAATGCCCGAGGCGTCCCGCCCCCGACAATGAAGCCGTCCGCGGCGTCAGCCTCGAACCACTCCTGCAAGCCGTCCGCGATGTGCTCCGGCGTACCGATAAAACGGGGACGCGGCGCAGCCAGCTCGAGCGCAACCTGGCGCAACGTCAGCCCACCCTCGCGCGCCTTGTGCTTGATCTCGTCCGTCACGCTGCGGAAGCTGTTGCTGCCGAGGTCGCCGATATCCGGAAACGGCGCGTCGAGCGGGTATTGGCTGAAATCGTGATGCTCGAAAAACCGCCCGAGATGGTCGAGCGCGCTTTCGATCGTGATCAGTTCCAGACTCTCCTGGTATTGCCGCTCCGCGTCCTCGGCCGAACGGCCCACGATCACGCCGATTCCCTGGAACAGCTTCAGGTCGTCGGGCTGCCTCCCCTGCTCGATCACCTGCTGCTTGAGACCGGCATAGAACGCGCGCGCCTGCTCCAGCGTATCGTGATGAGTGAAAACGGCATCCGCATGTCTGGCGGCGAGTTGCTTGCCTGCGTCCGACGCGCCCGCCTGAAACAGGATCGGACGAGCCTGCGGTGTACGCCCCACGTTCAGCGGCCCTTCGACGGAGAAATACTTGCCCTTGTGATTGAGCGTGTGAAGCTTGGCCGGATCGAAGAACACCCCGCTTGCGCGGTCGCGCACGAACGCGTCCTCCTCCCATGAATCCCAGAGCCCCTTCGTGACCTCGAGATATTCGTCGGCGATCCGATAACGTTCGTCATGCTCGGGATGCTCGCTGCGCGAAAAATTACGCGCTGAACCTTCGAGCGGCGACGTCACGACGTTCCACCCCGCCCGCCCCCGACTCAGGTGATCCAGGCTGGCGAACTGCCGGGCAACCGTGAACGGCTCGCTGTAGGACGTCGACAAGGTTCCCACCAGCCCCACCCGCTCGGTGACGGCCGAGAGCGCCGACAACAGCGTGATCGGCTCGAACCGGTTCAGGAAGTGCGGAATCGACTTCGCGTTGATGTGCAGGCCGTCGGCAACGAACACGAAATCGAACTTGCCGGCCTCGGCCTGACGGGCCACGCGCTTCGCGAAATCCGGGTTGATGCTCGCATCGATCACCGCGTCGGAATGCCGCCAACCGGCGTAATGCCCGCCCGGTCCGTGGATCGTCGCGCCAAGATGAATCTGCCTGGGACGCCTGTTTTGCCCCGCCGCCTGCGTGTCACTCATGATCACGTTCTCTTCGCTGTACTGACATTAATGGAAGGCGCCATGCCCTTTTTGCACCCATCCTCGTCGTCTCGCGGTTCAAGGCACTGCCCGCCCCGTGATGGACGCCCAGCCGTCGCTGGCCGCGGGTGAAGCGCACATCGGCGCCGCCGCGCGCGTCACTGCATGAACTGCTCGTTGCCGATCAGGCCGATCTTCGTCGCGCCTTCTCGCTGGGCCGAAGCCAGAACCTCGGCCACTGCCCGGTAAGGCGCGGCCTTGTCCGGGCGCAACCGGATCTCGTCCTGATCGGCCGCGGCGGCCACTTCGCGAAACTTCGCATCGAGCGCGGGCCCGCCGCGTACGGCCGCACCGTTCCAGTTGACCGCGCCGTCCTGGGCAATGTCGATCTGCACCACCTGCGGCGGATGCGGAGGCGGCGGCGGATTGCCCACCGGCAGGTTCATCTTCACCGAATGCATCTGGATCGGGATCGTGATGATCAGCATGATCAGCAGCACCAGCATGACGTCGATCAGTGGCGTGGTGTTGATGTCCACCATGACGTCCGGCTCGTCGCTGCCCGCTCCGGAACCTACGTTCATACCCATCGTTCGAACTCCCTAGCCGCCCCTTGCAGGCGGCTGCGTAATGAAGGAAACCTTGCCGATCCCTGCCCGCTCGCACGCCGTCACAACCTTGCCGATGTACTGGTACGGCGTGGCCTGGTCGCCGCGCACGTGCACGTCCGGTTGCGGCGTCTGCACGGAAACGTCTTTCAGCCGCGCCACGAGCGTCGGCAGATCCACGTGCTCGATGCCCCAGAAGATATCGCCCTGCCGGTTCACCGCGATCTCGATGCTTTTCGGCTGCGTCTGCAACGCTTGTATCCGCTCCTTCGGCAACTGCACCGGGATCGTATGGGTCACCACCGGGATCGTGATCAGGAAGATGATCAGCAACACCAGCATCACGTCCACGAGCGGCGTCGTGTTGATCGCCGAGATGACCTCGCCGTTGTCGTCACTGCCGCCCACACTGATCGCCATGACCGCCCCCGCTCAAGACTGAACCGCCAGCACCTGCGGCGCCTGTGCCGCAGGCGTCGCGATGCTGCCGGCCGCGCGCCGGCCGCTCGCGAGCAATACCGTATGCAGTTGTGCGCCGAAGTCGCGCACGCGCTCCATCACGGACTTGTTCCTGCGCACGAGGAAGTTGTAGCCGAGCACGGCCGGTACGGCCACGGCGAGGCCGATTGCGGTCATGATCAGCGCCTCGCCCACCGGGCCGGCGACCTTGTCAATCGATGCCTGGCCGGCAACGCCGATGGCCGTCAGCGCGTGATAGATACCCCATACTGTGCCGAACAGCCCGACGAACGGCGCCGTGGACCCCACCGTGCCCAGAAAGGCCAGGCCGTCCTGCAGCCGGTTCGACACGTTGGTGATCGAACGCTCGATGCTCAGGTCGATCCAGGTATTGCGGTCGACCGAATCGAGCAGCGCCGTGTCATGATGCTCCCCGGCCTCGATCGCGTTCTCGGCGATGAAGCGGAACGGCGACGCATCATCGAGCTGGGCCGCGCCCTCGGACAGCGTCGGCGCATTCCAGACCTGTTCGTCGGCCGATTTCGCACGGCTGTTTGCGCGCACCTGCTCGAGGAACTTGGTGATCATGATGTACCAGCTGCCGAGCGACATCACCACGAGCAGCCCCAGTACGAAGCGGGCCACGAAGTCGCCGTTTGCCCACAAGGCCCCCAGGCCATACGGATTCTCGACGGTTGCCGACGTCGCGGGCGCGGGCGGCG